>JAHWIN010000069.1 GCA_019322475.1 Candidatus Woesearchaeota archaeon
GTCATAACATTTTTTATGGCAGGCCTTGCCATAGGCTCCTATTACATGAACAGGAAGATTCAGGGCATGGGAAAGAAAGAGCTTGTCAGCATTGAGTTTTCAATAGCATTCTACTCCATGCTCCTCCCGTTGGTGCTTATGCTGTTAAGCAGGATAAAAAGCCCTTTCTTCGTCTCGTTGTCATCACACACCCTTATACCCCTGTTTACATTATTGATATCCATACTGGTCGGGATGGAGTTCCCCCTTGCCTCAAAGCTTTTCTTTAAAGGGAAGATAGGAGAGACAGCAGGAAAGCTCTATAACGCAGACCTGATAGGGGCAAGCATAGGGGCTCTCCTCGTAAGCGCTTTTTTTATCCCCTTGTTCGGCATACTGAAGGTATGCTTGCTTATAGGGGTGCTTAATATTATAAGCGGGTTTGTTGTTAAGGCGAAGGCCTAAGAAAAATAAGGAAACACAAAGGACATCCCCATAGTAGAAGATCGATACCATGTTAAAAACAAAACATTTATATCCTAAATATCCTATATCCTCTTAGGGGTGATACGGATGATAGGAACTACTGAGGTACTGATAATATTGGTCATAATACTTATCCTGTTCGGGCCTAAGAAGCTCCCTGAGCTTGCAAGGTCTATAGGGGAAAGTGTAAGATCATACAGGGAAGGCATGGCTGGAAAAAAAGGAAAACCAAAAGGGTAAGTAAAATATCAGGAATATCCAAAGCCAGCGCATGATTTCTTTCTGGGCTTAAGCTAAGCTCATGCCCATAACATAAAAGAGGTGGTAGCCGGGTCTTAAGATGGAACTGCCGTTAGACGAGCATCTTGAAGAGTTAAGAAGAAGGCTTATCATAGTAATATCTTTTTTGGCTGTCTTCTTCGTGATAGGGTTTTCTTTCTCTGGACATATCATAAGATGGATGATAGCCAGCCTTATCTTTATAGAGAATGTCACTATAATAGGATTGACCCCTGTAGAATATATAGTGGCAAGGGCAAAGGTAGCATTGCTTGTTTCATTTGCTATAAGCCTCCCTTTGATCATTTATCACGCCATAGCATTTATCAGGCCGGGCCTCAACAGGAAAGAGAAAGAGGGGATAAGGCTGATGCTTCCTGCATTTGTCCTTCTGTTCATCATGGGTTTTACGTTCGCTTATTTCATGTTCCTTCCTGCGGCAGTATATTTTCTTGGCAGGCTCTCTATGGGGATAATAGAAAATCTCTGGTCTGTCGATAAGTTCATAGGCTTCGTTCTGCTCAGCTGCCTATCCTTCGGGCTGATATTCCAGCTTCCCTTGCTGTTGATGCTTCTGGACAGGGCAGGCATAGTAGAAGGAAGATGGCTGAGAAGATACAGGCCCCATGCTTATGTCCTTATATTCCTCCTTGCCGCAGTTATAACCCCTCCTGACTTCATAACCCAGCTGATAATAGGCCTTCCCTTGGTGCTGATGTATGAGATAAGCCTTTTGATGATACATTAAATCTAAAGATAATTCAAATCAAATTCGTACCGTTCTGCTCAGATAATTTTATAAACATAACCCGCCTAAGACAGCTTAATCTAAAACAGCTGTATTTGAGGTGGTAAAAGATGAAAAATGCCATAGTAATGTTATATATCCTCTTGCTTGTCTTTGCAGCAGGATGCTCTGTCAAAAAGCCGATAGGCGGGGAAAAAGACGGGCATGGCTGCCTTATCGCAGCAGGCTATGCCTATGATGAAAACATAAGGGCATGCACCAGAAACTGGGAACTGGATGAAAGCCAGGCAAGGGCTGCTAAGATTGCAATAGGATATCGGGATCCTCTCAAGGGTGCAACTATAGATAATGTCGCTGTGGCAAGATGCCCCGGCTGCTTTGTCGTGGACGTAAAGCTCCACCTCAACTCAGGCGATAAGAATGTTCTCGTAAATATTGAAAACTGGGAGGTTATAGAAAAAAAGCCGGAGGAAGGGCAGGGATTAAGCCCTGAAGGCTGTGAAGAAAAAGGAGGAAGAGCAGTAAACATAGTAGGGGGGGATTCCTGCGATGAAAACGAAGTCAATATAGGCCCGGTCATAGGGTTCATATCCCCGAATATATGCTGCGTCCCTGGAGAAAGGCTGACAGAGGAGGAAGCCTTAGAGATCGCTGAAAAGAGCGGCTGCATATCAGAGGGTATGCTTACAGAAGACATATCCTATAACCCCTCTACAAACACCTACTGGATAGGCTTAGTCCTAAAAGAAGAAAAGCCAGGCTGCAATCCTGCATGCGTCGTCTACGAAGCATACAAAAAAGCAGAGGTCAACTACAGGTGCACAGGGATGCTGCCGCCTGGATGATAAGTTGATAAGGAAGCATTGCCTACAGGATAATGCTTTTGGAATCAGCTTTTCAAGCCAGTTTATAAAGCTTTTTTATGCACAGCTTAAAGCTCACTCCTCACCAAAAACAACCGCCTGGTACGTATGCACCTCTGTAGAGCCGTCTTTCCAGCATGGCTGCCCCATGCCCCCTTTCATACAAAGGCTGCCAAGGAACTCCTCTTTTGAGTTGAAATTAGACCAGACCTGAGGAAGGTATGTTGACTGCTTAAAGCCCTGCTTCAGCACAACACCGTCTATCATGGGCCTTAGCTTTTCCAGAAGCTCATCTCCTGAATCGAATTCCACCTTTTCAGGGACGCTAAGCACGGATATCTCTATCTTTATGCCTTTCATCTCATCGTAAGAGACAGGATCAAACCTCCTGTCGTTCAGTGCAGCGTTTATGGCATTGTCCATAACACATTTATACAGCTCTTCCTGAGGAAGGATGTGGCCTATGCAGCCTCTTAGGTTATCATCCTTTGTGAATGTAGTGAAGCACCCCTGCACTTTTTTTAATGGAGCGGTCAGCTTGCTTTCATCTACGCCTGTCTTTTTTCCTGCCTTGAGGTAGTTTTCTGCTGAATACCTAGCCAGCCCTAAAAGAAGCTCTTTTTCCTTATCGCTTAGCTCAGAGCCTTTCTCCCCCTCCAATTCTCCAGAAGGCTCTTTTTCCCCTCCAACATCTGCCTTTCCCTCAACATTCCTTTCTTTTCCGGTTCCTTTGTCCACAAAAGCCATGGCTGCGTACCCTACTACGCTGCTCTTGTCTCCGCTTACGTCGCCTGAGTTTGCATAGTAAAGCAGGTAAGGCTTCCAGCCTTTTTCCTTAGCTATCATGAGCAGGGTAGATACTGCCCAGGGAGCATCTATCTCAGCCTTGAATATCCCTTCATAGTCCTTGCTGAGTATCCTGTCTATAGTATAGTAATCAAGCTGCTTAGCCTCTTCGTACGGGTGGTAATGGGACAGGTCAACACTCACGACTACAAGCGTCTTTTCATCGATATATCCGGCAAGGGAATCCTTGAACGATGTAGGGTCGATTCTGCCTACGATTATAGGGACAACCTCAAGATCAGTTAGCTTTTTCTGCAGGAAAGGAAGCTCTATCTCCAGGCAGTGCTCTTTTGCATGGGCTTCCGGAACAGTCTTTATCATCTCTTCCTCCAAAAGCTTTTCTGCATCTTTTGACAGCTTCACCTCTCCCAATGGAGTCCTGTAGTGGGTCACATCAAGTATAGAAGCTTCCTCTAA
>JAHWIN010000070.1 GCA_019322475.1 Candidatus Woesearchaeota archaeon
ATGTAATTTCCTCCCGGCTGGGTTATTGTTACTGTCTTGTTCACAAAGGCAGCGGTCCCTGATAATGACCCGTTGCTCACGTTCCTTAATGTGCCTGAATCGTTGTGGGCAAATATGTAGAAGCTTAATCCCTGGTTGTCTGACAGGTTTATTGACCAGTTAACAACACCATTTATCATGGTTTCAACAGAAGCATTATTTGAGAGGTTATATGTTGGAGGGAGGGTATCTGGAACCACTATTGATATTTCATGGGAAATGCTCAGGGTATTGGTTCCCGAGGTGGTGGTTCCAGCTTCAGTTATTATTATATTCGAGGCATCACTATCCTGGCAAGCCTCTATCTCCCACCTTATCTGCTGGTTGGCGACTTGCGCACCCCAATCATTACAAGTAACCACCCCATTCAGTTCGTCAGTACACACGTCATTGTTTGTTGTATAATCAACATCAGTGACCTTGAAATCGTCCCCCAAACAATCGTCCCTTGTGATTGCAGCCTCATCATCTAATAACCATAAAGTCCAGCTTTCCGGCTTGTTAGCGTCCTCGCTATATACTCCGGTGCAATTGGTCCTTTGTCCTACCCCTAAACTGGCATCAACACAAGAAAAACTATCATCATTTATATTGCCGTTTGCAGCATCGCTGGCAACCTGCCAATATTTTTCTTCCTGCCAGGAACCGATATCCAGCCTGCCCAATAGGTAAAATTGGGGGCTTATGTCCGGAGCATCAAACTCGTAGGCCAGGTTTATCATGTCCTCTTTTTTCAGATTCAAGTCCCAGCTTAATGTCTTAGTGCCGCCAGCTGTTGTAATGGTTAACCCGTCTTGAGGGGTTATGTCGAAGACAGAGGGGACATATTCCCTTATTGCCCCGCCATAATTTTTATTGGCGATGACAGTTATACTCATAGTATAGTTGATAAAGGGGTATATCCTTGTTTGAGCGATATTTCTGCTGACATCAAAATCAACAGAAGTAAAAACCATAAAGCTGTCTTCTATGTTCCATGTTCCTGCATCAGTGGCAGCTGTTAGGTTTATTGAATAAGCGCCCGCAGAATTGACGATATAGCTGGTATGATAATCCGGCCTTTTAGTGATGTCATAGATTTGGCAGGCTTCTGTAACGATTATATCATCAGGGGTTGTTAAGGTTGTTTTGCCGCCATGAGGGTCTGTAATCTCTAAGGTAATATCTGCATCACAAACCATATAGCCCCCATCATCCAAAACGGCAATTCCTATATCAGCCAGTTCATTTTCAAGATAGGCTGATTTATGGGTATTAAGGGCTAAAACACCCCATGTAAAGTTTTGTTTTATGATGCTGTTTTCCCCGCTTCTGACCTCTATTTCGTATAAACCCGGCCTAAAGCTTCTTTCAGGATCTAGGGTGATGCTAAACTTGCCAATTTCCAGATTACTTATTTTATTTGAAATATCAATGATAGTCCTGTCGGGTCTCTTCAAATAAGCGGCAGTTAGTTTGTCATCTATTATGGTGCTGCCTCCATCAGTTATATTGATGTAGAATTCAGGATTTTCAGTATTTTTAAAGTTAGGCTTCTTCGCTTTGATGGCCAATTTTTTAGCCAAACTAGGGGAACGCCTGCTGGAATCGGTGCCATTCTCAAGATTATACCCTATATCATCTATCATTAAACTTGCATTTTCTATAACAAACACCAGCTTATATGAGGTTGCATTAAATCCAGGCAAGGAACAGGTGTCTATGCATATATTTCTGAACTCGGTCCTCGGCGCATGGAACTCAGCCCTTGTCTCTGCCCTGTTAGACAGGATAATTTCAGAGCGGGGAACTTCCAGATCAACATCATAATAGATAAGCTGCACAGAGATAGTATTATTTGATTTACTGTTATACCTCCCATAGCTTAGGTAGAAACTGTCGTTCCATGCTCCCATTTTCTCAGTATCCAACAACAAGGCACAGCACTCTTCATTGCCGTAACAAGCAGCAAGTTCTGAATTGGCGTCCCACTTAGTGCAAAGGTTGTCATGATCTATATCCCAATTAAATCGGCTGCTGATATTAAACTCAAAAATATCACATGTAGATTTAGAGCCGCCTCCCCGGATAGTTATTATCATTGACCTAGTTCTGTTATCTGTTGGTTCATCTGTACCTTCGATCAGATCGTTGCCGGCTAAACCCCTGGCAGCCAAGCCTGTAATTTTATCCTGGCCTTTTTCTTTTAATTGTGAGCTGTCAAAAACAAGATATGATTCGTTATCATGCTCCAGATAGGCCTTGGCAGAACCCCCCTTGCTGACCGTCCCTCCCAGTTTGATTGAATGTAGTTCGCCATAATTGTTCATTGACAATGTATAGTTATAGTTATTGTCAAGAACCAAAGGCAGGTTAGCTGAATAAAAAGCTTCATTGCTGATTACTGAGAAGCCTGTAGGGCTGATCTCTGTTGAAGTCGATGTCAGGATAAGGCTGAAGATGAAAAACAGGGCCAGCACTAATGAGATCAAAAGGGTGTATTCCCTATTAGAGTACATGCGCCTTCTGGCTTCTTTTTTCTTTCTGTTGGTCGGCCTATCCATTTTTCCTTAAAGCCCTGTTATATGCTGTCCAGATTGTTCGCTCATCCCTGTGGAGAATTTTGCCGATCGTATGGAAATTAAGTTTGGATTGGTCCCTGAGATAACAGGATATCAGCTCTAACAAGCTTAATTTATCAGAAAAAAGGTCCTTTAAGGGAATATTGTATTTTGAGTGGGAATATGCAAGTTTCTTAGGGGATTTTCTCTTAGAATTCTTATATGCCGTCCAGCAAGCAGAGATTTCCTTGTTCAATAAGCTGGAGATTTCCTTAAACTTCATATCCCTGTTTTCCCTAAAAAACTTTACTATGGTTTCAAAGGGGCTTAGCCTGCTATTGAATATAGAGATGGGCAGGTATTTGTCCCGCTCAAATAATCTAGCAACATCAGTGGAAGAAATCTTGTATTTTTTGCTGAATCTCTCTATTTCATTCTTTAACCTTTCAACATCTTTGGCCTGAAATCTCTGCATATTTATCTAATTGTAAGTATTTTTTATATATATGTAAGTATTAAGTATATAAGTCTTTTTGTTTTGTCTCCTCCGGGCAATTAGGAGCTGCCTGGAAACTTTATATTTATCTAATTGTAAGTATTTTTTATATATATGTAAGTATTAAGTATATAAGTCTTTCCTTTTTGGATTCCATAGAAACGATGATTGTATTCTTAGCAGAAATGTGCTTTGTATGTGCTCTGGCCGGCTGCGCCTGCCATGCCATGCTTGCCTTTGTCAAATATTAGCCTATGCCTGAGATAGCTGTGGCAAAAAAGGCAAGCAAGATGCAGAAAAGGTTTCTACACTTGACAGAAAAAACATCAGATGTCTCTTTAATCTTTTGGCAGATTTATAGGATCTTCAGATAACTGCAAAAAAAGAAAGATCAAGAAAGTCCCTTGTAAAAATCCCAATAAAAGTTTTTGAAGATGGAAATGCTGCTTTCACCGGATCTTAGGTTTTCCCTACTGGGGGTAAAGTCCCTTTCTTTAAAAAGGTTCTGAAAGAGCTCTCAAGAAAATCTGCAAAAAATTCGGAATCTACCCATATTGCCAGGTCATAATTGGGGTGTGCCTCATCATCACCCATGACCATGAACATGGTCTCTTTGCCGTCTGTAATGCAGAATCGGGCCTTTAAGCTGGTGTTCTCTACATCTGCTATGTCTGAAAATAAGCCCGTTTCCACCTCCTCTGCCCTTGCAGAGGCTATTCTTATCTTGACGCCTTTCTGTTGGGCTTTTTTCAAAGGCTTGTGTAATGCCTCTTCCTTTCTTATAAGCCCTTCAGGCGAAGTAACTAAAGTGATCGTCTTTTTGGCGTTCCTTATCATGGTTGCCATATGGTTATATATGTTCTTTCTTCCTTTTATCGCTGCAGTCATGTCCGTAGGCTCCAGCATATCCCTGCCCTGGTTGTGGAGCAGGTTAAGCTTATTAAGCATGTCCTCTGACCTTAGCTTCTCTATATACTGAAGCTGCTCCTGTGTCTGCTCCTCTACCTTCTTTTTTACCCTTTCTATAACCTCAGAAGGCTTTACCGCTATATGCCTTATGGGCTTTCCCGGCTTGGTTATTATAAACCCTTTCTTCTCAAGGCTCTCAAGAACATCATAGCTTCTGGACCTTGGAACATTGGCTATGTCCGAAAGCTCTCCGGCTGTAGAGACCCCCCTTGATAGCAAAGCAGTCCATATCTTACTCTCATAGGTGTTCAATCCAAAGTCCCTTACCTTATTTAAAAAATCTTTTTTTACTAGCATGATATCACAACTAAATCTAAGATATGTGCATAAGCTGGGATATTTTCCTCTTATTTAAACCTTTCTATTTTTTAACCATTTTAGAGTGATAAAATTCTCTTGAATGAAAAGATTTATATATTAGGTTTAAGGTTCTTGTAAGAATATGAACAAACCCTGTATTATAAAAGAAAAACGGGAGATTTTCTTAGTTTCAGGCATTATTATAATAGCATAAGCTGCATTCTTATCAGGATTTGCAGCCATTGTTTCTAAAGGTGGTCAGATGATAAAGCTTTTTGACACAACACTAAGGGACGGGACACAAAGCGTGGATGTAAACCTCTCCACAAGGGACAAGATCAAGATAGCAGAAGCTCTGGACTCTTTTGGAATAGATTATATCGAGCTTGGATGGCCTGGCTCAAACCCCAAAGATATGGATACGTTCTTGGAAGCCGCTAAGCTTGGCCTAAACAGAAAAGTAGTGGCTTTTGGGGCTACACGAAGAAAAGGCATCAAGGCCTCTGAAGACGCTAATCTGCAGGCGATCCTCAAGAGCAAGGCTGGATCTGCGTGTATATTCGGGAAGACCTGGCTGCACCATGTTGACAGGCAGCTTAGGATGGATTCACAAGAAAACCTAAAAGCCGTAAGGGAAAGCATAATGTTCCTGAAAGAAAAGGGCCTTTATGTATTCTACGACCTGGAGCATTTCTTTGACGGTTTTAAGGACAGCAAAGAGTATGCCCTGGAATGCCTGGAAGCTGCAGGCTCTGCAGGAGCTGACTGCCTGGTCTTATGTGATACAAACGGAGGCAGCCTTCCAGATGAAGTTAAGGATATTGTCAAAGAAGTAAAAGGTTTCATGGATAAAAATAAGGTAAATTCCAGATTAGGTGTCCATTTCCATAATGATTCCGGAACAGCTGTAGCAAATACCCTTGCCGCTGTAGATCTAGGTATTGATGAAGTCCAGGGAACAGTAAACGGCTTTGGTGAAAGGACCGGAAATGCTGACCTCTGCCAGCTGATTCCCTTGCTTGTCTTAAAGAAGGATATAAAGTTAGATGTAGATCTAAAAAGGTTGACAGAGCTCAGCAAGCTGGTTTACACGCTCTCAAACATGAGGGCTCCTGGCTCGCAGCCTTTCGTAGGAAAAAACGCATTCTCCCACAAAGGAGGCATCCATGTGGATGCTGTGATGAAAGGGGCATCCTATGAGCATGTAGATCCTGAGCTGATAGGGAACAAGAGGAGCATAGTGCTGTCTGACCTTTCTGGAAAGGCCAATATTGTCGAAGTTGCAAAAAAATTCGGCTTTGATGTCAAAAAAGATAGTCCCGGAGTCTCCTCCATGCTCCATGAAGTGGAGATTATGGAAAAGAAAGGCTATGATATAAGGGACTTGAAGGCAGAGCAGCTCCTGCTTGCTGAAAGCCATTTCGGCAGGAAAAGGGATTTTTTCAATATAGAGACCTGGAAGATAATGTCAGAACAGAGAAATGGGGAGTTCTCTGAATCCGTAGTGACTGGAAGAGTAGATGGAAAAGAAAGAGAGGTAGTTGCACCTATCAAAGGCGGGCCTGTTGCTGCGGTATTTACTGCTGTTATGAAGATGATCTCTACCAACTATAAGCAGATAAAAGACGTCAAGCTGATAAACTATAAGGTTATGATAGCAGAAGACAAAGGTGCAGAAAGTACTGTAAGGGTCTACATAGAGTTCAAAAACGGCAAAGAGGAATGGGGGACGGTAGGCGTAAGCACGAACATACTTGAAGCCAGCTTAGAGGCCATAGAAAAAGGCTTTAGGTATTTTCTGGTTAAGAGCAGTTAAGTTTTTAATTGCTTAATTGATTTTCTTTTGAACACAATTATGGATTCTATGGCCGCTTTAGCCAGGGAGTTAGCAAAAACAACAGCCAAATTGCTTCTTATAAAAGTGCGCTATTACCTCCCATAAACCCCGCCTTCCCTTTTTGTACCCCCCACCCCATAGTAAATAAGCAAATGTTTAATACACCAATAAATACCAATATTTAAATAGTTTTCTTATTTATAAACATTTATAAATAAAATAGCTTTAAAAGGCAAAATATAGCCTTATTTAAAAAAAAGAGGTTATTGGGGGTGTCTTTATGGCTAAGAAGAAAGAATCTAAGAAAAGAGATATAAAAGTGGTCAATATAGTTGTTTCTAGCTCTCTGGAGCACGATATTCCGCTCGAAAAGATGGCTGCTACATTATCTAACACAGAATACAATCCTGAGCAGTTTCCGGGCCTCGTTATAAGGATAAAAGAGCCAAAGACCAGCGCTTTGATATTCAGCTCAGGAAAAGTCGTATGTACTGGAGCAAGATCCATGGATAAGGTCCATGAAAGCATAAAAAAGATCATAAAAAGCCTGGAAAAGATCAACATAAAGATAACCATAGAGCCGGAAATAAAGATACAGAACATTGTAGCGTCAGGAAGCGTAGGCATGGACCTAAACCTGAATGTTTTGGCTATGAAACTGGAGAACACAGAATACGAGCCTGAGCAGTTCCCCGGATTGGTATATAAGCTGGAAGAAGCAAGGGCAACGTTCCTTCTTTTCAGCAACGGCAAGATAGTATGCACCGGAACAAAAAGCGAGAAAGAGGTGCATTCTGCATTGGATAAGTTAGTGGTCAACCTAAAGAAGGTCAAGTGATTTCATAGTCAGATCGGTATAAGCGGATCATGCATCGGGGTTGGCTGATATCTCCTGGATAGAAAGCTATACCTGCATAGCACAGCTCTGTTGAGGGTAAATTGGGGGTTTCAGCAGGGCTAAAAAACAAAGCAGATTATTTGATTCTCTCTAAAAATGGAAGCCCAGCAGCAGATTGAAAGGTTTAAGGAGATTATAGAAAAAAGCTATCTGGCAGTATTGAACAACAACCTGAGAAAAGACAAAAAGTTCCTTGTTATAGATTTCAGCGAGCTTAGCAAGTTCGACCCTGAACTGGCAGACATGCTTCTTGAGCAGCCTGAAGACACGATAAAGGCTGCAGAGCTTGCTGTTGAGCAGCTTGACATCGAGAATTCTGAAAATACAAAGATACGCTTCAGTAACCTACCTGAATCACAGTCGATGATGGTCAGGAACATAAGAAGCAAGCATCTCAACAAGCTGTTCCAGATAGAAGGCATAGTAAGGCAGAAATCAGATGTAAGGCCCCAGGTGACCGCTGCCAAGTTTGAATGCCCTTCCTGCGGCAATGTGATAAATGTATTGCAGCTCGACAGCTCTTTCAAGGAGCCGTCAAGGTGCGGCTGTGGAAGAAAAGGAAAGTTCAGGCTGGTAAGCAAGGAGCTTGTAGATGCGCAAAGGATAATGCTGGAAGAGTCGCCTGAAAAGCTGGAAGGCGGTGAGCAGCCCAAAAGGATGAATGTTTTCCTGAAGGATGACCTGGTAAGCCCCATATCAGAAAAAAAGACATCTCCCGGAGCCAAGGTCCGTATCGTGGGCCTGGTAAAAGAGATACCCATAATACTCAGGACAGGGGCAAAATCCACAACGTTTGACCTTTTGATAGAGGCCAACTACATAGAGGCTGCTGAAGAAACATTCTCAGAGATAGAGATAACCAAGGAAGAGGAGCTCCAGTTCAGGGAGCTGGCTGAAGACCCCCATTTCTACAAGAAGCTGTCAGGGTCTATAGCGCCGTCTATCTACGGCCATGACAGGATAAAGGAAGCGATACTCCTCCAGATGGTTGGGGGGATCCATAAGGTAAGGAAAGACGGCGTAGTAAGCAGGGGGGACATGCATATCCTCCTGATAGGGGATCCTGGCGCAGGCAAATGCTGCGGAAGTGAAACCAAAATAATCCTTGAAAGCGGGGAGATTACCAGCATAAGCTCGTTCTATGAAAATGCCTTGCATCATAAAAACACCCTAAACTGTAAAGGGGGCATATTCTCTATAGATGAAAAAGGGCTGAATTTCACATCACAGCCGATACGCTTTTGGAAAAGGAAAGCCCCCTCAAGCATGATAAGGATAGTTACATGTTCAGGAAACGAGATAACCATAACTAAAGGCCACCCATTGTTCACTACAAAAGACGGCCTGATATTCTCTAAAAGAGCGGAGGAATATAAGGAAGGGAGCTACATAGCTGCCCCCTCTAAGCTGGATATAGAAGGGTCGTTGCAATCCCTGCCTGTTAAACAGCAAAAAACAAAAAAACATGATGATAAAGAGGCAGCATACCGCTGTATCCTTGACGAAAGACACGCCCTGCGCCTTGGTCGTCTCATAGCAGGTAAAAATAAGAGGAAGGGATCTGAAAGCATAATCCTTCCACCGATAATCTGCAGATCCCCTGACTGCATCCTAAAAGAGTTCATCAGCTCCCTTTTTGGGCTGAGCGCAAAGATAAAAAAAGAAAAGGAAGAGATAGAGTTCTGTTCCAAAAGCAAAGAGCTGGTTTATGGCCTTAAATATGCCCTGCTAAGGTTCGGCATCATCTCTAAAATAGGTCCGTCATCGGGTCCTGGCTCAGATAAAAACAAGATAAAATTGCCTATATTCAGCCTAAAGGTAAGCAAAGGCTGTTTGATTAGGTACCATAAAAAGATAGGTTTTGTTTCAGATGAAAAAAATAAGCAGTTGAAGAGCCTGATAGAAAAAAAGGATTTCTTATGCGATAAGATGGATGTTATTCCTGGGCTTAAGGGCATTCTGAGGATACTAAGAAAAAAATACTGTATTCCATATCCCTCGTTTGGAATCCCCCCGGCTGAATACAAAAGCTATGAAAAAGGCGATAAGCTTCCTTCACATCAAAGCTTAAGAAAGATATGCAGGGCATACCTAAAAACAGATGGTTCAAAAAATGACCCCCTTATAGGGATCCTAAGCCAGGCATCAAAAAGTGAAATATTCTGGGATAGGATAAAGAGAGTAGAAGAGGTAAAGGATTATGAGGGTTATGTCTATGACCTAGAGATAGAAAGGGTTCACAATTTCGTAGCTAACGGCCTTGTCGCCCACAATTCGGCATTGCTCAAAAGATCGAACATAATAGCCCCAAAATCAAGATACATATCAGGCAAAGGAGTTTCCGGAGCCGGCCTCACTGCCGCTGTAGTGAAAGACGAGTTCCTCAAAGGGTGGAGCTTAGAGGCAGGAGCCATGGTATTGGCGTCCAACGGGATGTGCTGTATAGATGAGATGGACAAGATAAGCCCTGAAGACAGGAGCGCCATGCATGAGGCCATGGAAAATCAGACAGTAAGCATCTCGAAAGCCAACATCCAGGCCACGCTTATAGCAAGAACGACTGTTCTGGCAGCTGCAAACCCCAAATTCGGAAGGTTCGACCCCTATGGCATAGTTGCAGAGCAGATAGACCTTCCTCCTGCCCTGATAAACAGGTTTGACCTCATATTCGTGATAAAAGACCTGCCTGATGAGAAAAAAGACGGTCTGCTGGCAAGCCACATCCTTAACCTGCACCAAAGCCCAAAGATGCAGGAGCCCGAGCTTGACACAGAGATGCTGAAGAAGTATATAGGGTATGCAAAAAAGAATATAACGCCCAAGCTTACAGACGGCGCAATTGAAGAGATAAAAAAATACTACCTCAAGATGAGGGCAAGCGGAAGTGGGGAAGACGGGGTAAAGACGATACCTATATCTGCAAGGCAGCTTGAAGGGCTGGTAAGGCTTAGTGAATCAAATGCAAGGCTAAGGCTTTCCGAGGAGGTGGCAAGAAAAGATGCCAAAAGGGCGATAGACCTCCTGGAATTCTCGCTTATGCAGGTGGGATTTGACAAGGAAACAGGAAAGATAGACATAGACAGGATTGCAACAGGTGTCTCTGCCTCTGCAAGGAACAACATCCATGTAGTCAAGGAGATAATAGCAGAGATGGAAAGCAGGGTAGGAAAGACTATCCCGATAGATGATGTTGTTTCTGCAGCAAAAGAGAAAGGGATCAAGGAAGACAAGGTGGAAGAGGTCATCCAGAAGCTTAAGATAAAAGGGGACCTGTATGAGCCAAGGTCCGGATTTGTATCCCGCATCTGAATGCCAGGGTGCTTCCAAAAACTATTTAAATAATAAGGATTGCTTTTTCTTTGGGGGATTGTTTAAAGAGATGGAAAAATCACAGAAAAGGCAGGTAGCTTATAAGGTCCAGATAGGAGACATAATAAGCGGAGAATATGTAAAAGAAGAAGGTGAATGGATGCCTAATTATGTCCTGATAGGAAACAAAAAGGTTTCCCGTGTAAATCTTATGGCTGTAGTTGTTTCAAAGCAGGACTTAGAGAATACTAATTACCAAAACATCATGATTGACGATGGCTCAGGAAGGATATCTATAAGAAGCTTTGAAGAAAGCTCCAATTTTGATGGCATCAGGGTAGGAGACTTCATCCTGCTCGTAGGAAGGCCAAGAGAATATTTCAATGAAAAATATATCGTCTCTGAGATACTGAAGAAGGTAAACGACCGGCTGTGGGTAGAGGTAAGGAAGCTGGAGATGGAAAAGGAGAGGGATGTAAAAAAACCTAAAAAAGAAGGTGAAAAAAAAGCAGATATGCAGGATGATGCTTCGCCTTCCAAAACGGGAGCTATAGATTCTGTCCAAAGCTTAATCGATCTTATAAAAGAAGGCGATCTTGGTGGGGGAGCGGACATTCAGGAGATAATACAAAAGTCTAAAATGAGTGAAGCAGAAGGGATGATAACCCGGCTGCTGAAAGAAGGGGAGATATTTGAGATTAAGCCGGGTAAGATCAAGGTTCTAGAATAATACTGGAGTTATAAAGACCTCTATAAGTGCTGCTACCAAAAGCACAGCCAGGGATAAAAGGAGCATGTCTGTAGAATCCATCAGGACATGATGGAATTTCTTTGACCTAAAATCATGCTTTATTATTGCTATTGATATTATGCCCGCAGCTAAACCCCCTATAAAATAAGCGAGTATTTCAGGTATTCCATGGATCATATACCTTAAGATGCCAAGCGAAGTCATCTTAAAATAAAGTGCAAAGCCCGGAGAATTAGAGATGTTGCTTCTTACAAAATTGCCTATCGCCGTCCCTATTACAGACGCATTCCAGGTTAGGATGAATATTGCCCCAAAGCCGTATATAAAAGCAAAGATTATGCAAAGTATAAGGACCTTGACATTATTTAGGAATATCCTTGAAAACAATGAAAATTGGTTGATGCTCTGCCCGGTTATCTGCGTATTTATGTCTGTGATTGTCTTTGTCTGTATGGAAAAAAGAACATTGGTTATGTTGGCAGGAAGAAAGATGTACCAAAGGGTAAAAGATATGGTTATCCCCAAAAAGAGGTATATGAAGAAAGAAAGCGCCTTCCCATGCTCCTTTATAAGTAGTTTTTCGTCATTTATCGACATATCCTTTTTTTCCTCAAGCTTCATCGTCCCGTACATTATAGGGACGCAAGCCGTAACTGTCAGGAAGACCATGACCAGGCTGGCATGTGACTTAAAGATCCACAGGCTAAGGATTACAGCAAGAGAAGAATAGAACATGCCTATAAAAAACATCTCCCAGGGCTTTCTCTCTGCCTTGAAGGGATTGAGGAGGGATTCTACTACCATAGTGGTATTTGTTCTGTATGCGCCATTTATATAATTTATGTTTTAAAAGCTTATCCCGCCGTCTACCTTCAGGACCATCCCCGAGATATACCTTGCTTCATCAGAAGCCAAAAACTTGACTGCATTGGCAACATCAGCAGGCTGCCCTATCTCCTTTAAAGGTATAAGCTCGAGCACCTGCGCCAGCATCTCCATAGGTATCTTATCTGTCATAGCTGACTTGATAAAGCCCGGAGCGACAGCATTCACTGTTATCTTCCTCTTGCCTATCTCTTTTGCAAGGCTTTTTGTAAATCCTATAACCCCTGCCTTTGTAGAAGCATAATTTGTCTGGCCAAAATTCCCTGATATCCCGGCCACAGAGCTTATGTTGATGATCCTCCCTCCGTCAGGTATAAGCTCAAGGACGTTCCTTGTGACGTTAAAAAGGCTGTTAAGGTTTACATTGATGACTGGATACCACTCCTCAGGCTCCATCTTCTTCAATGTCCTGTCCTTTGTTATCCCTGCATTATTGACCAAGATGTCTACCTGGTTGAACTTCTCTTTTATAGTTTCAGCCATCTTCTTGCAGCTCTCGAAATCTGAGACATCTGCCTCGATAAAGGCTGCCTCTACGCCCACCCCCTTAAGCTCCCCTACAGTCTTAAGGGCCTCTTCTTTCATCTGGCCTATGTCATTGATTATTATGTTGCAGCCTTCCCCTGCAAGAGCAAGCGCCATTTCTTTCCCTAAGCCTCTTGCAGCTCCGGTTATCAAAGCATTTTTTCCTTTCATTTAAAGCACCTCGTCAAGTTTATTATCATCTTATCCCTTATCTTCATTGCCTACCTTTTCTTTATCACGTGGGTTGTTACTGTTCCCCCCACGCCGCCTATATTATGGGCCAGGGCAGTATTTGTTCTTGTAAGCTGCCTGTCTCCTGCTTCCCCCCTCATCTGCTCCGCAATCTCATGTATCTGGCTTAACCCTGTTGCTGAGGGCGGATGTCCCTTTGCCTTTAGGCCGCCCGAAGCGTTTACAGGAAGCCTGCCGTCTATATTGACGATCCCGTCCCTTATCAGCCTGGCTCCCTCCCCTTTCCTTGCAAACCCAAGATCCTCATAGCTGATAAGTTCGACTATGGTAAAGGCATCGTGAAGCTCGGCAAAATCTATGTCTTTTGGAGAACAGCCTGCCTGCTTGAATGCAATTTCGGAAGAGGAGCACGTTGCATCCCATCTTGTCATGTCCTCGCTTTCAAAGGGTGCAACCCTGTCTGTAGAAAGCCCTGACCCTGTGATCTCGATGTCTGACTTATCCTTTGAAAGGACAACAGCTGCTGCCCCGTCGACACTTATGCTGCAGTCCATCACCCTTAAAGGGGAAGCTGCAACCTTGGAATTTTTTATGTCTTCCAAAGAGACCTTTTTCTTGTAAAACCTGGCCTTGGGATTCAAAAAGCCGTTTGAATGGTTCTTATAGGATATCAAAGCCAGGTCATCTGTGGTGGTGTCTGGAAACCGATTAAGGTAGTCCCCTGCTACCAAGGCAGCTGATGCTGGAGCTATAAGCCCATGCGGCTGCTCCCATCTCGACTCCATGGCCATCATGAACTCGTCCAGAACAGCATCTGACTTGCAGGTCATCAGCTTCTCTACTCCTACTATCAGGACATTATCATAGCCAAGCTGGTTTGCCACCCACAAAGCATGCCCTCCGCCCGCACATCCTGCAGGCACTCTTATTATCGGCTTGTTTGTTCTGAACATTGAGCTAAGCATGCCTGCAAAATGCCTCTGCTTCTCTATGGAAAAAAACCACTCTATTGAAGAGCAGACAACAGCATCTATCTTATTGAAGCTCGTATCTGCGTCATTAAGCGCTTCTAAGCAGGAATCATAGGCAAGCTGGTGTGAAAGCTTGCCTGAAACCCCAAACTTGGTCATGCCTGTTCCTTTTATGTACATCTTAATTGCCTTTGATAAGCTTTGAGCCTATTGGCTGTTTTATGTCTCTTCTCAGGGCGTCTAGCTCATTCCCTATGAACCTTATCTTGGAAATATCGGTTTCCCCAAGGCCCAGCTTTCCAGCCAGCTCAACATAAGGCAGCTTCCTAAGGCACAATATTTCCTGGACTGCCTTATCATGGACTGCTGGATTCCTTGCAGCAAGTATAAGGTTATAGAATCCTGGTTCCCCGTATTGTGCAGGCCCGTTTCCCTGCATCCCTATTGACGCATCTCCTATGGTTATGAATTTAGGGAGTGTATTAGGGAGGGCCGCTAGTGCTAAAACTGCCTTTTTTGGGTCTTTTGAAAGCTCAGTAAATGTTTTTTTCGAAAGAAAACGTGTAAGGTTTTCAAACGCCCCATTGATCCCAAGGGTCATGTCAGTCTTTATCACAGGAACATTAAAGATGATATCCTTATCATCAACTATGCTGCTTGCCTCAAAGCTAAACTCCCTCTCCTTTTTTTCTTGGAATTCTGTAGTTGATATATCAACATGGTTTATTCCAAACTTTGAGATTATATCTTTTATGCCTGATTTTGCTTCTGCCTTCTCAAGCGGCAAAAAAAAGCTCTGCTCAGCAACTGTGATATTCTCTTTTTTTGCCCCCAGCTCAAGAAGGTACTGCACCAAGGCGGCAATAACTTTTGGATTGGTGCATATCCCTATATAAGGGTAGCCTGGGACTGAAATGTTTGGCTTGATAAGTATCCTCTTACTCTCATCTATGCTTATGCCCCCTATAAGCTCCAATGCCTCCTTTACGGCTTCATAAAAATCATATTTTATCTTGATTACTGAAACTGCATCCTCAGAAGAGTCAGGCTTATCATTATACACCTCCCCTACCCCATAATCCTTGATAGTCTTCTTAGGCATCCTGTTGCCGTGCTCATCCTGCAGGATAAGAATATTATAAGGGACTATTGGATGTGGTGGGCAGCCAACATTAACCTTTGTAGCCCCTATGACCTTCAGCTTGCTGCCTATCTGCTTGTTTATGCTGCTGTTGCAGTATAAGCACTTCTCAACCGGATGTATCCACTTCTTTCCGCAATTATTGCATACCCATCTTATTGTCTTAGTCATTTTTCTTCATCCTCATTCATCCTCATAAAACTGTTACCCTGATGATTTTTTATTAGCCTGCTGCTTTACGGAATATGCTCACTGATGTAGTTCCTCCTGCCCCCCCTATATTATGGGCCAGCCCCCACTTAGCTCCACTGACCTGCCTTTCTCCGCACAGCCCCCTTAGCTGCCCTGCAATTTCAACTATCTGGGCTACACCTGTCGGAGAGATGGGGTGCCCTCTTGCCTTCAGGCCCCCCGAAGTATTGGCTGGAAGCTTGCCGTCAAGCTCCATGGTTCCGTCCCTTATCAGCTTTGCACCCTCCCCTTTCCTTGCAAACCCAAGATCCTCATAAGCTATCAGCTCTACGATGCTAAAAGCATCATGCAGTTCTGCAACATCTATATCCCAGGGGCCTATCCCTGCCTGGCCGAATGCCTCTCTTCCCGATTCTACTGTTGCATTCCATACTGCCATGTTTTCCCTTTCAAAAGGCGCAAGGTAGTCTGTAGCTAACGCAGAGCCCTTGACCTCTATGTCTGACTTATCATCCGATATTACTGCAGCCGCCGCCCCGTTTACGCTTATGCTGCAATCATATAGGTTAAACGGAGAAGCTATGATGGGTGATTTTTTTATGTCCTCCATAGTCACTTTTTTTCCGTAGAACCTGGCTTTGGGATTTAAGCGGCCGTTGCTGTGGTTTTTATATGCTATCCTGGAAAGGTCATCATGGGTTGTCCCGTATTGAAGCATATGCTGCTGTGCCACAAGGGCATTCTGTGCAGGAAATATAAGGCCCTCCTCCTGCTCCCAAAAGTTATCCCCCGCATTCATTATCTCTTTAGTTATAAGCGAAGTTGGGGCGGACAATACCTTATCGACGCCAAGCACAAGAACATTGTTGAACTTAAGCCTCAATGCAGTCCAAAAAGCAGCTCCTCCTCCCCCGCAGACAGCAGGAACCCTGATTATGGGTGCTCTCTTCTTTAGGAGGCTGCTCAATACAGGCCCGTACATCCTCTGCCTTTCATCATTTATCTTTGTATCTACAGTGCTTACGACTGCAGCATCTATATCCTTCATAGTCATCCCAGAGTCCTCTAAAGCAAGAGATACTGCTTCATAAGCCAAAGAGTGTGTGCTTGCATCCTGAACTCCAAACTTGGTCATGCCCGCTCCTTTTAGGTACCTTTCCATAAGAAATCACTTATATACTGGAGAAGCCTTAGACCTAAACTCCCTCCGGTCTACTGTTGCCAGCATAAGTGTTGCCTCTGCAACAAGCTTGCCCTCTACAAATGCCTTTCCTGACATCAAAGCCCCTCTATCATCCTTTCCAAGCATAGCGACCTCATACCTCAGGACATCTCCTGGAAACGTAGGTGCAGAGAACTTCGCCTCTTTTATCTTATACGCCAAAACCTCCTTCTCCCAATGGTTCTCAAGGTTATATCTCAAGAGTAAAGTGGCAGCCTGCCCCATGCCCTCCACTATAAGGGCGCCGGGCATTATAGGAAAGCCTGCAAAATGGCCCTTAAAGAAAGGCTCGTTGGCTGAAGTGTTCTTTAAGGCTGTAATCTTCCCCTTGTCCAGCTCTGTAACCCTGTCTATCATCAAAAAAGGTGTATCATAGGGGATTACCTGCTTGATAGCATTGCTGTCTATCTCCCCCTTCTCTCCCTTAAGTTCATCTATCGTTTTCATGTTCAGCACCCCTCTGTTTGGTCTGTCTTTCAGGAGGCTAAAATGCTTTAAAAAGGTTATGATTTGTCGGGCTTTTGTGTTATCGGTTTATTATTTCCCTTCGGCAAAATAATTAAGTTTATATAAGGCTCAAAACTTCTATTTATAAAATGAGTTATGAAGAGCTATTGAAAAAAGCAAGGGAACAGCTTCCCAAGTCTGTTTTTGAAAAGGAAAGGTTTGAGATTCCCAAAGTCAAAGGGCACATACAGGGGAACAAGACCATACTTAGCAATTTTTTGCAGATAGCAGACATACTGGGAAGGCCTGCTGATCACCTTCTAAAATACATCCTGAAAGAGCTTGCTGCTCCTGGAGAGGTCAAAAAAAGCGGCTCTGTGATGATAGGCACAAAGATAGGTGCTTCCAGGATAAATGAGAAAGTAAGGCAGTATGCAAATACTTTTGTCCTGTGCAGCGAGTGTGGAAAGCCGGACACGAAGATAGAGAAAGAAGATAAGTTCACTTTTCTGAAATGTCATGCCTGCGGAGCCAGGCACCCCATCAAGACAAAGATATAAGATGATTGCCAAAGTTCACAAGGCACAAGACCAAAGAATTATTCTGGCTATATGTGATAGTGATCTGGCAGGAAAAAAGATTGAAGAGGGAAAGCTTCAGCTGGACCTTAGCTCTGGATTCTACAAAGGCGCTGAAACAAGTGAAGAAAAGGTTGTCATGCTTACCAAAAACGCCTATATTGTAAATGCTGCAGGAAAAAAAAGCGTAGGCCTTCTTCTGGATAAAAAGATAGCAGACAAGAAAAGCGTTATGTTCGTAAAAGGCGTCCCCCATGTACAGGCGGTCTTAGAGTAATACCCCCCCCTAAAAAATCACCCAAACCACTGCCCTAAAGCTGACTGCTTTTCTTTCTCTTTTCCAAACACGCCTTCAACCCTTCTTTTCGTAAGCTCCAGGCTTTGCTTCAGGTAAGAAGGCAGGTTATACTTGTTCGCTAGGCTTATTGCAGGCTCAAGGTATTTGACTATAGACCCCTCTGATATGGTAAATATTATCTTTCCGCCGCATTTCGTGCACTTGCCTATCAGAGGGGGCCTCCTGTATTTCTGGTTGCAGTTGACGCACCTGAAAACCTGCTGTGAAAATTTCCTCAGGTTCCCTTTTATGTCCCTTATGAAATGTTTTTCTATGACTAATCTCGCTACATCCTCTGTATCCACTGCCCGTATCTTCTCTGCAAGATCCATCTGCCCCTTCAGCTTATCCTCCATAGAAGGGATTGTCTTATAGGCTGAGCACCTAACGCCGTCATTTATGTTTGTCAGGTCATGGGTAAAGCCAAACCCCTCATATTGCGTCTCTTTGTTAAGCCTCTTGCCCAGAAGGTCTATCTCTACGTCCCATGGCTGTTTATACTGCATGCACGCCTCATAGAACTCTAAGGGGTACTTTTTAGCAACATCAAGGTCAAAGACCATGTCATCTACCTCTGCAGGTATGATAGACGATGTAAGGACCAATGGCGCATCCTGGGTTGCCCCTCTGTTGTTAGGAAGGAACTGCCTTGAGAAGTTAAGCAGCATATCCATCATCAAAGTTACCGAAGCCTCATCACCGTCACAGTCCCTACGGGTAGCAGCATGGAACATCGGGTGCGCATAAAATCCCAATGTCTTTGAAAAGCCCACTATCCTCGCGGTTATCGCTGCCGAAGTATGGGGTGCCAATGCAGCAACAAGCTTTCCTGAAAGGTCCAAAGGGGTCTTAAGCTTGTAGAATGGCTTAAGCCCGTAAAATTTCACCAGAAGGTCGTCTATAAAGTTTGCCGTCCTGAACAATACCTTGTCTGCCCCCTCATCAGGAGAGTCTGTGCATGCCGGAAGGATAATGTCCTGGGGCTTAAGCTCAAGGATCTGGTCAGTGTCGATAAGCTCTTTTCCATAGGTGTCTTTTTCATAGCCCAGCTCCTTCAGTTTTTCTATGCTTGTCTGTACCTCTTTTGGCTTAAAATGGGTGATGGCAAGCTGGGTCATGTCATATCTGGTCGTCCCGTCCTTGTTTACATAGATCCCATGCTTGGCCCTGAGTATGCCCTTGGCAAGATGCTCAGGGATGTGGTCCTTATTGGAAGTTCCCCTCACCCCCTTGATCATATCAGGGACAGCCTTTTCCTTGATCCTGCCCTTTACCTTGTTGAAAATATCGCTTATGTTTATGCTTTTTTTTGCATACTCCTTTGCCTGCCCGTGCTGGCACTCCTTCCCTTTGATGGTTCCGCATGTGCCGCAAAAGTAAAGCTTGCTTGCCCTTTTGCCGCATCTTTCACAGGAAGGAAAGACCGTCTCATGGCTGCATTCAGTGCAAAAAAACAATGGAAATTCTGCAGTTATCTTCCCTGATTCCATAGCAGTCTGAAAACACCTCATCTTCCCCCCCTCTTCCCCTACAGGAAAAAGGACATGGGGCGACCCGGTCAATTTCCTCATCTTGGCCTTCTCCGGCCGGCCCATCCTCGCCCCTATAAAATAGCCGGACTTGTCCCTCATCTTTATGTCTGATATCTCATTGATTATCTCTAACGGCTTTTTTTCGGGGTTCTCTTCTGCTGCAGACCTCAACATATCCAGCTTTTTGTCTCCCTTCAGGGAAAATACCTCTATTAAGGCGGAAGCATCTTCTTTCTCTATGACGAGATATTCATTGTTTACGGCCTTATGTGGCAGCCCTATCAGTTCTATCACCCTTTTCCTGCTGTCGTCCCAGGGCAGGATTATTTTTTCTGCCTGAGATTCCTCCACTACCGCCTTTGCTTTCTCCAGCCATTCTGCTAAAGAAGCAAGGTCTTTTGAAGATATGGAGTTCCAATGATAGGTATAATGGGGGTAGAAAGGGATTCCCAGGTCCCTTGAAAGCCTTGCTGAAGCGGTTGCGCTGATCCTGTTCCTTACAGGATCCTTAAGGAGAGCCTCAAGGGCCTCTTTAGGGATTCCAATAAGCTCTGAAAGTTTCCCTGCGCAGTCTTTCCCAAATTTTTCAGAAGCTGCTTTCTCCAGTTCCTGGACCCACCACTCCTCGCAATAGCCAGGCGGAAGCAAAGGGTGTGCCCGGTTAAAAAAATCACCATAGCTAAAAAGGATGTCTCCCATGAAAAGTATCTCTTTTACGCTTCCTGTAAATTTCTTGGCGTCGCTTAAGGAATCTATTCTCCTGACATCCCCATTGATAAGTTTGACTATGGGCCCTTCGATAGTATCGCAGCAGGACATAGAAGCCGCCTTTCCCGGCCTCTCGACCTTTAGCTGGGTCCCTATCGCTATATAGCTGTTTAGAATATAGGTAAGTGCAGGATGTATTGCAGCAGAAGAATACCCCGTGTTCCTTGCCCGCCCGTACCTAAGCCTGAATCCTCCCTCCCTCAGGGGATGTGTCAGGACTGGCCTGCCTGCAACAAGGTCTGCTATGTATGTATATATCGGGCTTATCTTGCCTGTATCTGTTGGGGTGTCCTTGGATTTTGCCCTTTTCTGAAGCTTTATGAAATCAGCAAGAAAAAGCCATTCATCAAGCCCAAACTCTTTTCCCCACTGGCTTATCTGCTTCCACAGCTTGGGGGCTTTCTGGGCTATCCCCTCCCCTATGACCAGGCATGGGCCAGACCTTATCCTGTTGGTCTCTATCCTCTTAAGGTCTTTGTACTGGGATACCTCTATCTGCTCTGAAGGGTCCCCGGATATCTGTACAGGAAGGTTCCTTACAAGAAAGGATATCTCTTCCCGGCTGGGAAGATACTGCAGATTGGTAACCCTTTCATGATAATCGTAAAGCTCCGTAACCATGCGGTTTACCTCTTCCTCTGAAGGGTCGTAAGGAAAAAAGCCCATCCTCTTCCTCACATAATCTGCGACTATTGTAGAGACTGCAGCGGCCGTCCCTCCTGCTGACCTGATGGGCCCCGAATACATAAGGCAGAAATACTGCTTGCCGTCTGATCTCTCCCTTAGCTTAAGCTCCACAAAGCCCTCTATAGGAGAAGCGACTATGCCCAACGTCAGGTATGCTATCCCCACCCTTATTGCAGTTTCCATCGCCCGAAGCTTAGTGTCAAACTTACAGATCTTGCCTTCTGCTACTTCTGCAGAGATGGTCATCGCAACCCTCCAGTTAAGGTCCCCAAACTCCTTCTCAAGCCCCTTTATCCTTTTGGAAAGCCCGGAATTCTCTATCTCCGGGGCTATCGTAGATATCAGCCCCTCTACCCTCTCAGCCATGTTTTTTGCCACAGGCACAGAAACATCAGCCTCAGGATCAAAGCCCCTGGCCCTGGCTTTCTTAGCAAGCTTATAAGCCTTGACTACCTTATTGCTTATTTCATCAAAGTACCTCTTCATGTCCTTGCTTGCTGTCGGTTCCATTTTAGATGAATTTCAGGATCTTTATCTCCCTTGTTTTTAGGTTTACCAAAGGTATCCTGCCAGGTTCTGGATCGTGCCCCACCTTCTCCTGAAAGGACGTCTTTGACTGCCAGCATGAGCCGCTTACCAGGGTTGTGTTCCTGTAGTTTGCTGCTATCGACTTGTGGATGTGCCCTGTGATAAAAAAGTCAGGAACCCTGCCTATGACCAGGGGGTCGTTATCGGTGTCTGGAGTGTATAATGTAGATGTATGTGTCGGAGCAAGATGTCTCCTTTTAAGCAAAAATTTCATTATAAGGTCGCCCCGGTCATAGCCCCCATTGTTCCTTATAGAATCCACATTAGCGACAAAATGGTCAAAAGAATAGCCGTGGTACATGAGAACGTCAAAGCCGGAAAACTTCTCAGAAGAGTGTATGTTTACGAGCGCAGGATTGGACACTGAAGTCAGGTTTGGAAGGCCGTATAGGGGTTCTGCAAAATCCCGGTATAATGGGGGCTGTGGCTCCGCAATCCGCATAGCGTCGTGGTTCCCGGGGCAGATTATAAGGCGTATCCTTGAAGGGATCTGGCGAAGGAGCCTGGCGCATTCCTCATACTGCGAATATATGTCCTTGATGTCCAGCTCGTCCTCCTGCCCGGGATATATCCCGCACCCGTCTACAAGGTCGCCCACTATAAATATGTACTCCACCTTAGATGCTATCTCTTTCTGTTTCTCGTTCCCTGTTTCAAGGTTTATCCACTTGAGGAACCTGCCAAACGCCCCCGGAAGGAAATTATTAGAGCCCACATGCATATCCGAAAGGAAAAGTGCGTACGCCACCTCATGGCTCCTCTTGAGCTCTTTTGAAGCTGTATCTGGCCAGTATATCTTATTTGCAAAGATGATATTGTTGCCGTTTACGCCGTTTATCCCTATTATCTCATCAAGCACTATTGACTGGGAATCCTTAAACATGTCCGGCTTGTTCTTGTTTATCAAAACGTTTATCGATCCGGTCTGGTCCTCCAGGGTAAGGATGATATTCTGATTTTTAGTGGTCTGTTTGTCTGCAACTATCCCTATCAAGGATATTGATTCCCTATCCCTCTTGTTCTTCAGCCGGTTTATGGTTATAACATTTTTAAGGTCTGGCCTTTGCCTCAGGAGCCCTTCAATAGCCTTATATCTCGAATTAAAATACCTTACAAAATCCTGCACGTCCCTTTTTTTTGGGTCTTCATCATACGAGTTGACAACCCGGACCTTTTCGGTTAATGCCTTATTTTTTTGGGCATATAAAAACTTAAGGAAGTGGCTGTAAGCCTTGCTATCTTTCCCCCTTTCAAGTCTGGCCTTGGCCCCCTCAAGCTCTCTCCAGCTTATATCCAGGGATGGAAGTGTTTTAAGTGCCTCGCTTAGCTCATTATTCAGGAAAAGAAAATCGTCTGACCTGATCTTAGCACCTATAAGTTTATAGGTCTCTTCTGGGTTCTCGACATAGTCCAAAAGGTCTGAGCTCAATAGGATTCCTTTTTCAAGAAAAAAGCCCACTGCCTGGTTCTTCTCTATTAATTTCTGGTCCATTTTTAGGTTAGAACGGCTATTCTTAGTCAGCTAAGATAATGCTAGCCCTTCCTCTAATATCTTCTGGGTTTTTCCCACCAGAGAGCCGGGTATAAGCAGGGATATCTCCCTTGTCCGGCCATGTCTTCCTTTAGAGATGACCTTTGCATTGATTATCCCCAGCATGTCTAGTTCTGCCACTATATCTGATATCCTCCTCTGGGTTAAAGGCCTAAGCCCCGCCCTGGAAGACACCTTCTTGTATATTTCATATATATCTCCTGTAAATATGCTTTCCTTCCTTTGAGACTGCAAAGAAAGGATAGAGTACAGTGTAGCCTGGGACTGCTTGGGCTGGTGGCTTATTGCATCAAGCACGCTATCCTTCTCTATCTTCTCTTCTGCCTGGTCTATATGCTCTATCGAAACCCTGACAAGATTATTCCGCTCGGCTATCTCTGCAGCAACCCTTAAAAGCTCAAGGGCCCTTCTTGCATCTCCAGGCTCCCTTGCAGCATAAGCAGCACATTTTTCCACCACCCCAGACTCCAAAGAGCCATCTTTAAATGCAACCGCTGCCCTCTGTTTAAGTATCTCCTGGATCTGCAGCGCATTATATGGTGGGAAAACAAGCTCCTCCTCGGATAATGAAGACCTCACTCTTGGATCTAAGGTATCCACAAAGATAAGGTCGTTAGATATCCCTATCAATGATATCTGGGCGTTCTTGAGGTCCTCGTTTATCCTGACAAGATTATAAAGGATTTCATCCCCTGTTTTTTTCACTAGTTGGTCTATCTCATCCAGCACAAGGAGGACGATCTGTTTTTTACAGTCCACAGCATTAAAAAATGACTTATAGACCTCATCTGTAGGGAGCCCGGTAGGCGCCACATCATCACCAAACTCCCGCGTAAGTTGGGCTATGAGCCTATATTCCGTATCCGCTATCTTTTTTAGCTTGCAGTTCAGGTAAATAGATTTTAAGGCTATATCCTTTTGCTTGGATATCGATCCCATATTCGAGGTTATGTGCTTTAATGTAAGTGTCTTCCCGGAACCTGGTTTCCCATATATGAAAAGGTTAGAAGGCTTCTCCAGTTTGAGCCCCGGTGCAAGGATGTTTGCAACCTGTTTTATCTCAGAATCCCTGTGGGTGATAGTATTGGGCATGTAAGAGCTTTGCATGGCTTTCTTATCCAGAAACAAGCTCTCCTTATCCAAGAAATTCTCAAAAAAGTTAGATAACGCCTCTTTTTCCATACAGTTCCACGGGAAATGAAGGTATTTAAAGTTTTTGTGTTGAGATTCGAGTAGTGTACAGACCCCTTGATTTCTCATGGAACTCATATTTAAATGTGTGGTTGTTTTTTCGTTTTCATCCTGTTTTCTTTTTTATTTCTTTTCTATATAGAAAATAATAATATAATAATATAATAATATAATAATAAATTATATTATATATAATATAATACAAATAATGATTGTTAAACGAAAACCCAATAGAAAATAAAAAAACACATCCCAAAACAAACTAACCCTAATAGAAAATAAAAAAACACATCCCAAAACAAACTAAACTATAAAAACTATAAAAAAATAACAAGGTATACGTATTACACAACAAGACATACACACTACAGAACCAACCAAGCCATAAGAAACGAAAAAACAACCCCTCTGCTAGGGGATTTCGATCTAGAACTCAAAAGACCAAAACAGACCCCAACCAAGCCCCTAAAACCTTCACCCCACGACTCCAACCCGCCTAAAAATTAAAAAAAATTAACATATACAAAAAACCCAACAAACACCGCCCCCTGGCCTCCACCCGTACTCCATGAGAAATCAAGGGGTCACCCCCAAATAAAAAGAAATATTTATTAACCTATAGGCTAAAATCTACCTAAAACTCATTAAAACCAACCTCCAATTCCCAAGAGCAACACTGGCATTGAGATCTAAAATGAAATCGGCCAAGCTAAAAGATTATATCCAAGAACAGCTAAATAATGGATATTCTGAAAAATCTATAAGGGAATCGTTATCTCGATATGGTTACACTTCCAGGGAGGTGTCATCTGCATTTGCTTCGCCCACCAAAAAAACAACCCCCCCCTTTAAATCCTCAAGACTTCCCTCTCTATTTTCATTGATAACAAACCCCCCTACATTTTTTTCCCGGGAGCTGGATCGCAGCCTCAAAAAACCTCTTAATCTCACATTTTCTGCAGCATCCGTATATATCTTAGTCCACATTTTGCACTCCTTCTCCTCCAGCTTCTTTTTGGGGGGCAGCATCTCAGCAGCCTCAATAATGGCATTGGCCGGTCTTTTCACAGGGATACTTTCTATAACCTCTCTTTTTATCTTCGGGTTTTTGATAATCCTCCTTTGTTTTTTTGTTTTTAACTATATCTTTAATGAGTATGTGTCTTTCTTTTGCTTATCTAAGCTTCTGCTCTTCTCATTTGCCCCTTATATCCTCATCAGCTCATTGGCGCCATTTGATTTTTATGCCTTCATCTCTGTATTCAGTGTATCGATCGGTGTATTGAGTCTGGATATGTTCTTTTTATACTCTATCTTCTTACTATCTATCGGCCTTTTTTCCCGCATCGGCTACGGCCTGAAACAGTGTATTCTTACTGCCTATATCTCCTTTGCGATAGTCACTTTCATTTTGGCCTTTGTCTTTTACAACGCCCTGGAATTGGGCTTCCTTTGGTTTGTCTTCAGGCCGTTTTAAATCTGGAAGGCAGAAACCCCCAAACGGGTTTGAGATTTAGGCTGGGGATGGCCACCAGTTTGAATTACCTTTCTGATCTGACTCAGGACGCCCTCGACAACCCCCAAAAGGGTCAGACAAACGAACAGGCCACATAACTTCTAATCCGCTTGATTCCCCGGAGTTTTTTCAAAAACTTTTTTAACATGTTCTGAAGCCTACATACTAAGTATGTAATAATATGTAACCATGTGCAGTACAAAGGCAAAATTTATATACTATGCCTCTAGAAATAAGTTATATCTCTAATCAAACCTAAACAATAAAACTTATCTAAATAAGTAAACTAACCAAACTAACTAAAATAACTTACTAAAAATGACCCGGATAAATATTGAGATAGAACCCGAACTTCACAAGCAGGCCAAGCTTAATGCTCTTCTTCAAAATAAGACGCTCATAGAGTATATCCACGAAGCGTTGCACCTTAAGGTAAGTGAGGATCGAAAAAAATCAAAATGAGCCAAACCACCCTCCCAAAAAAACACCTTTTGGTCATTGTTTTAGCCGTGTCCTTCCTATCTCTTTTATTTGCTATACCCTCCTTTGCAGATTGTGAAGCCCCCTCACCAAAACCCATCACCTGCAATCCAGAGACTTACTGTGAAAAAGACCCCCCCACCGACGATATAGAATCGGGGTGTTGTTCTTCCACTTCCTCATGTTTTTATGGTGGCAACTGTTATATGTCTTACAATCCAGAAGACCCTTCCAACAGCCCAGGCTCGTATGTAGATGCCCATGACCTATCAGACGACTTAGAGGTTTGCTCAGGGGGCAGGGGATGGGTAGATCCTGATTTAGAGCCTTCTGCTTGCCAGGTTGTAGATGGAAAGCAGGCAGGCGGATCTTCAAGGTCCACTAGATGGATGTATGAATCTAATGATCCCTCGCCAGTCTGCGGGTTGGAAGAGATAGGTTCTGGTTCAGATTGTGACGACTCAGAAGGGAGCAAGGTGGCGGGTTTTGAGGGCTTTTGCTGCGGAGATGATCTAAACGAGTTTACAAAGCCGGGCTTTGAGTGCGGCACAGACTTAAACTGTGTTTGCTTTGCAGGCCTTGAAGATTGCTATAATAACAGCAGATATTATCAAAATAGGGAATCGTCCTGCCTGCCCGAAGACCCCGACTCGGTCAATCTAGGCATGTGCATTGATGGAGACTATGTTGCAGAAGCGGACTATAGTGAAGCTCTTTGTGATTGTATAATCGGAGAAGGCAATTGGGGCTTAGGAGGAGAAGACTGCGACCCCGACACTGCAGGGACTCAGGGGGGCCGTTGCTGCGGCGACGACCCCGGATTCGAATATAAGCTATTCCGGGGACAGGACTACCCCGATAATTTAGACGAAGCCTGCTGCAACGATGAACATGCCTGCGTTCTTGAGGCGGAGTGCTATAGCCCCTATGACTCAGAGCACCCCGAAGAATATCAGGACTCATTTGCAGAACTAAGCCCACACACAAAATACTCGCTTGACCACTCAGACGACCTTGAAGTTTGCATACTGGGAAACTGGAAAGATCCAGACTCCAGCCAGGCAGCATGCTTAGCTGTAGATGGAAAACCTGTTAATCGGGTCCCCAGAAAGGCGCTTTGGATGGAAAAAAGGGACGAGCAGGATCCCGTCTGCGGGTTAGGGTTGGTTGGTGAAAGCTGCAGTGATTCAGTAAACCCTGTCCCAAACGCTTTCTGCTGTGGAGACGACAAAAATGAGACCTTAAAGGAGGAAACAGACAACGTCTGCTTTAAGAATCCAGAAGACTGCTATTGGAAAGGAGACTATTACCTTGAAGGCAGCTACAAAGGGGACACCTACTGTGAAAAAGGGGAGATAACCTCCAGGACAAAGCTTATCGGGCTTCAGTTGTTGGACCTTGCAGAAAGCCTTCACATCTCAGAGTATACTCTTTTTTGTGACAACTATTCCAACACGCTTAATTATTATGATTATTCTATAGTTTATGGAGAATTCTCTCGTCACTTGTTAGATTATATATCTAAAGAAAAGGTCAATAATTTTTGTATCTTAAAGCTTCCAGGAAACCACGTCATTTTTGGGACATCTCTAAACCAGCCGATCGACCAGGGAACACACATGTTTCTTGATGTCTTGAGGTGGGCAGTAAAAACAGAGGTGGATTGTAACGACGCAATCGGCTCAGAAGAGAACAGGTTTATCAAATGCAGCTCCCCCCGGGTATGGTACAACGACCAGATTCAAGGGGTCATATTCAGCAACGAGGACATCAATCTAGGTACCCTTGACTTTTGGGGCAGGTTCCTCTTTTTTTTGAGAAATCCCTTCCAGGACATATTTAATTTCTTGCTCGGCCAGTTCGAGAAAAAAGGCGTAAACCCTTCAGATTACCAGTTTATAAGCTCTACAAAAGAGTTTTCCAGGATTTATATAGATAGGAAAGGAGACCACGGGGAAAAAGCGATAGATGGCGTAACAGAAAAGCTGAAGGGTCCAACTACGGGGCAGCACCTCTCTGTCAGGTACAGCTGCTATAGTGCAGATATCTGCAAGGCAGTAAACATCAGCTACAGCCATCTTAGGATGCCTTGGCTTGGAAGCAAGGAAATCACTTTTTGCGGCAGAGACCTTGCTAAAGGCGAGTATCACGTTTCAACTAACCTTTCTCTGGGCCAGGAACTATGGCCCCAGTTGACATCTATGTTAAGGCCCTCAAGCGATTTTATACCTAACACAGGAGTATTTGGCTCAATCGATGCGCCAGAGAAAGCAGTTATCAACCTCCCCATAACCTTAGTAGCCGAGGTAGGCGGCTGCAACCGGCCCCTGAACTATAAGTGGACAGACCAAACCCCCGACCCAGATAAGGAGATGGGCGACACAAGGGTAATCTCTGGATGGAGTTTTTCTGAACCTGGGATCCACACTATAGCTCTGGATGTTTGGGATTCTGATGTTGATTTAGGGATAGACGAAAAGGATGATGGCTTTCAGGACTCTGTAGAGATTGATGTCATCAGCCCAACGGACTGTGTTGTAAAAGATGGGGCCTGCTCTCTCGGCGAATCTCACCCAATTTACCTATCTGATTTGAGAGACGCCCACGCAACAAAGAGCCCCGCCTCTGATTTTAATTACAACCTATGCTGTTCAGGCCTTTTGGAAGTCGATTCTGAAAGCTGTGAAGCCGGGGTTTTTATATTCTCTGGAAGCTCAGACACCCACATAAGCTACTATCAGGAAGGTCATTTTGAAGACCCCCTCTGCTTTAAATCGCCTATTGATGGGCTGGTGGCTATATGCCGGGCAGTTGATGGAGGGGACACATGCGATCCGGAAGCAGGAGAGATGTGTATAGCTTCGTTGTCTGGTCTGGAAGACGCCCACATCTCAGATTGTTCTGATGAAAACTTTAAGGTGAGAGTATGCTGCCAGTTAGCTGCTTCGGCCCCCGAAAGATGCGACACCCCCGTAGACGAAGACAACGACGGGGATATAGGTTGTGAGGATTCAGACTGTAAGGATGGGGATTTCTGCAACCCCGAAAGGACCAAAGCGTGTGATAGTGGCCAGTGTATATGTCTAGATAAAGATGATGATGGATACACAGACGAAGAGTGTGAGGGAGCAGAAGACACAGACTGCGACGACACTAAACCCAGCATCAACCC
>JAHWIN010000071.1 GCA_019322475.1 Candidatus Woesearchaeota archaeon
TCCCCCTGAACTTCTGCATGTAAGGAAGCGCTTCTGTAAGTATGCTGGCTTTTTTTATCAGGTCATCCATTTTAGGTGCTGTAATGGGCATTAAGCTTTACATAATCTGTTGTAAGGTCGCAGCCATAAGCTGTAGCCTCTTTTTTCCCTTCATTCAGGTCAATAAGCACAAAAACCTCCTTCCTGCCCAGTGTTTTTTTGATCTTCCCTATAGTTCCCTTATCCTCCACCCCTTTCCCTCCCGAAACTATCTTCATCCCGTTGATATATATGTCGATAAGCTCCTCCTTGATGTCTGCGCCGGAATATCCTGCAGCGCCCATTATCCTCCCCCAATTAGGGTCCTCGCCGAAAAACATGCACTTTACAAGGTTGGATGTTATGACTGACTTAGCTGCCTTTATAGCATCCTCCTCCTTGGCAGCGCCCTTAACCCTGCATTCTATAAGCTTTGTAGCCCCTTCCCCGTCAGCAGCGATCTTTTTCGCCAATTCTACACATACAAGGTCAAGCGCTTTCTGAAACTCCTCTTCATCAGTCTTTCCTGATTCTCCGTTGGCCATCAGGACCACCATGTCTGAGGTTGAGGTGTCCATGTCCACGCTTATCATGTTAAATGACTTATTGACAGACTTAACGATCATCTGCTTCAGCTTGCTTGAGCTTATCTCTGCATCAGTGCATATAAAGCAGAGCATAGTCGCCATATTAGGGTGTATCATCCCTGAGCCCTTTGCTATCGCCCCGATAACTGCATTTCCTGCCTTTACTGCTATGCATTTCTTTTTCTTATCAGTCGTCAATATAGCCTCTCCTGCCTTATGGTCCTTATTCAGCTCCTGCTTGATCCCCTTGATCCCTTTCTCTATCTTGTCCATAGGAAGATATGGTCCTATAACCCCTGTGGAAGCCACAAGGACATCATCCTCTTCTATATCTAACTCCTTTGAAGCCATCCTGCAGATAGCCTTAGCATCATCTATCCCTTTTTTTCCTGTGCACACGTTAGCTATGCCGCTGTTCACTATTATAGCCTGGGCCTTCCCGTCCTTAAGATGCTCCTCTGTAACATACAACGGAGCTCCCTTTACCTTATTTTGGGTATAGACTGCAGCAGTATTTGCCTTCTTCTCTGAAAATATCACCGCAAGATCCATAGACTTCTTCTTTATCCCTATGTGCTTTCCTAATGCCTTTATCCCTTTTACAGCAGTTATGTCCCCGTTCAGGATCTTCATCGTAAAACCCTCTCTATATTTCTATACTATAGTATTTCCTGCCTCATCTTATATCTTCATCATAAGCTTAAGCATGACAGCCTTCTGCGCATGCAGCCTGTTCTCAGCCTGGTCAAAGACTATGCTCTGCTTCGAATCCAGGACATCATCTGTAACCTCATACCCCCTGTAGGCAGGAAGGCAGTGCATAAATAAGGCCTTGCCCAGCAGCTTGGCATTTACCTGGTAAGGGGGAAACACCTTCATCCTCTTCTTCTTTTCCTGCTCCTGCCCCATGCTGATCCACGTGTCTGTATAGATGACATCAGCTCCCTTGGCAGCCTCCTTCGCATCATGGGTCAGTAAGTCAGGCTTTTCCAAAGGCTCGTATCCTTTTGGGCAGGCGACGCTTATATCTATCCCTGTTTTTTTGCAGCCGACGATCAATGAATTGCAGACATTGTTGCCGTCCCCGACATAAGCCAGCTTAAGCCCTTTAAGCTTCCCGAACTTCTCTTTTATGGTAAGAAGGTCTGCCAATGCCTGGCATGGATGGTAGAGCTCGCTTAACGCATTTATGACCGGCTTTCCTGAGTTCTCTGCCATGACCTCTAGGTCTTTATGCTTATACACCCTTGCCATTATTATATCTACATACCTTCCTATGCATCTTATCTCATCCTTAAGGTCAGCCTTCCCAAGCTGGGTTGCATTCCAGTCAAGGAACAAGGCATGCCCCCCTAATTGGGCCATCCCTGCCTCAAAGCTTATCCTTGTCCGTGTTGAATTCTTCTCAAAAAGCATCGCTAAGGTCTTTCCCTTGAGCACACTATAATATTTCTCAGGGTCTTCCTTGACCAGCAAAGCCTCGTCTATCATCTGGACAACCTCTGATTTGTCCCATTCCTTTAATGTCAGCAGGTTCATTGTAACCCTTATTATTTGCCCGCCGTTTATAAAGATATTGGCTCATTTAGAACAAAATAAACAAAAATGTCCAGTTTAGGTCACATAATATAATTTTTCGATATTTTATAAATTTTATATAAATTATATAGGGAATATATATAAACATACCCGATTACTCACTACTCAGAAGGGGTGTTAAAATAAAAAGACAATAAATATATAATGGGGGGGATGTAAAAAATGAAAAAAATAATGGCTATATTGGCGATAAGTCTGATGTTGATGATACCTGCAGCGATATCAGACAGCGCAGAGATGAGCGTAACAGTGGGAAGCTCAGGCCCGACAGTTGATTCAGTCAGTATAAATGACGCAGATCCGACAGCAGGAGACACTACACA
>JAHWIN010000072.1 GCA_019322475.1 Candidatus Woesearchaeota archaeon
AAATCCTATGCTACTACACTGACCATACGCAGAAATTACTTCTTAATTTCTGGTATCCCGTTCGGCTTAGCCTCTGGGATAACCCTAAACTCTGTTTAGGAACATGGTCAGCTCGCTTTGAAAAGCTTCGCTTTTCTAACCTCTTACCCTGCTTCGCAAGCTAAGACGTCCTGGCCATGCCATGAATGCCTGCGGTTTTAGAAAACAAGATTTTCTAAACCATCAGAAAAACAAGTTTTTCTAAGGCATTAATGGCATTCATGGCACAGACGCCTAGGATTTCTACGGGGCCTCCTGCCCGTCAGATTTAAATATACTCTTAAAAACCCTTATTTAGGGGGTCAAAATAAAAAGGATAATATTATTGTTCCTGGCTGTATTCCTTATTACGAATGTTTCTGCAGATGTAGTGATAAATGAGATCATGTACAATCCTCCCGGGGCTGATACAGGGAGGGAGTGGATAGAGGTATATAGCAATGATTCAATAAACATTTCAGGATGGAAATTCCATGAAGCAGGGGTGTCTCATGGCCTGAATCCTGTAAATGGGAGCTGGATCCTTGATGGTTATGCGGTAATTGCAGAAAGCCCAGAAAAATTCATGGATGATTATCCCTTATTTAACGGCACCTTGCTGGACAGCTCATGGTCTTCATTAAGCAATACTGGTGAATATATAGCTATACAAGACGGGTCATCCTGTGTTATTGATGAGCTGAACTATTCAGCAGGGCTTGCAGACGGCAATGGGATGTCTCTGGAAAGGCTTGGTGAAGAGTGGCATGAAAGCATCGAAAATATGGGAACGCCCGGAAGAAAAAACAGCGTTTCTGAAGATAAAATCAAAAAGGTAACATGCAATATCAGCCTAAATATCTATACGCCTAAAGTAATATTTGAATACGGGGAAGAGTTTTTCTTCAAGATCATCGTGGAACAGGAAAGCTCTGAGGAAAATGAGATATTGCTTTCCAGGCAGGTATTAAGCGGGTCAGGGGATGCTGTAAAGGAATACTCTCCCCTGACTACAACAATAATAAGAAAAAAGACCCTGAAATATTCCCCTAATATAGGCCCTGGTGCATATCTTATAAAGGCAAACATAACCCCTCTGGAGTGTTATGACCCTGACCTGGAGGATAATCATGACGAGCTTTTGGTATTCATAAGATCGCCAGAAGACAAGGGATATAATCATAGCATAGCCATCTGCATAAATGAGATATTTCCTGACCCTGCAGGGGATGACGATGCGCCTATCCCCGGCGGGGAGTTCATAGAGCTTTACAATAAGGCAGAAAGCCCATCAGACCTTTCAGGATTTTACCTTAAAGATTCTGCAGGGCATAAGCTTTACATAACAGACACTACAACAACAGATGGGACTGTAATCGAACCGGGCGGCTTTCTTACGGCATATATGAACGGCTTCTCTGGATTTCTTAACAACGAGGGATTTGAAGAGGTATATCTCTATGATGAAGAAGGGGAACTTATAGATATGGTTTCCTACACAGGGTCTAAGGAATCATTGTCCTGGGCATCTGAGAATGGGCTGTGGCCTTACAAGGTGCCTTCTCCCAACATGAAAAATCCTGCAGGGGATGTGAGAATGGAGTCTTCTTTCAAGATAATCGGGCTAGAGGGAACAGGGCCGGACAATGAGTCAGAATTTGGGGACACGATAAAGGCCAGGATCCATATCTACAAGGGAAACACGACTAAAAGCAGCATCAAGCTGTATGTGGAGGACGATAACTACAGGATATCCGGAATAACAAAGGCGTCGCTGCATGACAAGTATACAAACTACAGCTTAACGCTTCCTATACAGGTAAAGCCCAACTGCAATGAGAAGTATCCTGACGGCGACTACTATGTAAAAGCAGGGTGGACATCCTTGTCTAAAGAAGAGGATTCATACAGGATAAGGCTCAAGGGCATAAATGAAAACAATTGCGATAAGATGTATGTTGAAAAAGAACCCAGAAGAGGAACATTGGAGCATTCCCTTGTAGAGGCTCCCGGGTCCATAGAGCCGTACAAGGATTTTACGATAAAGGTCGAGCTTACAAACAATGATGCAAAAGACCATCTGGCTACTATACACAGCTATGTTTACAGGGGGTCAAAGTCATACAGCGGAGAAAGGGATTCAAACGGGAAAACTGTACTTGTCAGGGCAGGATCTACAAAAGAGGTGGAGCTGAAGAATTCTGTAGAGGATGCAGAGCCAGGGGATTATAACATCAAGGTCAAGATCAAACGGGAGGACCAAAAAACAGAGAAAGAGATAACACAGCCGATAAGGCTGCTGGAGAAAAAGGATGAATCTGAAGAGATATTTGGGAAAAAAGAAGAGGTTACAGAGGTGAAGGGGAAAAGCCAGGACGGATCGATAATATTGGAATCCATAAGACAGCCAAAGGTAATCTATGAATCTTCTTCAGCAAGATCAAAAAAGCTGGCCATGTTCCTGATCATGGGATTGTTAGTTGTGTATTCTTCTTTATTGACGTGGAAAAGGTAGTTCAAGAGGCTATCCTTAACATTTTTAATTTAATGAATAAGGAAGCCTAAGCCAATAACATATATTTGAAGCAGAGAAAGACTAACATATGGGAAGGAAAGAATATAGGAGAACAGCATATGGAATTTATCCAGGTTACTACTAAGAGATTATAAAGCGGTAGAAAGGTTTATATATACTCTTGTATTTTGGTTCCTTGGTGCTTTTTGTGGACATGATAAAGAAAAATTTTTGTTTTCTTTTCTCTGTTTTAATAGTATTGGTCCTGCTAGATTATGCTATAGCTACGACTACAAACAATGCAGATACTTATCATTTGCTAATAAGGGATTTTGATAAGAAATTAGAGATAACTGAAAATACTGATTCCTGGAATGGAGAGAACATAGGTGATATAGCCAAGGCCATAGATGAAGGGATGCTACCTGTTTTGGTCCACGGCTCAATAACTACAGAGAAGGGGATTGCAACATATAACCAATATATCTATTTTGAAGACAATGCCTACAGCGGAGGCTTTGTGAAGTTTATGGAAGATGATAATGATGTTACATCAGACTTTTTGTATTTCCCAAGCGGGATACAGATCGCAAGGTATGCTATCGAGTTTAAGACACCGTTGCAGAGCGATGTTGAAGACAGCACAGGAACAAAAACCTCAACAGGAACCTACTTAGGTGATTTTGAGGATGAGGCAATAACCATATTAGGAAGAGACTACAGCATAGTCCGGGCAAGAAGGACAAGCTCTTCAGGAAACAGCGCAGAATTGACCCTGATGGGAGGCGCTGTCAAAGACACATTGAGCGAAGGAGAGACAAAAACATATACTGTTGAAGGAAAAGACTATGAGATTATAGTAACTGCAATCACAGACACTGGAACGATCTATGCAAAATTCAATGTCAACGGAGAATCAACCAGGTCATTGAAGAAAGGAGATTATGCAACATTGTCTGATGGCATCCAATTAGGAATCAGTGATATAATACCTAGCGAAGCAGGCGACGTCACACAGGATATCGTGGAATTTTATCTTGGAGCTTCAAAGGTCTTTTTAAAGGATACCTTGATAAGCGATACAGCAAGCAGCCATGACCTTGAATATGGAAGCGAGGATATAGATGACACCCATGTAATAATACAGGGAAGCGATGACAACTCTACATTCAGCATAGACTCCATAGAGCTGAACATAACTGCAGACGACGATTATTTTGTAGCTGCAGGACACAGCCTTACAGAATACATGGATGAGCCACAGGCATTCTTAGAATCATGGGATATTGGGTATGAAGGGCTTGACCCTTCTGCAGAGACAGAAATTTACGAAATAAAAACAGCAGGCTCTGACCAATATAGATTAGAGTTTGTCGACGGAGATGGGGATAGAGCCTCAGTTCCTTTGGCTTATACATCAAGCGGAACCAACCTGAGGATGGGAGACAACAATGATGACTTGATTATAAAAGAAGACCAAGTCGTCAACAAGAACGATTACTTGATCGTTACGGATGAATCCCAGGATGACGGCAACAGGAATACCTATGCATTGAGATATAAGGGTGCAGACAAGATTGCAAGCGGAGAGACAGGCATTGTTAAGTTCGACAACTTAGGGACTGGAAAAAGAATAGAGCAGACATACAGCGATAATGAAGGAGAAACAGCAGATGCAACAGTTAAGATAGGAGAAACTTCATTTATCCTGATAAATGCTTCTGAAGCAACCTCAGATGACTTTGATATACTTATGGATCTAGATGGGGATGGCGTGATCCAGAATGATGAGGATATTGTTGCTATCAATACCAATGCAGGAATGAAAATAGAATTGGTTGATGGGACAGGAGAAGGATATTTACTGGCAACATTCAGCACACCTAATGAAGATGACTATGATAACATTATCCCTACACCAGTAAGATTAAGATTGAAGGCATTTAACGGGTCAGTTTATTTCCAAGAAACAGAAGACTCAGATATAGACTGGGTCTCGCCATCGGAAGAACAAAATACCTATTATGCCTATACAAGCATGGGCGCGGAATTTAAATGGTGGAAATACGCAGAGAAGGAAAATGACCTACTGACTGTAGAGTATCCAACAAAGCAAAGGGTGCCTTTGGTGTATATTGTCAGCGGCCTTTATGATATCCCTCCAGATGCAACTCCCCCTATCATTACGATAAATAATCCTGGAAATGGCTCTACAATAACGATAAATTCCACATTGTTGGATGTAACAACTGATAAGGATGCTACTTGCTATTATAGCTTAAGCGATTCAACCTCTTTTTTAAATGACGGATACAGCACTTTTCAGAATTCAGGAATATCCAATGCTAACTGCGGCCCAAATATCATAAGTATTCCTATGTTTTTTTTAGGATATGCCAAACAGGGGGATAGTATACTTGCTAATAAAAAAATTAATGCTGTTTTGGGTTCAATAGAGGTGTCTACTACCACTGATCCTAATGGCTATTATACCTTACACGCTTACAGATGTGAAAATGATACAGACAACACAATCTCCTTTAGCGTCTGTTCAGTTATTGCGTCAGAAACCGCAAATTACATTAAAGGAGGAGCCATCAGGTTGAATTTGACAATCCCCGGCGGTTGTCAAGATGAAGGGGGTGGGGGGGATGGTTCAAGGAGGATGAATATCACAGGAGAAAAAGAACATCTACAGAACATAGCATTATTTGACAAACATTCTTATACAATAACTGTAAATTGTTCAGATATACACAATAATTCAGATAAAAAATCAGTAAGTTTTGATGCAGGTTTCTTGGATTCAGATAATGATGGTTATGATGAACCGTTGGATTGTGATGATGATAATGCAACAATCCATCCAGGGGCATTCGACATCCCCCAAAACGGCGTAGATGAAGACTGCAATGGAGAAGACAGCCCATTTATCATAGGAGATAAAAATGATATAAAGACAGATGGATTAAAAAATAATTTGAAGATCAAGATAAACAATTCTGAAAACTTAACTAAAAATTTTAGAGGAGCAGAGGATGTTAAGATTATGGATGGGAATGATACAATCATCGAATTTTCATATAATTTTAGCAAAAGCGCATTAAACCTTAATTTTAGCGTCAATAAGACCAATCAAAGCAGCAAAGGGGGGGTTATAATAAAAGATCTGCAATTGCAAGAAAATGGAACAAAAACAATCTATTTTGACCATATAAATTCCTCATTAAACACGATCTGCATCCATGATGCTCCGATCCTATCTATAAAAGAGATAAGTGCAGATTGTAATGGAACAGATGAAGTTTCTTTATACTGCACAGCAGAGGGGAATTCTATTATGGCTAATGGAAAGGAATATACCTGTTATGATCTGGGATCTAAATATAAGGTAGATGGATTAAGGTATTCTGGGATAGTAGAATATGGCTATACAACCCACCCAACAAATGAAGGGGCAGATGAAGGAAGCTCTGGGGGCGAAGGAGGAGGAGGAGGAGGAAGCGGCAGAACAGAAAGAGCGTGTTCAGAGTTTTGGGAATGTACTGATTGGACCCCTACAATCTGTCCGGTGACTGGAAAACAGACAAGGGTATGCACTGATAAGAACCGGTGCGGGAGGGAAGCGAATAAACCCAATGAGGTAAGAACCTGCTTTCACTATTTCCCTTCCGAAGAAAATTTAGAAGAAAGAGAGAATATAACTGAAAAAACTGAAAGTGCATCACCAATGGCTATAGCTCCTGAAGAAAAACAAGCAGCGCCTATACCAGGGATGGCTGCTGTTACAGGTGCAACAATAGGTGCAGCTTATCTGCAGAGACCCTTAACAATGTACACGTTAACATTGTTTATCTTATTGATTATGGGGCTGTTTATCTACTCACATGCTAAAGGCTTAAAACACTGGCCATTTCATTTTAAGTTTAAGAAAAAGAGATGGATAGTTTTAGTGATTATAGCTTTAGCAACCCTTATCCTGCTATTTATACATTTTGTTTTATTAACCTATTTTCAAATACACAGATAGTTCAAAGACCAAAAACCCCATATATCCCTGCCCTGCAAGATGGGCATGAGTTGTTTTTTATTGTTTTTTTTGTTACCCGGAACCAGCCTCTTTCTATCAAAAGCTTGCCGCATCTGGGGCAATAGGTGTTTCCTGAATCCGGAAGGGGGGTATTTCCAAGGTAGATGTAATGCAAGCCTTTCTTTTTTGCTATCTCTTTAGCTTCCAGCAATAACTCGGGGGATGTCCTTTCTGCATCGAGAAGCTTATATGTTGGGTAAAAGGCTGAGAAATGCAGGGGGATAGATACGCCGAGGTTATCTTTTATCCAGCTGACCAACCTTCCTATCTTCTGCTTACTGCTGTTATAGCCGGGTATTATGAGGTTTGTAAGCTCTATATGGGTTCCTAAAGCCCTTATGGCCTTTATCGACTCAAGGACGGGGTCTAACCCTGCTGAGCATACCTTCCTGTAAAATTGGGGGTCCATGGATTTAAGGTCTATATTAGCGGCGTCTATCAACGGATAGAGCTTTTTTATGGGCTCTTTATTTATGTAGCCATTAGTCACCATTATATTCTTTATGCCTTTTTTTCTTGCCAGTCTTGCTGTATCCAAAACATACTCATAGAAGATTGTAGGCTCATTATAGGTATATGCTATGCTTTTACAGCTGTTTTTCAACGCTAACCTTACAACCTTTTCAGGAGTTACCTCCTTGCCCATAAACTCATCTGCTTTTGACTGTGAGATCTCCCAGTTCTGGCAGTGCAGGCAGTGCATGTTGCAGCCAAGCGTCCCTATGGACAATGAAGAGGAGCCAGGAAGGAAATGATAAAGGGGCTTTTTTTCTATAGGATCTATAGAAACTGAAACTGGCCTTGCATAGACCATAGAATATAGCTTACCGCCTATATTTTTTCTTGCTCCGCAGTTTCCGAAACTATCTTCAGGGATGATGCAGTTTGCAGGGCATAACCTGCAGTTTACCTTCTTATCTTTGAGCTTTTTGTAATAGAGTGCTTCTTTCATCAAATATCAAAAGGGATTTCCTGTTTAATAACTTTTCCCGATGATTGTTACCATTTTAAAATGCTACACAAAGTTTAATAATGATTTAACTAAGTATAAGGTTGAGGGTGGAAATGGGATTTTTGGATTTCATAAAAAAAGAGGGTAAATTATCGAAGGATATAGACCTAGATATGCCTCCACTGCCTCCAAAAGGGATGAAGGCGAGATTTTCTGAAGAAGAAGAGCCTATTGATGAGGAACTGATGGCATTGCCTAAAAAAGAGAAAAAGGCAGGGCTAAAGGCTAAGCTTATGAAAGCCAGAGAACCAGCATTGCCTGGGCTTCCACCATTACCGGAGGAGGAAGAGATCGGATTTCCTGAAATGCCTCCGCTGCCTGAAGAAGGGATGATGGGGGGCAAGGAGAGCAAAACAAAAAAAGAGAAGAAAGGGCTTTTTTCATTCCTAAAAGCTAAAAAAGAAGGCAAGGAGATGAAGATCCCTAAGATGGAAGAAAGGATCCCTGAGATACCTGAACTTCCTGAATTTGAGGCTGAGGAAAAAGAAGAACAGGAATTCCCTAAGATGCCAGAGATGCCTAAAGCAGAATTTCCTTTAAGGAAAGAAGAGCCCATAATTGCGCCAATAGAACCAAGAAAGGAGGCTGCAGAGAGGCCAGTAGCAACTAAGGCTAAAGAACCAAAGATAAAAAGACCAACTAAGAAGTTCATAACTATCAATGACTTTAAGGATATCAACAGGGATATAAGAAACATAAAAGAGGCATTAAAACAGGCAGATGATGCATTTTTAAGGCTTGATGATGCCCATGATAAGGGCAATAAGGAGTATGAGGGATTGAACAGCAGCCTTAGGGATATCCAGATGAAGATAATGTTTATCGATAAAAGCATATTTGAAAAAGAGGTGTAATCAAAATGACTGAAGCTCAGGTTTTTGTAAAGATTGATGAATATAAGGACATGCTTAGGGTAGTCGGACTGATAAAGAGCAAGCTGAATGATGCAAGGAACACCCTGCAAAAGGTAAAAGAGCTAAAGGACAAGGAGGATCTTGAGCTGGAAGAGTGGAACAGCAAATTAAGCGATATAGATGACAGGGTAGAAGGAATCGATAATATCTTATTTGAACCAGGAGCTTTACAAGGGTGAATCCAGAACCTATTTGAATGATCATGAGGATTAAGAATGGCTAAAAAAGAAGAGAGTTCCCTTTTTGTCGGGATAAGCGACGGAGCTGACCTAAGGAGAAGCATGCTGGAATGCTCTAAAGGCATATTGGAGACCCTTAAGGATCATGAGAACTTTAAGCTTCTAAGGAAAGAGAAAGGAAGGCTGATTTCAAGATTCAAGGCAGAGATAAAGGATATAACCAAACTGATGAACTGCCTAAGGGGCTGCATGCCTAAGGTCAAGGATGCAACACTAAAGATGCCAGAAGCCAAAAAAGCTGAAGAGCCAAAGAGGGATATCAGAACTGAAAAAAGGCACCATAGGACTGAGCTGGAGAAGCTTGAAGAAGAGCTGAACGATATTGAAGACAAGCTGAACAGCCTGGGTTAAACATTTCTAATAAGGTTTTTATATGATTGATTATTTCTGTAGTGATATATTGTGCGAGGATGCCGGAGCGGCCAAATTAGCCTAAAGCTAAGGCTTTACGGGATAGATTTTGGCAGTATGGTGCTAAAAATCCAAACTCAAGTTGTTGAGTGATGAGGCCCTACAAGGGACCGATGATATGCTCAGATGGGCCATCTATTGGCTTAGTGCCTACGGGGGTTCGAATCCTCCTCCTCGCATTT
>JAHWIN010000073.1 GCA_019322475.1 Candidatus Woesearchaeota archaeon
GGAACAGGAAAATCATCATATAAACCAGTGAAAGGTACACTTGAGGATAAAGTAGGCCCTCTTGAAATTAAGGAGATGATGGAGGAGGATGCTATGGAAATACCTCCATTCGGACAGGATAAAATAGAAAACCTGCTAAATAAAACGTTTTCTAATAAGAATATATCATCCAGAGATATAACCTTTAATGTTCAAGAACTTGAAAATCCTGAGGATAGGATATCATACCTAAATACCATTTCTTCTTATAAGAACATGGGTTTGAATTATAAAAGTAAATTTGATAATGATGTTCCTTGCACTATTAGCACTTTAATCGAACGGGAGATATTAAATTTAAGAAATAAGATATATACTGATAGCCTGACAAAATTGCCCAATAGGGCATATATCGATAAGAGGAACGAAGAGAGAAGGACCAATAGTCAGAACAATTCTTATTGTGTTTTAATGACTGATATAGATAAATTTAAGGCATGGAACGATAAATATGGCCATAATATAGGGGATATAGCCCTTAAAGCTGTTGCAGCCATTATAAGGGCATCTATAAGGAAAACAGAAGGGCTTGTAGGGAATTACAAAAGAAGTTATGTAGCAAGATACGGTGGAGAGGAATTCTATGTAGAACTTGATGGAACTTCTGCTCAAAATGCCAATAAAGTTGCAGAAAGGATTAGGGATAATGTCGAGCAAAACGGCATGTCTCTTATCAGCCATTATCTAAAAAATGAGTTAGGAGAAAAAAGATTCAATAAGCTTAAGAATAAATTGGAAAATGAGAAACAAACTATGACAATAAGCATAGGTATTGCAGGGGGGGATAAGAGGGATCCACCCGAATATGTAAGGTCAGATGCAGATACTGCATTATACCATGCTAAAGACCAGGGCAGGAACCGGGTTGTGCTATATAAACCTGGGATGACCATACCCAACTAAATCTTGATATTTAAGGGAAATATTATGGTCTAATCAAATAGGTTATAAGAAAATCAACACATAAGAAAAAAAGGGTGACAGCTTTCTGAGTTTCCCACGCAATGCAGTACTCCCCAGAACGGAGGCTTGCTTGACTTCCGAGCTTTCGGCAGTTTCCTGCTTTCGAAACGGGATCGGGTAGAACCAAGCCCCTGTGGCCGTCTGATCTATAAGAAATCAATGCTTATTTAAAAATATAACTGATTTTTTGGGTGAAACAGCCTGCTTTTGCAAAAAGGAAGATTTATATAATAATATATCATAGGTTTATTAAAATGCTGAAAAGAGGGGAAAAAAGCGTGTTTATAGCAGTTTTGCTCATATCCTTATCGGCAGTGATAGTCCTGTCTGTTTCGGGATGCAGGAGAGCCGGGATGGATGAGCCAAGCGATTATGATTACAGGTCAGGAACCTATGGCCTTACTTTGAGCTTTCCTGCCAATACACTCACTAAGATATATGAGAATGACAGGGATGCCAGGTTTATGGTAGAGATAAGGAACAGGGGGGCTTTTCCGCAGTCAGATGAGATATCTGATTTTTATGGGAAGCTTTGGATAGGGGGGTATGACACCAATATCCTTAAAATATACCCCAGATTGGGGTCTGGCTCTGAGAACGGAGTAGAGTTAAATGCGAATGAGCTGGAGGGAAAAAGCTCCTATAATCGGGACGGAGGCTTCAGCATAGTTGAGTTTAAGATAGATGCAGGTGAACTTCCGTTAGGGACCCCTTTCTATAAGCCAAGGATTATCGTAACAGCCTCTTATTTCTATAAGACCATAGCAAACCCAATGATATGCGTAGATCCCGACCCAAGGAGCACTAAGATAAAGGAGAAGGTCTGTACTATAGGCGATTATTCCGGAAGCGTAATGGGAAGCAGGTCAGGCGGAGGTACAGGCTCTCAGGGAGCGCCTGTAGCTGTAACAAGAATAGAGGAGGATGTTACAAGCAACGATATAATGTTTAAGATATATATCCAGAATTCAGGCTCAGGGCTTGTCATATCTGAAGGGGATATAGGGACAAACCCTTCAGAGGGTTATGACAGGAGCGATATCAATAAGGTGAGGATAGATGACATAAGGGCCGGAAGCATACCTATGACAGAGTGCAGGCCGCCTATAGCCAGCGATGTTCAGCTAATCAATGATAAGGGGTATATATTCTGCAGGCTGGACAAGTCTGCAGTAGGGGCCGAGGCATATACCACTCCGCTTAATATACAGCTAAGCTACGGCTATACTACCTCTATAGAGAGGCAGATCGAGGTATTTGAAGAGCTGTCTTTTAGATAAGTTTAAATAGTATTATTTATCTAATATATGCTGATAAAATTTTTAGAAAGATATAGAGGAGGATGATAAGATGAGTTTTGAAAAAAAAGGTTTTTTGGGATCTTTAATCGGAAAGAAGCTTCTTGTATTCCTGGTTGCAGGGCTTTTTATGCTTGTCGGGTGCCAGCAGCAGGCTGAAACCACAACATCAAAGGCTTTTATAGGCGGGACTAATTCTATAGAATTCAACTTTATGGAAGGGTCGCCTCCAGCAGAGGTTTATGACGGTGGAAGCTATCCTTTTGAAGTTACATTGAACCTAGAGAACAAAGGGGAGTATGATGTTGCCAGCGGGGATATAACTGTAGATCTAGTGGGGTTTTACCCTGGTGACTTTGGCGATCCTGAGACAGTCAAGAATCCGGATGAGGATCTTGATAAGGCCTACATAGATTCCGAAGGGAATACTATCCCAGGAACAGTGACCTATATGACGTTTTCGGACTTTAGCTTTTTAGGGACATTGTCTGCAAACAATGAGTACAGGATAAGGGCTAACGTATGCTATATATATGGGGCAACAGCCCAGGCTGACCTTTGCATCCTGGATGACCTTACAAAGACGCAGGATGCGGTTTGCAGGGTCAATGAAAAAAAGGCAGTTGCGTGCTCTTCATCTCCTGTCCAGGTGGAGAATTTTGAGGAGACCATAGGAGGTACGGACAAGATAATCTTCTCTTTTGATGTAGTCCATAGGGGAACCGGGTTAGTATCTGAACAAGGAACAGACTGCAGCGAAGAGACAATAGACAAGAATAAGGTCTGGGTAGAGGTTGACGGCGGGCTTGACGGGCTTAGCTGTTCAGGCTTGAGTGATGGAACAGAGACGACAGGGTATACTACCTTGTACGGCGGGAAAAGGAAGATAAGATGCACCCAGGACATAAGCGCAGAGGCATTGCAGGGGCAGGATTTTGAGAAAAAGGTCTACATAGATATAATCTATGACTACAAAGAACATAAAGAGACCAGATTAATGGTTAAGCATACCACTTAACTTTTTTTTTCTGTTTTTTTCTAACTTTTTTCTTTAAGATCTTATTGGAAATTTTGGAGGAAATTTCCAAGGTGTTCTTGGAAATCCACAATGGGTCTCTAGCTATTTAGAATTCTTATACATCCAAAAACTATACTAAAAGACAAAAGTTTTTGAGCAAACCCCCTTTTAGTAATAATTAAGTGACCTATATACCATACAAAAATTTGCACCCCTTACTATAGTGCCCTTACTTTAGCGCTAAACTTTTAGCAGGCGACGGACCAGCTAACGGCTGCTAAACATCCTGAGCTTGCTTCGGCTGTTCCAAAGCTTCAGACCTACAACAAATACCCTTCGCTTTGAAATCTTGTTTCAAACCTCCCGATCAAGTTTGAGATTTAGTTCAGGGATGCCCTTGGACCATATTAGGCTTCGTCCATAAAATCCTTCGGGGTTGCCATCGGCTCGCTCTGAGTTCTTATTATTTTAAGAGCGGCCCCTCCCTTAGGTAAAGTATTTAGCCAAAGGCTAAATACTTCAATCCTCCCCATAGGGAGCAGGACTGATTAAAGTGTCCCACCCCAACTTAAGGAGGAGGTGCACAACCA
>JAHWIN010000006.1 GCA_019322475.1 Candidatus Woesearchaeota archaeon
CCCTTATAACCCCAAGCACCTCATCCCTCTTCTCTTCCATGAGCTTTTTGGACTTGGCCTCAAGGTTTAGCCTCAGCAGGGGCTCTGTGTTGGAGGGCCTTACGTTGAACCACCAGTCCTTAAAATCGATCCTTACCCCGTCAAGCCTGGAAACCTTTCCAGAACTGTACTTTTCAGCCAGCTCTTCCATCTTGGCTTCCTTGTCCTCTACCTCAGAGTTTATCTCCCCTGAAGCAAAGTATTTCTTCAAAGGCCTCACCAGCTCGCTCAGTTTTTTCCCTTTTTCAGAGATTATCTGGAGCACTTTCAGCGCAGCTATCACCCCTGAGTCTGTAAAGAAATTGTCCCTGAAGTAGAAATGCCCTGAAAGCTCCCCTGCAAAAGCAGCATCCTCTTTTCTCATCTGCTCCTTGATAAAGGAATGGCCCACCTTGCACATCCCTGCCTTCCCTTTATTTTTTTCTATCACTTCCTTCACGACCCAGGAGCTTCTCAGGTCATAAAGGACCTTTGCTTTCTTCTTCTCTTTCAGGATATCCTCTGCAATAAGGCAGGTTATGAAGTCAGCAGGTATTACCTCTGAATTTTCATCGATAAAGAAAACCCTGTCTGCGTCGCCGTCGATGGCTATGCCGAAATCAGCCTTCTCTTCTATGACCCTCTTCTTTATGTCTTTGATATTCTCTTCCTTAAGGGGGTTTGCCTCATGATTTGGGAAATCTCCGTCAGGCTCGAAATACATCCTGACAGTTTTTATCGGAAGCTTATCAAGGACAAGGTCCATATCCTTTCCCCCCATCCCGTTGCCCGCATCTATGACAACCTTCAGGGGCCTTATCCTTCTTATGTCAAACATGCTCAGGATGTGCTTTTTATATGCCTGGGTTATATCTTTAGTTGCCACTGAGCCTTTTTTTTGAGGCTCCTTAAAGCGATTTTCAAGAACAAGCTGCTCTATCTCTTTTATCCCTGTGTCCCCTGATATGGGGATTGCCTGCTCTCTTGTGAACTTAAAGCCGTTATATTGTCCTGGGTTATGCGAGGCAGTGACCATCACAGAGCAGGGGGCGTCTAAAAACCAGCATGCAAAATAGCTTTTTGGCGTGGAACATAAGCCCTCTACCTCAATGACATCTGCACCCTGGTCTGTTATTCCCCTGATAAGCTCTTTTTTTAATGATGCAGAGCTTTTCCTCATGTCCTGCGAAACAACCACCTTATCGGCATTTAAGAAAGTGACAAATGCCCTGCCTATCTTATATGCCAGCTTTTCATCCAGCTCTGAAGGATATACTCCTCTTATGTCATAGGCTTTGAATATCGACATATCTGCATTGGGTTATAGAATTTATTTAAAGCTTATGATTTAAATGCGCTTGGTAAGAGTCTAGAGGGCAATCATGGACAGGATTCAGGATGAGGGATTGGGATATAGGACCATAACAATTATAAACCAGCAGCCAGCCAGTCCTGTCATGAGGATACCAAAAAGATACGGCCAGTCAAGGATAGACAACTGCCCTTTCTGCGGGAACATCTCTGTAACAAAAAATAAGCAGGGCGTCCCTGTCTGCCAAAAGCATAAGCATGAAACACTGGACGGGCTAAGATGCGTATGCGGCGAACTGCTGGACCTGAACGAGGGAAAATGGGGGCCTTATTTCAGGTGCATGAGCTGCGGAAACATAAGTTTCAGGAAAGGGATAGAGCTTAACCCCCAGATAAGGGAAAAAGATAAGGCCGAAGAAAACAAGGATAAAAAAGATAATCCTGGAGTATTCAAAAAAACAGGCCATAACGATCCAAAAAGAAAAGAGATAACAGTGACTTCAGACCAGCTTGATTTCCTATACTAACTCAGCGCCTTCCTTTAACGCCTTCCTGTTTAGCTCAACCAATCCCTGCTTGCTTTTAGGGAAGAACTTATGGAGGTTTTCTATTACATTATCCAGATCAAGTATGCCTGTCTTCCTGATAAAAGCGCCAAGCATTACGATGTTAGCTGCCTTTATGTTGCCAAGCTTCACTGCCGCATCTGTTGCAGGGATTTTTAATATGCCTAAGCCCTTTCTTTCAGTATCCCTTTTTGCCATAGACGTATTTACAGCTATCAGCCCCCCTTTCAGCACTTTTTCCTCAAACTTGTCCAATGAAGGCTGGTTAAGCGCTATAAGGTATTCAGGCTCCTCCACTATAGGAGAAGCGATCTCCCTGTCAGATAATGTTATGGTGCAATGGGCTGTGCCGCCCCTCATCTCTGCCCCGTAGCTTACCATGGCAGTCACGTTTTTCCCTTCTATAAGCGCGCTTTGGGCCAGCACATTGCCTGCTAAGACAACTCCCTGCCCCCCAAATCCTGATATTATTATGGTGTGTTCTGCCATCATGCATCACCAGACTTCCTGGGTTCAGCTTTTTTAGTTTTAGGGTCCTTAAACACGCCCAACGGAAAGTATTCCGTCATCTTATCCACGTATTTCAATGAGTCTGCAGGGGATAATTTCCAGTTTGTAGGGCATGGGGACAATATCTCCACAAATGTAAAGCCTTTGCCATCCATCTGGTACTTAAAGGCTTTCTTTATCGCAGCCTTAGCCTTTTCTATATTCTTAGGGGAATTGACTGCAGCCCTCTCGATATATGAGGGCCCTTCAAGGATCGACAATAATTCGCATACCTTCAGCGGCGCCCCTTCTGAAACCTTGTTCCTTCCCAAGGGCGTTGTCGTGGTCTTCTGCCCCAGCAATGTTGTAGGCGCCATCTGGCCCCCTGTCATCCCATAGACAGCGTTATTGACAAATATGGTGGTGAAGTTTTCGCCCCTGTTTGCAGCATGGATGGTCTCTGTTGTCCCTATGGCAGCTAAGTCGCCGTCTCCCTGGTATGTGAACATTATCTTGTCAGGCATGAGCCTTTTCATAGCTGTTGCTACAGCAGGGGGCCTGCCATGCGAGCATTCTATGATGTCGCAGTTAAAATAATCGTAAAGAAGGACAGCGCATCCGACAGGAGCTGTGCCTATGATCCTTCCCCTTATGCCCAGCTCGTCAATGGCCTCTGCGATCAGGCGGTGTATTATGCCGTGTCCGCAGCCCCCGCAGTAATGGGTCTGCGCTTCTTTCAGTGATATCGGCCTTGTCAGTTTCATCGTAATATCTTCCGGCTATAAGCTATATTTTAGCTCCAGGCTAGCCATTCACCTTCCCATAACCTCATTTATCTTCTCATATATGTTGCCTGGAGACGGATACCATCCTCCTCCATGCCCGAAATGCTCAACTTCAATGCCTTTTTTTCCGAACAGTGAAAGCCTTACGTCCTCGACCATCTGTCCGTTGGACATCTCTATGGCCAGAAACTTCTTTGCCTTTTCAGAGGCTTTTAGTATGGCTTCAGACGGGAAAGGCCATAATGTTATGGGCCTTACCATCCCCACCTTAATCCCTTCTTCCCTTGCTTTTTCTATGGCCGCTTTCGCTATCCTTGCAGTTATCCCGTAAGCTATGATTATAAGCTCTGCATCATCTGCATGGAAATTTTCAAAAAGGCAAAGCTCTTTTTTTATCCTCTTGTATTTTTCTGCCAGGCGGATATTGTGCCTCATCAATGAGTCTGTTGGGCGAAGCCATAATGTCTTTACGACCCTTGGGTCTCTCCCTTCACACCCTCCCAGCGCATAATCCTTCTCAGGGATGTCAAGGATGGGCTTATACGGCCTTATCTCTACAGGCTCAAACATCTGCCCGAGTATCCCGTCAGCCAGGATCATGACAGGGTTCCTGTAGTAGTCTGCATAATCAAAAGAATTCATGGTAAGGTCATACACCTCCTGAAGCGTTGAAGGCGCTATGACAATAAGATGATAATCTCCATGCCCCCCTCCTTTTACAGCCTGGAAATAATCAGCCTGTGAGGCCCTTATGTTTCCTAAGCCAGGCCCTCCCCTGGCTACATTTACGATTACGCACGGAAGCTCCCCTCCTGCTATATAGCTTATGCCCTCCTGCTTTAAGGATATTCCTGGTGACGATGATGAGGTCATGCACCTGAACCCTGCTGCAGACGCCCCGAAAAGCATGTTTATCGCAGATATCTCAGCCTCTGCCTGTATAAAGATTGTATTGAAGTCAGGAGCCCTTTTTGACATATATTCAGGGATCTCGTTCTGGGGGGTTATAGGGTATCCTGCATAGAACTTAAGGCCTGCCTGAAGGGCTGCCTCTGCGCAGACCTCATTGCCTTTCATTATCTTTTTTTCCATCTTACTTCCCTATCTCTATGCACAGGTCAGGGCACATCCGGAAGCATAAGCCGCATCCTGTGCACTTATCTTCGTCTATGATTTCAGCACAGCTGTACCCTTTATTGTTCAGCTTATCTGACATCCTTATGTTGCTTACAGGGCACACTATAGCACAATAAGAGCATCCCTTGCACCTTTCATGGTCTATCGTTATCTTTGCCATATATCCCACTTATCTATGTGGATTAATGCTGTTTTTATTAAAAATCCTTCGCTTTTCTGGTTTTAAAATGGCTTGCAGAATAAAAAATCCATGACCCTATGACAAAGATTATGCCTGATTGGAATCCAAACAAGAATCAGCCCATTTCCCATACTCTTCATCAGCCTCTGCATCTATCTTCAGGATGCAGGGAATGTCATAGGAATGCATCTTTTTAGCCTCTTCCCTTGCCTTTTCGTAGCTTTTTTCATCTGTCTTGGCTATCATGACAAACTCACTATCTTCCTGTATCTTCCCTTCCCACCAGTACATGCTTTCTATAGGGTGGATATTTGAGCAGGCTATCAGCTTCTTTCCCAGGAGATGCCTGCTTATCTTTCTTGCCTCCTCCCTATCCCTGCAGGTTATATAGATGAGCACCATAACCAGGAGGTAATGCATTAAATTTAAATAGCTTGCGATAATTTACAGCTATAAGAAGGGGCAATAACTATGCACAAGAAATATGTTTTTTCGAATGTAGCAGGAACGTTTGTATTTAATGAACACTTTAATCTTATAGATAAGGTAATGTTTAAAAATAGTGAACAATATAATGATCGTAAAAAGGTTGAAAAAGAGTTCTCTGCAAGGTACAAAAACCTCAATAAGCCGGATGACAAAGAGCTGGGGAAGGTGCTTTCTTTCTTTAAGGACAGGGCTTATTTTCCGGCATTCTACAGGATGAACATGAAGCTGACTAAGGCAGATATAAAAGGCTCAGTAGCTGAAGACCTGCTGATGATCCAGGCTGTAAATAACCTTAAGGATATAGACAAGTCGATAAATATGCTTATCAAAAGGCTTAGGGAATGGTACGCTTTGTATAACCCCGAATTTGAGGAGAAACTGAAAAACCAGGAGAAGTTTGTCGAGCTGGTATTGAAGAAGGGCAAAAAGGATCTGCTCAGGGAGATCAAGGTAGATGAAAAGGATTCTATGGGGGCTGACCTTGCGAAGAAAGACATAGCCCCTATCCTCAACCTGGGGAAAGAGGTAACCTCATTATATGCTTTAAGGAAAACACAGGAGGATTATCTTACCAAGCTTATGGAAGATGCGTGCCCTAACCTTCTGGCTGTGGCAGGCGCTGCAATAGGGGCAAGGCTGATAGGCCAGGCTGGAGGGCTTAAGCAGCTTATGCTTTTTCCAGCCTCTACGATACAGCTTCTGGGAGCTGAGAAGGCGCTGTTCAGGCACATGAAGACAAAGAGCAGGGCTCCAAAATACGGGTTTTTGCATGAGCACCCCCTTATACTCAAGAGCCCTAAAAAGATGCACGGAAGGGTAGCAAGGGCATTGGCCGACAAGATATCTATAGCTGTAAAGGTGGATTATTTCAAAGGCAAGCTTATAGGGGGCAGGCTAAGAAAGGAGCTGGAGAAGAGATTTAAAAGATGATAAAAAAATCAAGGATATTTGAGGTTTATGAAGACAGCAGGAAAAGGCTCTATACATCAAGCCTGGTTCCCGGCAAAAAGGTATATGATGAGAGGCTTGTCTCTGAGGATAATGCTGAATACAGGGAATGGAACCCAAGGAGATCCAAGCTTGCCGCAGCTATAATGAAAGGGTGCCAGAACATATTTATGAGGAAAAATGATGTAGTTCTTTATCTGGGGTGCAGCACAGGAACGACAGTGTCCCATGTCTCAGACATAGTAGGAAAAGAAGGCATGGTGTTTGCGCTTGACTTTGCTCCAAGGGTGATGAGGGAGATGGCCTTTGTCTGCGAGGACAGGAAGAACATAGCCCCCATACTGGCAGACGCCAACAAGCCTGAAAGCTATGCTGGCAGGGTATGCGCTGCAGACATCCTTTACCAGGATATTGCGCAAAGGGACCAGGTAGAGATATTCCTGAAGAATGTTAAGATGTTCCTTAAGAAAGGAGGATGCTGCCTTCTGGCAGTCAAGGCAAGAAGCATAGACGTAACCAAAAAGCCAAAAGCGGTCTTCAGCGAAATAAGGCAGAAGCTGGAGAAAGAGATGGTGATAATAGACTACAGGACATTAGAGCCCTTTGAGAAAGACCACTGCATGTTTGTGTGCAAGGGAAGGTGTGATTCCCATACGACCAGCATAACTAGCCCTTAAACCTGTGCTCAAGCTGCCTTTCTATGTTCTTAAAGACCCTGTGAAGCGTCCTTGCAAGGTCCCAGTCGCTTTCCTGGGCTTCGACAGCCCTTCCGGGAGATGTTACCTTTACCCTTATGTCTGATTTGTGCCTTTTCCCTGTCTTGCTGTGCTGCTTGATGTGCAGCTTTACAGAAATCTCGTTCTTCAATAGGACTTTTATCTTCTCATAATATTCGTTGGCCAGCTTGTTCACTATCGCCTTGTCTTCCTCTTTTAGCTCACCTATGCCTGTTATCTGTATCGGTTCCATGAAAAACTTTAAAAGCAAGCGCATTTATATATTTTTTGGATTGTCATCCAGGGAAAAAAGGTGATATTGCATGGCATCAGTCTGCGGGATAGATGAGGCGGGAAGAGGCCCTGTCATAGGCCCTATGGTCATGGCAGGCGTTTTAGTGAAGGAAGAAGACATACCCAGGCTCAAGGCCATAGGCGTAAAGGATTCCAAGCTTCTCTCCCGGGAAAAAAGGGAGTCATTGTTTGAAAAGATAAAGAGCATAGCAAAAGGCTTTAAGATAACAGTTATGGAGCCTAAAGAGATAGATGATGCGCTTGAGTCAGACGACCTCAACCTGAACTGGCTGGAGGCCCACAAGTCAGCAGAGATAATCAACAGGTTGAAGCCTGACAAGGTGATAGTTGACAGCCCTTCCAATAACTGCGAGGCATATACAAGATACTTAAGGAAGCTTCTTGATAACCCTGAATCCCTCCAGCTTGTCTGCATACACAAGGCAGATGTCAAGCATCCTGAGGTGGGCGCTGCTTCTATACTGGCCAAAGTGACAAGAGACAGGGAGATGGACAGGATACAGGAAAGATACGGCAACTGCGGCCCCGGCTATATGAGCAATAAGATAACGAGCAGATTCTTAGAGGAGAACTGGGAAAAGCACCCGGAGATATTCAGGCACAGCTGGGTATCCTACAAGAACCACAAGAACGCAAAGTTCCAGAAAAGCCTTGCTGATTTCGGAAGATCCATTGAAAGCAGGGAAGGGGCTGGCTTGTCTAAAGAAAACAAAAAAAAGCTGGAAGCGTTAAAAGGCCTGGACAGGCAGGGCTATATCTCTGTTCCCCTAAAGTCAGAGCACGAGCTGATAAGGATGAAGGGGGCATGCACAGCCATCCTCTATAAGACAGGAAAAGTGCTGGTTCAGGGAAAGGCAAAAGATAAAGGGGCTGTTGAAAAAATCCTGAAAGAATCTATAGAAAAGATTCTATGATGAATTGAAGAAGATAGAGAGATATGGTGTCGAAACGAGCATCGATCTAGGGCAATTGAAAGAGGTAAAGGAGCTGGTTTTGAAAGTTCAAAGAGAAACTATAAGGATATTGGCTGAATGAAAGCAGATGATGCCAAAAAGCAGCATCATAAAGCCATATGGCCCCTATCAGGATTGATTTAAGAAGGGTTTCGGGATTGATATCATGTTAGAGGATTAAGCCGCTAAAACAAAATCTTTATTAAGATAATGCAAAAATCTAGATTACAACAGCATAAAAAGGTGGTCTAAGTCACAAGGATAAACAAGATGGTCATGCGCGGCTTCAAGAGCTTCGCAAAGCACACAGAGATGAATTTCGGGCCTGACTTCAACTGCGTTCTCGGCCCGAATGGCTCAGGCAAGAGCAATGTCCTTGACAGCCTGTGCTTTGTCCTGGGAAAGTCTTCAGCGAAATCCATGCGGGCAGAAAAATCATCCAACCTCATCTACAACGGAGGGAAGTCAAAAAGGCCTGCAAAAGAAGGAGAGGTTTCTATCTACTTTGACAATTCAGGAAAAAGGTTCCCTACAGAAGACCCTGAGGTCAAGATAACGAGGATAGTGCGGCATAACGGCCAGTCTATCTACAGGATAAACGACAAGACCAGGACGAGGCAGGAGATAATAGACCTTTTGAGCCTCGCTAAGATAGACCCTGACGGCTATAACATAATCCTGCAGGGAGACATAACTAAATTCGTGGAGATGCACCCTTCTGAGAGGAGGCAGCTTATAGAGGAGATATCAGGAATATCGATCTATGAGGAGAAGAAGCAGAAAGCGCTTAGCCAGCTTGAGAAGGTTGAAGAGCGCCTGAAAGAGGCGGAGATAGTCCTTGCAGAGAGAAAGACCTACCTTAAGGAGCTGAAAAAAGACCATGACCAGGCCATGAAGTTCAAGGATATGGGGGATAAGATATCCCAGAGCAAGGCATCTTTGCTGAAGATCCAGATCGGCAAGAAGGAAAAATCTAAGTCAGAGCTGCAGTCCGGCCTTGAGAAGGCAAAGGGCGAGCTGGACAGGATAAACGAGAAGATAGAAAGCCTGAAGAAAAAGAACACAGAGAACAAGCAGGAGATAGACAATATCTCTAAGGAGATAGAAGAGAAAGGGGAAGTGGAGCAGGTAAGCCTGAACAGGGAGATAGAATCATTGAAGATAGACCTTACGAAGAAAGGGTCAAGGTCAGACACCATCGATGCCGAGCTTCAGAAGATAGGAAAACGCAAGATAGACCTTAACAATTCTCTAAAGGAAGCTGAAGAGAAGGTAGGGCAGCTGGACCAGGAAAAGGAAGAGGCAGAGAAAAAGAAGCAGGAGGCAGAGAAGCAGAAAGAGGAGCTGACAAAAAGGATAAGCGTATTCAGGGACAAGAACAAGCTTGAGGAGCTGGCCGGCGTAGAAAAAAGCATCGAGGAGATAGACAGGAAAGCTGAGGAGCTGCAGAAAGAGATAAACGGGCTTAGGGAGAAGCAGCACAGCCTGATAAGGCAGAAAGACCTTCTGGAGCACCAGATAAACACCCTTGACAGCCAGATAAAGAAGGTTGAAGAGGTTGAAAAAGAGCATAAGAAAGAGATAGATTCCCTGAAGTCAAAAAAAGAGGAATTCAGAAAAACCACTCTTGATCTTAATAAGTCCCTTAACGAGGATTCTTCCCTTGCATTGCAGATAGGCTCTAAGAGGGATAACCTTTCCAGATCAAGGGAAGAGCTGGCAAAGCTGCAGGCAAGGCATACTTCTATAAATGAAACCACAAAGTCAGATGCAGCGATAAAAACAATACTTGAAATGAGCTCTCCCGGCGTTTACGGCACAATATCAAACCTGGGGGAAGTAGATTCAGAATACTCCTTAGCTTTAGAGATAGCTGCAGGGCCGAGATTAAAGAGCATAGTCGTTGAGAACGAGAAGATAGCTGCAGAGCAGATAAAATACCTTAAGAAGAACAAGATGGGCATAGCCACATTTATACCTTTAAATAAGATCAGGGCTAGGCCTGTTTCAGAGGATGCAGAAAGGGCCTCAAAAGCTAAAGGGTCTTACGGCTTTGCTATAGACCTAGTAAGCTTTGACCCTAAGTTCAAGAAGGCGTTCCAGTACATATTCTCAAATACCCTGGTCGTAGAGAGCATAGATACAGCCAGGAGACTGGGGATAGGAAAGACGAAGATGGTAACCCTGGACGGGGATATGGCTGAGGTTTCAGGGGTTATGCATGGAGGCTACAGGAAAAAGAGGCAGGGCCTTGGGTTTACAGAGAAGAGGGTTACAGAAGGCATGCAGAAATGCGAAGCTAATGTCCAGGAGATGGAAACTGCCCTTGAAACATTGGAAAAAAGGAGAAGGGAAAACGAGGAGAAGATAACAAGCCTGAGGGAAGCGAAAGCCACTCTTGAAGCAGACATCCTGAAGGTTGAAAAGACGCTTCATCTTGATCCTGCTGACATGGAGATATCAAGGACAAAGAAGCAGGAGCTTACAGAAGGGTCAAAAGCCCTGCAGAAGCAGATAGACCAGGTCTTGGGAGAGATATCTAAGCATAACAGCGAACTGGCGGCCAACAGGATAGAGAAGCAAAAGCTGAAAAGCAAGACTGCACAGCTGAGGAACCCTGAGCTGCTGGCAGAGCTTGCAGCATTTGAGGAAAGAAGGAACCAGATAAACGAGGACATAACCCGGTTCAGCGGCGACATAAAAAATATCGGCCTTCAGGTAAGCACCATATACATGAAGGAACAGGAGAAGGTGCAGCAGATCCTTAAGCAGATAGAAAAGGAAGAGGATGAGTTCAGGACAGAGTCAGAATACCTCCAGAAAGAGACCAAGGAAAAGGAGGGGGAGCTTAAGAAAAAAGAGGCTGCAGCAAAGGAATTCCATTCTAAGTTCAGGGCATTATTTGACAAAAGGTCCAAGATAGGGGAAGAGATAAGCAAAAATGAGAATGCCATATCCAGCAGGATAGACGAAAGCAGGAAGGTTGAGATAAGGCAGAACACCCTTACATTGAAGCATGCAGAGGCAGCATCAGAGCTTGCAGGCCTGCAGCAGGAATTCCAGCAGTATGAAGGTGTCCAGATCCTGCAGAACAAGACCGAAGAGCAGTTCAAGTATGAGATAACAAAATTCGAGAAGATGAAGTCAGAGATAGGGACAGTAAACATGAGGGCCCTGGAGATATACGACAATGTAGAGAAGGAATATGGTGTCCTGCAGGAAAAGAAAGCCACCCTGGCAGGGGAAAAAGAAGACGTCCTTAAGATGATGGAGGAGATAGAAGAGAAGAAGAAAGGCCTTTTCATGAAAAATTTTGACATAATCAACAATAACTTCAAGAACATATTTTCCCAACTGACTACTAAAGGGGAAGCCACATTAGACCTTGAGAACAAGGAGAATCCTTTCGAAGGAGGCCTTGGCGTAAAGGTAAGGCTTACAGGCCAGAAGTTCATGGACATAAGGTCCCTGTCAGGAGGGGAAAAGACATTGACTGCTTTGGCTTTTATATTCTCGATACAGGAGCATGACCCTGCATCTTTCTATGTCTTTGACGAAGTGGATGCTGCGCTGGACAAGAGGAACTCTGAAAAGCTCTCTAAGCTTGTTGCAAAATACGCTGAGAAAGCCCAGTACCTGATAATATCCCATAATGACGGGATAATAACCTCTGCTTCCAACTTATATGGTGTCTCTATGGACGAGAACGGGATATCAAAGGTTATAAGCCTGAAGGTTTAGGGCTTGAAGCAGGCAAGATCATCGGTCAGTAGATTATCTTCTTTGTCTCCTCGATTGACGTTTTACAAAGCTCTTTCAGCTCTTTTAAAGAATCATCTTCAACTACAGTTTCGGTTCCATACTGAAAGTTTTCACGAAGCGCTATTGCGCTTCCTGCGTGCCTTTCTTCATGGTCAGAAGCTTTTAGAGCTTCTATCAGGCCGCCGCTTAATTCAATCTTATTTTGTTCTTTAAGATGTTCGATTAAAGCAATAGTACATTCCTGATTCCTGGATTCATAGCCAAACTTTCTTATTATTGCCAAAAAACAATGATATATCGTGTAGAACACAGCGCTTACAGACCAGTCAGCAAAGCCAGTTTTCTGGAAAGACAATACAGCCTTGAAATTGTGCTCTGCTTTTTTAAGGTGGTTCTTAGCCTCTTCGATATCAGGTTTGAGCTCTACTAGCCCCCTATGCATCTTGCCCTCGCTGATCTCCTTTTTTGCCTTGTTTAGGCACCATTTCAACTTATTCCCTGTTCGAGACATTCTTGATTACCTCCAATAAGCTCTCGAATCCATGGAGTATCACCCCTTCTTTTAGGGCGTTAAGGATCACCTTATCTTTTTTTCTTATATTATCCCTTAGATCCCCCATCGTCTGCTTGACAGGGTGGATCCTCCTTGTAAGGACCTCATTTTTCTCTTTGATGATTGAGTTGATCTTGCTGTTGTTCTTGATGTCAAAGACCAGCAATATGTCAATATCATTTGCTTTATCCTTATTTTTTATTATAGAACCGAACAATACTGCAATCTTTACATGATCAAATAGCTCTTCAAATTCATCAACCCACCTTTGATAAGCTCTTGACTGCTCCATCAGCAATATTTCAGCATTTTTTCTTGCATACTCATCCTTTAGGTCAACAGCATAAAACCGGGCTTTTCCCAGAGTCCTGCCCTTTACAAGCCCCTCATTCTCAAGCCCCTTAAGAGCTTTAAAGGTTCCAACCCTTGTTACACCCAGTTCCTTGGCAAGGCTGCTCGGGTTGTAGTCTGCGGTAAAATCCTTTACAAGCATTATCATTGCTTCTTTTTCAACCTTGGTTTTAGCAGTCATTTTTAATGTTAACCATCAGTTAACATATGTTAACATATAGTTACTATATAAATCTTTCGTTTTATTGGGCAGGAATCCGATGTCAGTTTCAATCGGAAGAAAGGCTAAAGGAGCAAAAGAAACACCCGCGTAACAAAAAATTTATATAATCTGGATGCTTCTAAACCATAAATAAGCATGGAGGTGTTGTATATGAAAAAAGCTTTAGCAGTTATGTCGTTAATGCTTGTAGTTCTAGCTATGGGCGTCGCGGCAGAAAAACCAGAAAAATTAGAGTGTACAACGATACAGGATGGTGTTCTCATGTATGGGCAATCAGTATACGGTTATGATATTGATTTTATCCCTACGGGCTACATCAGAGATGGCAGCGCATATGATGGATACAACTATCAGGCACATATGTACAACGGCGACTATTTTGGAGACGGCAGCAGACTAATGATGAAATGGAGTGACAGTTGGCTGAGCAACAAGGATTGTGATGGAGACGATGTTCTTGACAGGCATCTTGGGTTCGAAACTTACATCGGATCAGGTGCATGGCTGACAAACCACTGGTTCAACGAGTATGTGGCTGATGATGTAACTTGCTACCAGGAAGAATTCATCAAAATCGTAGCAGTCCCGGAAGACGCAGCCAATGTTGACGGGTTCTGGTATGATGCAGATGGTGTGCAGATCGGCGAGTCTATCTGGGGCCAGTTCGCAATTATCCAGTATAACTGGTATGATTCATGCGATCCGGAAGGAAGCTACACGATGCATGAAGCGATGCCCGGTTTAGGAAACTGGTGAGAACTTCTAAATATTTTTTTTCTTTTTGGATTTTGCATGGCGCATTCAATCAGAAGGATCATGCGCCAGCCGGGATTCGAACCCGGATAAATGGCTTGGAAGGCCATTGTTTGCTAACCCTTTTGCTGGTGCAAAAAGAATTCATAGCCATTAGACCACCGGCGCATAGCATAAACAAATCTGATTTTTTATATAAATCTAACGATTTCAAAAGTTAAGAACATAGCTCAGATAAAAAGCGGCAGAAAGACCAGAGCCACTATGCTTATCAGCTTTATCAGTATGTTCAATGCCGGCCCGGCTGTGTCCTTGCATGGGTCCCCAACAGTATCTCCTACAACTGCAGCCTTGTGGGCAGCGCTTCCCTTGCCTCCGAAATTCCCTGCTTCAATATACTTCTTTGCATTATCCCATGCAGCCCCTGAATTTGCCATGAATATGGCCATAAGGAAGCCTGTAACTGTGGCTCCTGCCAGCAATCCCCCCAATGCATCTACTCCCAGGAACATGCCTACAAGTATAGGAGTTACAAGCGTTATCAGCGTAGGAAGGACCATCTGCTTCAGCGCAGCTCCTGTAACTATCGATATGCACTTGTTGGAGTCAGGCTTTGCTTTTCCCTTCATAAGCCCTTTTATGGTCTTGAACTGCCTTCTTACCTCAATGACTACAGATTCTGCAGCACGGCCGACAGCTTTCATCGACATGGCTGAGAATATGAACGGAAGAAGGCCGCCTATGAACAGGCCGACTATGACTGGAGGGGTAGTGATATCTATTATCGTCGCCTTTCCTGTAAGCTGCGCAGATACCTGGGTGAAGGAGGCGAACAATGCCAGCGCTGTCAGGGCTGCTGACCCTATTGCAAACCCCTTTCCTATGGCTGCTGTCGTATTGCCGACTGCATCAAGGTCTTCGCACCTTTTCCTGATGCTGCCTCCAAGATTGGACATCTCTGCTATCCCTGCGGCATTATCCGCAACAGGACCGTAACAGTCAGTAGCCAATGTTATGCCCAGTGTGGAAAGCATGCCTACTGAAGCTATTGCAATGCCGTATAATCCTGAGAAATGGTAAGATGCTAATATTGCAGCGCATATGGTCACTACAGGGATCAATGTAGACATCATCCCTACAGACATGCCTTCTATAAGGTTTGTCCCTGCTCCTGTCTTTGCCGCTTCTGCAACACCCTGAGTAGGCTTTTTTGAGTCAGAGGTGAAATACTCTGTAGCCAGCCCGATTATTATCCCTGCTATAAGCCCTGAAAGCATGGAATAGAAAACGTTCAGGCCCATGTAGCCGGATATGACATAGCCTATGGCTATAAATGAAAGGGCCGCCATGATTATGGTAGCTGCCCAGATGCCCCTGTTCAGTGCATTCTGGGCCTTTCCTTTTTTTGCCTTTACAAATATGGTGCCGATGGCTGAGGATATTATGCCTAATGCTGCCAATATCAAAGGAAGCACAACATAGCCATCCTGTATCTTTGTTGCAGCCAGTATTGTGGTTCCTATCACCATGGCAGCTATTATAGAATCAACATAGCTTTCAAAAAGGTCAGCGCCCATCCCTGCTATGTCCCCCACATTATCCCCTACATTGTCTGCTATGACAGCGGGGTTTCTTGGGTCATCCTCAGGTATGCCTGCTTCGACCTTTCCTACAAGGTCAGCTCCCACATCAGCTGCCTTGGTGTATATACCTCCTCCGATCCTAGCGAAAAGCGCTATGCTTGAAGCCCCAAACCCGAAACCATAGATTATGTTTGGGTCTTTAAATATCATGAAAAGGGCCGTGACCCCTAATAGGCCTAAGCCGACTACTGTAAGCCCCATCACAGTCCCTGAAGAGAACGCTATTATAAGCCCTTCGTGCAATGAGCTTTTTGAGCCCTCTGCAGCCCTCGCATTCGCTTTGGTAGCTATCCTCATGCCCACGTTTCCAGCCAATGCAGAGAACACAGCTCCGAGGGCAAAGGCTATAGCTATGCTTTTTCCTATGAACATGAAAAGCGCAGCCATCACGATGATGCCGAATATCACCAGGATTATATACTCCTTATTAAGAAATGTCATAGCGCCGTTATGGATAAGCTCAGAGAGCTCCTGCATCCTGCTGTTTCCAGGTGATTTTTTTACAACCCTGAACGCCTGGAATCCTGCAAATGCTAATGACAGAACGCTTATTGCTAAAATCAGGTATAAGATCATGTTTCCCCTCAGCACAAGAAAATGGGGCAGATATAAAAAACTTTCTGTGAAAAGGTGTAAAATGGGGGCATTAGGGGGGTATTTTCTAAGTTAAGGTAAGTTCTATCTTGCATTATTTTACCTTAAGTTTTTTATTGTTTCTTAGATTCAATAACTCAAACTGTTTTAGGTTCTATCTGGTTTGCATTCCCTTTTGGCTACTAATTTCTTGGATGGCCTCAGAAAAATAGTCGACCATTTTATTTACTTCTTTATGATAAGGGTCTGTTGAGCCTTCTTTGCCCTGCTTCTTAACCCTTTCCAAAAACATATATAGGTCTGGTTCTGAAAAAGATTTTGCTGCAGATTTGAATTGCTTCTTTAACCCCTTCTTGTACCAGTTATTTATCATTTTTTTATGGCAGATGGAACGTACTACTTCGGTTGGATCTTCATTGTCGGTTATTACAGAATTTATGTAGCAAGAAAACATCAGTTTCCCCCTCCCCAAGGAGTCTCGTGTTCTTGAATAAACATCACCCATATCCTTCCAAAATTCATCCCTAAATCTAGCATTTTTGATGTGTGGATGTTCCTCGATTATCTTTAATCCTTCTTTAGCATACTCTATGACTCTGTCTCCAACTAGTTTTGCATTGTTGAAGTACTGTGCAGAGGGTATTCTTAATTTTTGTGCTGCGGCAGCCCGACCTACCCAATAGTTAACCTCTCTTTTAAGCTCAAGTGAGGCGTTCTTATAAGCTCTTACCATCTGACCATAGGAGTTATCATCATCTCCCTCCGGAATTTTTTTCTCTGCCCTTTCTCTAACAATTTCCCATTTGCTTATGTATTGTTCAAGTGTGCTAAAATCGGGGTCTTCTAAGTTTTGGTCTTTTTTTGGATCGTAACGTATTCTATCTACCAGGGGTTTATATGCCAATGCATCCTTTATTGCATACTCTAAAGTGTCTGTTGCTTGCTTTGGTGATATAACTTCTTTCTTTGGAGGATTCATGGGCTCGTTCATCTGCTTAGTCGTATAATAAAATGCAATGGTTGAAAGAACTGCAGTCCCCCAAACTAAAAGTTTTCCTCCCCACCCCATACTATCACCTTTTTTAGATTTATTATTCCCATCCATCTTCAAAACTTCCTTTTTTTAGTCAAAGTCCAGAAACAGTTCATCCATCTCGTACGAGCTTATCTTTTTTTTGTTCAGTATCGCCATCTTGGGCTTCTTTCCGTGAGCCCCTCTTATCTCGTCAAACTCAAATTCATCATCAATCCTTGCCGGGTTTCCATCATCCATATTGATCACTTAAGATTATTCTCCTATGAATCCTAATTTTTCATATTCCCTTAGCTTTTCAACTTCTTTTCTTATCAGCTTTCTTTTTTCTTCGCTTACCTTCCTGTCATCCTCTTTGCTTTCCAGTGTTTCCAAAAGGCTCATTTTTACCTTAAAACAGTAAGAAATAGCTACTATATAAATCTTTTGTTTTTGTTGTTATTTTAAAGTAGTAACCTACTTCAAGACAATCCTGGTATACTTTTTGCAGTCGAGACAGTATATTATCAGTTTTCCATCTTTAGTCCTTGTCCTGCAGTTCAGTCCTGGGATAAGTACGCCGTAGCAGTTCCTGCATAGCTGCCTCTTTATCGTTCTTGGAAGCTTTATCTTGTGCTTCATGTAAAGATACCTTATCTTCTTAGAATATGTTTTAGAAAGCCTTTTGTCTCCTTCCTTATAGAGCATTTTAGATTTCTTCAAGAGCTCTGGTATAAGGGATTCGGCCTTTTTCCTTGCCTCGATCTTCTTAGCTATCCTTCTTCTCATTTCAATGATCCTCTACCTATAGGCATAATAAGAGTCCAGCCAATAAAAACCTTACTATTCAGGATATATGTAAAATATTGTTTACAAAATAGAAATATTTATATATTAAAAGTAAAATAGATTATACATTATGAAAAACAATCTAAAAAAATACCGAAAGATGCTTAAGCTGAGGCAGGAAGACCTTGCAAAAAGCCTCAACACTACAAGGCAGACTATAAACTCGATAGAGCTGGGAAAACACAACCCTGGATTAAGGCTGGCTTTTAAGATAGCTAAAGAATTTAACTGCAGCATCGAAGAGCTGTTCTTTTATGATGATGCTTGATCCTTTTTTATCGGCATTCAATATCCATATTTTCCTTTTAAAGGCACAAAAAGAAACGTTCCTAACGATCTCCGGCTAAGGCCTGACCTTGTCTTTGTTATCTTAAGCATGTCCTGCCCGAATACAAGGGAGCCGACAGGAATCACCATTATCCCTCCCATCCTAAGCTGCTCAACTAAAGGATGAGGGACTCGTGGGCAAGCCGCAGTTACTATGCACCTGTCATAAGGAGCCTCTTTCTTATAGCCTTTGGAGCCGTCAACATTGAGCACTTTTACGTTTCTTAGCCCTGCCTTTCTTATATTGTTTTTAGCGAGCTCTGCCAGCTCAGGGATTATCTCTGTAGTTATAACCCTGCCTTTTTTTCCTACTATCCTTGCTATCAGCGCAGCCTGCCATCCTGAGCCTGAGCCTACCTCAAGGACCTTGTTGCCTTCTTCTAACCCTAAAGCCTGGGTCATAACCATGGCTGTTGAAGGCTGGGATATGGTCTGGCTTTTGCCTATCGGAAGAGGGTAATCATGATATGCTTCGCCCCTGAACCGCTCTTCGACAAACAGCTCCCTTGGAACTTCAGCGAATGCCTTCAGAAGCCTTTCATCTTTTATTATCCCTGTTCTTTTCCAGTAGCCTACTAGATTTTTGACGTCCATGAGCATCCTTAGATTATATTCTTTAAATCTTTTTGGTTTAAGAGGTGAATTTCAAAAACAAAATCTTTATATACAATCTAAAAAGATAAAGACCAAAAAGAGGTGTTTAGATGGATAGAAAGGACAGGTTTATTCTATGGTTTGATGAGGTAGGGATAAAAGATGTTCCGTTTGTAGGGGGAAAAAATGCTTCTCTTGGGGAGATGTACAGCAGCCTGGCCAAAAAAGGGGTAAGTGTTCCTGCCGGCTTTGCGATAACTGCTGCTGCTTACAGATATTTTCTGGAAGAGGAGCATATCAAAGAAGAGCTGAAGGAAACATTCAGGAAATATGACATCAGGAACATAAAAAAACTGGCTGAGGCAGGGCATGAAGCCAGGCAGCTTATCTTACGGGCAGAGCTTCCTCCTGCATTAAGGATGTCCATTACGGATGCCTACAGGAAACTCTGCAGGAAGTACGGAAAAAATACAGATGTCGCTGTAAGGAGCAGCGCCACTGCTGAAGACCTTCCGGATGCCTCTTTTGCAGGGCAGCAGGAAACCTACCTTAATATAAAGGGGGAGCACGCATTGGCAGAAGCCTGCAAAAGGTGCTTTGCCTCGCTTTTCACCAACAGGGCAATCCATTACAGGGCTGACAAAGGGTTTGACCATTTTAAGGTAGCGTTAAGCATAGGGGTCCAGAAGATGGCAAGAAGCGATTTGGCTTCGAGCGGCGTGATGTTCTCTATAGACACAGAGACAGGCTTCAGGGATGCTGTCCTTATCAACTCAATATACGGCTTAGGGGAAAACATAGTCCAGGGAAAGGTAAACCCTGATGAATATTATGTCTTCAAGCCTGCGCTTAAGAAAGGATACAATCCGATAATAAGCAAGACCCTGGGTGAGAAGAGCATCAGGATGATATATTCTACAGAAGGCTCCAAAGAAACTACAAAGAACATCCCTGTCCCTGAAGAAGAGAGAAGAAAGTTTGCCCTTGACGACAAGGAGATACTCCAGCTTGCAAGATGGGCCTGCACTATAGAGGACCATTACGGAAAGCCGATGGATATGGAATGGGCAAAGGACGGCAGGACAGGAAAAATGTTTATAGTTCAGGCAAGGCCTGAAACAGTGCAGAGCCAGAAAGACCTGAATGTCCTGGAGGAATACAGGATCGAGAAAAGAGGAAAAATACTTGCTGAAGGAAAAAGCGTAGGGTCTAAGATCGGCCAGGGAATGGCCCAGGTGATAAAAAGCGCACATGAGATAGACAGGTTCAAGCCGGGCAATGTCCTTGTAACAGACTCTACAGACCCTGACTGGGAGCCTGTCATGAGGATAGCGTCTGCCATAGTGACAAATAAAGGGGGAAGGACATGCCATTCAGCCATAGTCAGCAGGGAACTCGGTCTCCCATGCATAGTAGGGACCAATGATGCTACATCTGCGATAAAAGACGGCCAGAGAGTGACTGTAAGCTGCGCAGAAGGTGAAGCAGGCTTTATCTATGAGGGATATGTGCCGTTTAAGGTAGAGAAACATAACCTTAAGAACCTTAAGAGGCCCAGGACAAAGGTGATGATGAACGTGGGAAATCCTGAGCAGGCATTTGAGTTCTCTTTTATACCGAATGACGGCGTTGGCCTAGCCAGGGAAGAGTTTATCATCAATGAATACATAAAGATACACCCAAGGGCGCTGATGCACTTTAACCTTGTAAAGGATAAAAAAGCAAAAGAAAAGATAGAGGAACTGACAAGGGGCTATAAGGACAAGAGACAGTTCTTTATAGACAAGCTGGCTTACGGCGTAGCTACAATTGCAGCAGCATTCTACCCAAAAGATGTGATAGTGAGGATGAGCGATTTTAAAAGCAACGAATACGCCAACCTTATAGGTGGCAGCGCATTTGAGCCTGAAGAAAGAAATCCAATGATTGGATGGAGAGGGGCCTCAAGATATTACTCAAAAGCCTACAAGGAGGCATTTGCCCTTGAATGCAAAGCCATGAAAAAAGTCAGGGAAGAGATGGGGTTAAGGAACGTTAAGCTGATGATCCCTTTCTGCAGGACTGTTGAAGAGGGAAAGAAGGTCATTAAGGAGATGGAAAAGAACGGCCTGAAGAGAGGTGTAAAAGGGCTGCAGGTCTATGTGATGTGCGAGATACCATCCAATGTGATACTTGCAGATGAATTCTCCAAGGTATTTGACGGGTTTTCCATAGGCACAAATGACCTTACCCAGCTGACATTAGGGCTGGACAGGGACAGCGAGCTGGTAAGCCACGTTTATGACGAAAGAAATGATGCTGTAAAGGCGTTGGTGGCTTCTGTCATACACAAGGCAAAGGCAAACCGAAGAAAGATAGGCATCTGCGGAGACGCTCCCAGCACCTTTGATGATTTTGCAGGATTTCTTGTAGAATGCGGGATAGACAGCATAAGCTTAAGCCCTGACGCTGTGATCAAGACTACATTAGTCATCCTTAGCAAGGAGAAGAAGCTGAAGAATAAAAAGTAAGCTATATCTGCTATAGGTTAGGAGCATCATAGCACACCAATACGGGAAGATAGACGACAAGACAGTCTTTACGGCTATAACAAAAGAGCTGGGAAAAGATGCTGCTGAGCTTATCATGGCAGCCAAAAAGAATTTATAACTTAGTTAAGGCAATCTTATGGCCCATATAACCTCCAGTCACCTTTAAATATCTGCCCTGTTTCTTATGCCATATGGAGCTTTACGAGCCTGCAGAGGACTCTTTCCTTCTGAAAGAGCATGTAAAGAAGCATGCAAAAGGCATAGTTTTAGACATGGGAACAGGAACAGGGATACTGGCAGAGGAGGCTGCCCTTTCCAAAAAAACAGTAAAGGTCTTTGGAGTAGATATAAACGAAGAGGCGATAAAACACTGCATCAGAAACCAGAAAAGCAGGAAGATAACCTTTGCTATGTCTGACATGTTCAGGCTTTTTAAGTTCGACAAAAGGTACAAGAAGATCAAGTTTGACACCATAATATTCAACCCCCCTTACCTGCCTGAAGACAAAAAGACAAAGGACATAGCATTGGATGGGGGAAAGAAAGGCTATGAGCTTATCTGCAGGTTCCTGCATGAGTGTGAATACTTTCTAAGGCCAAAAGGAAAGATACTGCTTCTTTTCTCTTCACTGACAGGAAAAGACAAGCTCGACAACTTCCTTTCAAGAAACAGGTGGAGGTTTAAGCTTCTGGACAAAGAGCATATATTCTTTGAAGACCTTTTTGTTTATATGATAGAAAAAGAAGGTTAGCTGCTGGAAGATATTGCATCTGCGCATCCCAACAAAAACATTTATATCTTAACAGATTTGGTCTACATGATATGCCTACACTAAAGCAGGTAAAGAACATAAAATACTTTACAAAGGGCCACAGGGGAATCCTGTATATAGGCGACTACAAGGACAGGAAGGTAGTCATAAAGACAAAAAGAGAGGATTCTGAAGCCCGGGAAAGGATAAGAAACGAGATCGATCACCTTATCATCCTGAACAGAAAAGGCATAGGGCCGAAGCTGTATTTCCATGATAAGGGATGCACTTATTTTGCCTATGAATATATAGACGGGCCTTTTTTCCCCATATTCCTTGAGCATTGCACAAAAAAGAACAAGAACCTCATCAAGAGGATAATAAGGAATATAGCCGTCCAGTGCTTCAGGATGGACAAGCTAAAGATAAGCAAGGAGGAGATGCACCACCCCTATAAGCACATAATAATAGAAAAAAAGGCAAAAAAGCCTGTTTTGGTAGATTTTGAGAGGTGCCATAAGTCTGAAGAGCCTAAAAATGTAACTCAGTTCTGCTCTTACCTTATCTCTGACTTTATCCTCAAGCTGTTGAAAGAGAAAGGGACAAGGATAAGCAAGGCTAAGATGATAAAGGCTGCAAAAAAGTACAGGAAAAGTATAAGCAAGAAAAATCTAGAAAATATCCTGTCTTTGGTAAGATGAGCTTTAAGGAAAAGGTTTGGGAGCTGGCAAAAAAGATACCTAAAGGAAAGGTTACTACATATGCTGAGATAGCAAGGGAGCTGGACTCAAAAGCCTACAGGGCAGTTGGAACTGCATTAAGAAAAAACCCTTTTGCTCCAAAGGTGCCCTGCCACAGGGTCATAAACTCCTCAGGCTTTATAGGAAATTACAGCAAAGGAATAAGCAAAAAGGCAAAACTCCTAACGTCAGAAGGGATAAGAATTTCTAAGGGCAGGAAAGTTCTGGATCTTAAGAAGCATATGTTCACTTTCAGCTAGGCTCTGGCAGCATAATGCAAAAGTTATTAAAAAATAGGGATTTATCAAAAGCTGTGAACGTACATGGATGAGCTGCCTTTTGAGAAACTAAAAAAGAAGGTACTGATAAAGAAAGATTCTATAGGCAGCTATGGAAGCAGGCCTGAAAAAAGGAAGACAGAAGACCTGCTGAACTATGGCATAGTGAATATAGACAAGCCAAGAGGCCCTACATCCCACCAGGTAAGTGATTACGTAAAATCAATATTAGGGATAAGCAAGGCAGGCCACAGCGGGACATTAGACCCCCATGTTACAGGCGTTCTTCCTGTGGCTTTGGGGAGGGCGACAAGGATAGTGCAGGCCCTGCTTCCTGCAGGCAAGGAATATATAACACTGATGCACATCCACAAGCCCCTTTCTGAGGAGCGCATAAAAAAGGCTATGGGCCAGTTCAAGGGAAAGATAATGCAAAAGCCCCCTATAAAGAGTGCAGTAAGAAGGGTAGAGAGAGCAAGGAAGATATACTATATAGATATCATGGAGATCGACGGGCAGGATATCCTTTTCAAAGTGGGATGCCAGGCAGGCACGTATATAAGAAAATTATGCCATGACATCGGGATAAAGCTCGGCTGCGGAGCGCACATGGCAGAGCTGAGGAGGACAAAGGCAGCTTCTTTTGACGAGTCTACAGCATTTATGATGCAGGACCTTACAGATGCCTTTTATTATTACAAGGAAGAAAACAATGACAAGTTCCTGAGAAAAGTGATACAGCCTATGGAGAATGCAGTAAGCCATCTTCCAAAGGTCTGGGTACTGGACAGCTCGATAGGGCCCTTAAGCCATGGAAGAGACTTAGCTATTCCCGGCATAAGCAGGCTATGCTCAGGGATAAAAAAGGATGATACTGTGGCTGTGATGACATTGAAAGATGAGCTTATAGCATTAGGGGCATCTATGATGGGCTCAAAAGAAATCATGGACAAGGCTAAGGGCATAGCTGTAAGGACAGACAAGGTATTTATATCCTAAGACTGGCTTATGATCTCGTTCTGTATCCTTTTTGCCTCATTGAAGCAGCTTAAGAATATCTCTTCTACAAAGCTTTCATCAAGGCTCTGCTCTGCAGCTACCTTCTTCAGCTTCTTCATTATCTCAACTTCCCTCTTCTCGTCAAATATAGGGATGTTATTGTTCTTCTTGTACTCTGCAACATCAGGCATCAGGCTCATCCTTTCAGCCAATGCTGTTATTATCACTGTGTCTATCCTGTCTATGTGCCTTCTTATCTTTTTTATCTTAAGTTCTTCGTTCATTTTCCTGTAGATTGCAGAAGTTAAGGTTGTTTATAAAGTTTTTGCTGGCCTAGTTACCCAAATGGATCTTCTCATATACTTTTAGCCAGCTCCTCAACTAAGCCTATATCATTCAGAACAAAAAGGTGGACGCCTGGAGCCCCATAGCTTTTGAGCTTTTTTATCATGCCTGAAGTATAGCTTATCCCAAAATCATATGCTGCCTTTTCATCAGAAGCCGCCTTAAGCCCTTTCTTCAGGTCATCATCTACCTTTAGGCCGAAAAATCTTTCTACAGATTCAGCCTGCTTGATGCTGACCAATGGCCTGATGCCGGGAATTATTGGGAGCTTTATCCCGTTTTTCCTTAGGCTTTCAGAATACTTCCTGTACTCATCGAAAGAGAAGATCATCTGGGTGATTATAACCTCTGCTCCTGCATCAACCTTCGCCTTTATGTGCTTTATCTCTTCATCGATAGGGTCTTCAGGATGGCCTGCCACTGCAATGCAGAAATCTGTCTTTGCCCCTTCCCTAAAGTCTTTCTTATCGAAATTTTTTCTTGGCAGGTATCTTCCATGGTTAAGGTTGGCTATCTGCCTGGCCAAAAGATAGGCATACCTGTAATCGCCGTCCCATTCCTCGTCTTTTGCCGCTGCAGGAGGATCACCTCTTAGGGCAAGGACATTGTTTATGCCCAGGTAATCCAGGTCTATTATATCATTCTCTATCTCCTCTTTGGTCCTCTCCCTGCATACGAAATGGGCTACAGGAACTATGCCTTTTTCCTTAGCGAACAATGCTATAGGCAAAGTTCCTCCCCTTAAGCTGCCGCCTGCCCCTTTTGTTATGCTGACGAAGTCTGCAACGCCCTTAAGCTTCCCTATAGTGGAGATTATCCCTTTTTTTCCCTCTCCGTTCCTTGGAGGCACAAGCTCTACAGATAATGTAAATTTTTTTTCTTTAAATATGTCTGTTATTTTTTTCATCATCTTTTCCCTCTTGGCCATGAAGCTGATGGCCCGTACCTTCTGTCTGGATCATCCATTTCCGTGCCTTTTCTTCAGCAGCTCATTTAAGCTTTTGACAGCGCTTAACGCATCTTTTCCATAGGCTGCCTTTATCTGATGGGCATAATCATCTGTTACGACAGCCCCGCCTATTATTACAGGTATGTTGATTCCTTGTTTCCTCAGCTCATTTATAATATTTTTCATTTCGACCACTGTAGTTGTCATAAGAGCAGACAAGGCAAGGATATCAGGCTTATGTTTCTTTGCTTCAGATATTATCCTGCTGGTCTTCACGTTTGCGCCTAGGTCTATGACCTTATAGTTATGGCTTTCAAGCAATGCTATGACTATGTTCTTGCCGATATCATGGATGTCATTTTCCACAGTAGCGAACAGGACAGTGCCTTTCTCCTTGCCGCCCTCCTTTGCAAGCTCTCTTTTCAGCCTTATAAAAGCTGTTTTCATGGTTTCAGCCGACAGGAGCACATTAGGCAAAAAGTACTCCTTATTGTTGAACTTTTTTCCTACCTCCTCAAGCGCCTTTATCAGTATGTCGTTTATCTCTATCGCCTTGAGCGTTCCAAGCGCCCCTTCGATCATCCTTATTATATTATCCTTATCACCATAAAGAACAGCGTTATAGAGCTGTTTATCTATAGGAAGCCCCTTGTAGTCCTCTTTGCGTACTTTCTTCACCTCTACCCTTATGTCTGATTCTTTCATCAGGATATTATCCAGGGGGTTTAGTATTGCAAGGTCAAGCCCTGCCTTATGGGCCTGAGTATAGAACTTAGAGTTTATCCTGCTCCTGTCAGGAAGCCCATGTGAGATGTTGCTTACGCCAAGTATGGCCTTATACCCTATCTTTTTTATCTCCTTTAAGGCCCCCAGGATCATATCTTTATTTTCAGGGTTCGTAGCTATCGTAAGCACAAGGCAGTCTACTATTAGATCCTGCTCCCTTATGCCTGCCTTCAGGGCCTCTTTTATTATCTTCTTTGCTGTCCCGACCCTCTTTTCCCTTGTCTTTGGGATCCCTGAATCATCTAAGCATAAGGCTATGACAGCAGCCCCGTATTTTTTTGCCAAAGGAAGGACCTCTCTAAGGCTCTTTTCGCTTCCATTGACAGAATTCACCAGCGGCTTTCCGCTGCATACCTTTAAGGCTTTCTCCAGGGCTTTTGGGTCTGACGTGTCTATGACCAAGGGAACATCAACGATGCTCTGGACAGCAGAAACCGCTTTAGGAAGATAATCAGATTCGTCTGCCCCTGCAACACCTGTATTTATGTCCAGTAAAGAGGCTCCTTCATTGACTTGCTGCAGCGCCTGGCCCCTTACGTAATCTGTCCTGCCTTTTTTTATCTCGTCGGCGAATCCGGGCCTGTTTGTAGGGTTTATCCTTTCCCCTACTATCAACGTGGGCTTTACAGTCATTGTCTTTGTCCTGGAGCAGAGCACTGTCTCCCTGTTGGCAGGCCTTTTTTTGGGCTTTATGTTTTTTACCCTTTCGCTTACAGCCCTGATAAATCCGGGATCTGTTCCGCAGCATCCCCCAATTATGTTGGCTCCAAGATCTGCAAACTTTTTGGCATATCCTGCAAATTTTTCTATAGGGTAGTCCCAGACAGCTTTTTCCCCTGCTATCTTAGGAAGCCCTGCATTCGGCTCCAGGCATATCGGTTTGCCTGTGTTCGCTGCAATTACCTTCAGGGTTTCATGCATACCTTCCGGCCCGTCAGAGCAGTTTACGCCTATGATGTCTGTTCCTAATGATTCAGCTATTGCAACATAGGTCTTTGTGTCTGTCCCTGTAGTGGATCTTCCGTCCTGCAGTGTCATGGATGTTATTACAGGTCCTGCAAAAACGTCCTTTGCTGCTATTACAGCAGCCTTAAGTATCATTATGTCTGATATGGTCTCTATTATGATAAGGTCAGCATCCTTCAGGCAGGATATCTGCTCCTTGTATAATGAATAAGCATCGTCAAAGCTGATCTTCCCCAGAGGCTCTATAAACTCCCCTAAAGGGCCAACTCCCCCTACGATAAGGCACTTTGGGCAGGCCTCTCTTACGTTATTTACAGCAGCCTCATTTATCTCCCTTAGCTTGTCCTGAAGCCCGTACTTTTCCAGCTTAAGCCTGTTGGATCCAAACGTGTTTGTTATTATCAAATCAGAGCCGCTGTCAGCATAAGCCTTATGGATGCTTTTGACAAGCTCAGGGTCAGTTATGTTAAGCTCATCAGGGCACCCTTTCTCAAAGCCGCTCCTCTGGAGCATTGTGCCCATAGCTCCGTCTAGCACAAGAACCTTCTCTTTGAGCATGTCAAGTATCCTGTTTTTTTCCACAGTATCACCTAATCCAGGCTTATTTATTAATCTGACGGATATTTTTTAAATATGTTCCTGAAATAATTATTCTTATAGGAATATTTTAGAAGAGGGGTTAGGATTAATTATTGCACAAAACCCAATTTTACAAAAAAGATATAAATAAGGCCAGACCACCAATGCAGCTATATGGGAAGCGGAGGGTTCAACCTTAAAAGACAGGATAATCAGACACTATTGGTAGAGTGCCCTGAGAAGATACCCAGCTCCTTATGGGGTTTTCTTGCATTTTATATCCTCAATGAAACAGACCCCTTAAAATTTGATAATTTATATAGGAGTATAACTTATAGCTCAGAAGATCAAAGAAAGCAGGGTCCAGGAGAATTCAATGTATCAGAAAAATGGGGTTCTTTCCATTTTGTACATGCCTATATATATGACAGCCTGATCGGACAAGAAGAAAGCGAAACAAAGATCGGGCTGAATACGAACAAAGTAGGTCCCATATATGTGCCTGACGGCAAAGCGGAGTACATCGACCAAATCATCGGATCGTTTAAAGAGGATAAGGCTATTGAAAAACTAGGGGAATACAAAGGAGTCCTAAGAGAGATGACACCTAAGCTATTTGAGTTTTTCTATACAAAAGAAAGGCTATTTGGAAATTCAACCTGGTACAGGATTCTTGGTACGATAACCAGAAAAATGCAGCAAAGTGAGGATAAAAGAGGTGGGTTGGAAATTCGCCCAACCTTACAGCTAAGGGGCAGTAAAAACCTTTTCTACTTTCCAAAATACTTTAAAGAAGAAGGCCTAAAGACATATCTTGCAGCTGAATTTATCCTTCTGCTGGATGAAGAGATAGCAAAGCTTAAGCCTCTAAGAGACCCAAAAGAGAAGATAGGGAAGGGATATTTCAGTAAAGCGTTGCGTAACCTGCAAAACAGGTACAGCAGGGACCTTGGAAGCCTGCTTTAGCCTCCAGCCACCCCATACATCAAAACATCTTCTGGCCATTAAGTTAATTTTTTAAACCAACCCTTATTACTCAAAACCATAGATAATCTTTAAGGGGGATGATCACATGGGAAAGACTATAACAGAAAAGCTATTGAGCAAAAAGGCAGGAAAGGACATCGGGCAGGGAGACAAGGCAGAGGTAAAGGTAGACGGCGCCCTGATCCAGAGCTATACAGGAGCACAGATTGCCTCAAAGGCGTTTCTTCAGGGAGCAGAAAAAAACAGCGATTATGGATTAAGTCCAAAGAACATCTACATAGTTGACGACCACGTCTTTACTTCACCTGATCCTGTCTATTCAAGGGCGCAGAATGTAGAGAAGATGCTGATGCAGAAGATCAAGGGCAATTATGTCCCCAGGGGGAATGGCCCTCTTCATTATTATGCCCAGGAAAAGCTTATGTCTCCGGGGCAGGTATGGATATCTGCTGACAGCCACGGCCCTCAAAACGGATGCTTAGGCACTATGGTAGAGGCCTGCGGAGGGGCTAAGCTGTTAAGGGTCCTGGTTGAAGGAAGGATCAGGCTAGAGGCCCCAAACATACTGTTCATAGATGTCATCGGCTCTTTAAGCAGATATTGTTCTGCCAAGGACGCAGCCATAGCATTAGTCAGGATACTAAAAGAGAACAGCATCAAGGGCATAGATTATGGCTTTGAGTTCGGAGGAGAGGGATGGAAAAGCCTTAACATAGCCCAAAGATCAACATTATGCAACCTTTCAGTTGACCATGGCGCAAGAAGCGTCTTAGCGCCTTCTGATGAGGTAGTGAAAGCGTGGCTGGAGCAGAATAACAGGGCAGCATCTTTTGAAGAGCTTTCTCCTGATCCTGATGCAGGGTATGCAAAAAAGGTAACTCTTGACCTGGATAAGGTTGAGCCCATGGTGATATTGCAGTCTGCCGCTTTAGAAGGAGCAAAAAAGATATCTGAGCTTGATGAAGATATTCCTGTAAATGTGGTAAGGGTAGAGTCATGCACAAACGCATCTTTTTTTGACATGGAAAGCTTCCATAAGATAATGCAGAAGGCAAAAGGATTAGGGTGGAACGGAAGATTCCATAAGAATGTCAGGGTCTCTTTGACTCCCGGCTCAAAGGATGTGCAGAGCAGGATGATAAAGTCAGGCATGTTTGAAGATATCTATAAGGCTGACGGCGTCATCAATACCCCTTCATGCAGCGGGTGCATAGGTGTTCTGGAAAAGCCGGATGACCTTGATAAGGTCGTTACAACTGCGGCAAGAGGCCACCAGCCCGGAAGATTAGGCTCAAAGGCTTACGGCATAACTGCAGGTCCGGAGGCAGCTGCGATGGCAGCCATATTTGGAAGGGTTGTATCTCCGTCAGAGCTTGAAAACGGGCTTCCTGAAGCTTACCCTGAGGAGCCTGACAAGAGGAAGCTGGACCAGATAAGGCAGGAGGCAGACCAGGCCATATCGAAACAGCCAATAGAGTATGATAAGCTTAATCCGGAGCTTACCGGAAGGGCCTGGGTGGCTGATGACATATCCACAGATGACATAAGCCCCGGCTCTAAAGGCATAAGGAGGATAAGGATCAAGGACATGCGAAAGAGCTTTTTTGCAGAGATATTCCCTGATATGAACCAGCAGGCGCAGAAGCAGAACCTTCTTGGAAATGTTGTTGCTGCAAGGAATTTTGGCGTAGGGGCATCCTCAAGAGAGATAGCTGCTGACGGTATCAGGGAACTGCAGCTGTTGCCTATAGCTGTAAAATGGGGCAAGATCCTTTATGACAACCTTATCAATGTCGGCGTCCCTCCGTTAACGATATCTGAAGAGGATTATGGCAGGATAAAGACAGGCGACGAGATTTCAGTAGATTTCGAAAAAAAGATGCTGATCGACCGTTCTAACGGAAGCGATATATCCTTTAGCATGCCTGACCCATCCAGCGAAAACAGCAGGATCCTGGCTGAAGGGGGGATACTCGGCCATATCAGGAAGGCGATACTCAAGAACAGGCAATGACACTGTTTCCAGTTAAAGCTGTTTTTAGCACATGTTGAAACTGCATCAAGTATAGGGGATCCTTTGACTATGGTGCTTAAGAGAATGCAGTTTATATTCCTTTCAGCTTGGATTAGACACCAATCAGAAATATTAATAAACAGCCTGCTTTTCCTTCTATCTTATGGCATCGCACAAGATAACGTTGATACCTGGTGACGGTACAGGCCCTGAGATAGCAGAGGCAGCAAGAAGGTGCGTTGAAGCTACAGGCATAGGCATAGAATGGGATGTCCAGGAGGCTGGCGTGGATGTTATGGATAAGCATGGGACTCCTTTGCCAGACAGCGTGATAGACTCGATAAGGAAGAACAAGGTCGCTTTAAAGGGCCCTGTCACAACACCTATAGGCTCTGGGTTCAGGAGCGTCAATGTTAAATTAAGGCAGGAACTTGACCTTTTTGCATGCGTAAGGCCATGCAAGTATTATCCTGGAATAAGGTCTCTTCTTAAGGATCCTGAACTTGTTGACCTTGTGGTTATCAGGGAAAATACAGAGGACCTTTATGCAGGCATAGAATTTGAGGAAGGCAGGGATGATACAAAAAAACTTATCGCTGAGATAGAAAAGCTTTCAAAAAAAGCTGTAAGAGAGGATTCAGGCGTCTCGATAAAGCCTATATCCAGATATGGCACAGAAAGGATAGCCAGATTTGCTTTTGAATATTCAAGGTCTAATTCGAGAAAAAAGGTTACTGCGGTAACTAAGTCAAATATCATGAAGTTCTCTGACGGGCTGTTCCAGCATGTTGCAGAGTCAATATCAGCAGAATACCCAGGCATAGAATTTGAGCATAAGCTTGTAGATAATATGTGCATGCAGCTTGTCCAGAAGCCTGAGCTTTATGATGTGCTTGTCCTTCCTAACCTCTACGGAGACATATTATCCGACCTTTGCGCAGGCCTTGTGGGAGGATTAGGCGTTGCAGCGGGGGCTAACATAGGGGAGGAATATGCTGTCTTTGAGGCAACCCATGGGTCTGCCCCAAAATACAAGGGCATGGACAAGGTAAATCCTACGGCATTGATATTAAGCTCTGTGATGATGCTCAGGCATATAGGAGAGAAAGAGGCTGCAGACAAGCTGGAAAATGCTGTGGCTGATGTCATCAGGGAAGGAAAAGATGTCACTTATGACCTTAAGGCTTCAAAGGACGATCCAACTGCTGTAGGGACAAAAGAGATGGCTGATGCCATAATCGGGAAGGTTAAAGGGGAATAAGATAAGCATAGGAATTCTTCTGTTGTATAATAAGAAATAGCCCCGAGCAGATTCCCACCTAAGGGTTTCACCCTATATGTTCAATTATAGTGGTTACCAACTAAAAGAGCGTTCCGAATTAAAGAAACCCACCTTGGAGGAAATTCTATATCAATACCTGCCATTTGAGCAGGAGTCTTTCCATCAAGAGCCATATGAATTTAATTCAAAAGAGAGGAAAACTGTTTCTCTATTTTTTCATAAAACATGTCATAAGTAATTATATTCAAATTATTATAAGCGTGTCTTTCTAAATTTAACCTTTCAACAATCAGTGGATTTTTTAACTCATCACTAGATCCCATCACTACAACAAGTTTCGCATTGTAAACGTGTTTATCTAGATCATGTTCTTCATTATTCTTACAATTATAGATTAACCATTGTTTGTAAACTAATATTTGTTCAATGGCCCTCATTAGATCAGGGGTTTTATGAATCTGTTTTACCTTTTGATAATGACCTTTATTTTCTTTATATTCACATTTAAATAATTTCTTTGATGGACTCTTCAATTCCCATAATTCATATTCACCATACTCATTTAAAAAGATGAAATCATAACGGTTCTGTGAACCAGCCAAAAATTCATGTTTTGAATCCTTATATCTTAGTAGATTTTTCTTTTTAATGAAGTTATGAATAATACTCTCTTTTTCTTTGTTTTTTATTAAGTCTTTTAACTTACCCAAATTTTTCTGAATCTGCTCTTTTTTAGAATCTAATTTGGAAACCAGTTGTAACATTGATTTTGTTTCATTACCCTCTCCTAAATTGTTTACCTCTTCCTTCAACTTATTAACATCGATTTCATATCTCTCATCTGAATCAAAATATGAACTTGTTGGAATTATAGGATGGTATAGAACTCCCCCTATAGAATCCCTGATTATCCCTTTTCTTTTTAGTTTTAAAATTAAATTATCTCCCCCTATAGGTTGTAACCAAACATTAACGGTTGAAGAAGAATCAAGTTTGTTGTCTTTTATCTCATCTAAAATTTCTTTTTTGTCTATCTCGGATCTTATCCACATGCTATCTTCAGATACCTTTTTGAGTAACATACTCAATACTCGAATATATTTTCCCATATCTAGACTCATAAATACAAGGAAGGTTTAGTAGTATAAAAGCATTTTGGCACTCCATCCCTAAGAAAGGTTTTCACAACAGTTAGGAAACTAAATCTGTTTCTTTATAAACCAACTAGCCAACCACTATAATTGAACATATATGTTTCACCCTATAGATACCCGTAGGGAGCATAAAGCTCCCTGCCGCA
>JAHWIN010000074.1 GCA_019322475.1 Candidatus Woesearchaeota archaeon
ACACAGGACCAAAAAAAGCCCCTCGATGCCTGGAGAATATGACGCCGCCAATAAAATTATCTTTCAATGGTCTTATCAATGTAGAGCTGATATGCCCCCCTAAAGAGGTTAGGGAGCTGGTTATAGGCGAGCTTAAAGAGCACATTGTGGGTGCAATATCAAGGAGGGATGTTGTTTTTAGGTTTGTTGGTAAGCTTCGTTTGAGAGATCCAGTTGTAAATTTGACTTTTATGGCAGGATATTCTGAACATTTTTTTATAAAAGACTACAACTATAACAAGATGACCCTCCCTTTTGACGATATGTCCGAGATTATAGTCGAGTCAAAATTTGATAGGAGCCTTTTTTTTTCGATGATGGAGCAGATTATCGCTTATAAGCTGCTCGGGAAGAATGCAGTTTTTGTGCATTCTTCCGGGATAGTTCATAAGGGAGAGGGGAATATTTTTATCGGATGGAAAGGTACAGGAAAGACACGGATACTGATTGAACTCTTGAAAAAGGGCAGTTATTTGGGGGATGACTGGGTCATCTTGTCAAAGAAGAGAATCTTCCCTTATTTTAGGCCTATAAGATTATACGGGAAGGAGGTGAAAGACAACTCCTCTATTTTAAAGAAAAAAAAGGTCAAGGAAAAGATATTACTGAACCTCTCTCTTGGAGCAAATAGGCTTTTGGAGGTAATGCCTAGTTCATTTTCATCAAAACTTAAGGCTGCATCATATTCTATAAAAAAGGCAAGAGGTCTTTCCGAAAAGAAATGGCTTGCAAATATCCCTTTGGACGCTGTCCCAAAGGGAAAAAAGGCGCAGATTAAGAATGTTTTTTTATTGAAAAAAACAACAGGAGCTAAGGTAGCTATAAGGAAAGCGGCATTTAAGGACGTTTGTGAATCCATAGTCTCTTCAATACGTTATGAGACCTCAACTATCCTCGATTATTACCTCATGTTTAAATTTTCATTTCCAAAAAAAAACAATATTCTTTTTGAAAAAAGCGGGGAGATTATGGGAAAAATTTTAGAAGGTTGCCTAAGCAGGTCAGACATTTACGTTGTAAGCCTGCCAGAGGAGATGAGGATCAAGCAGATAAAGGAGGAGTTTTTAGATGTATTTTTTAATACATGATGTTTCCTTGAAGGTGGTTGGCGCCTCACCACCTTTTAGGAGGTTTTTGGATGGAGAGATAGGCAGTTTTAAGCTGGCTAAGCCGGTAAATGATCCGGATATTGCCCTGTTTTTTCTGGATAAGATAGCCTACAAAAAAAAGGAATCAGCAGGGGATTTCTTTTTAAGCAATGGATTGTTTTTTTTCATAGACTCTAATGGTAAAAAGGCGGGCTTTTCTCCTGATTTGGATAAGAAAACAAAGGTCCTTTGTGAAAATGGTTTTTCTTTTAGGGAATTGTTGGGCCATTTGGAGGAGATCCTTAAGTATAAGCTTTTGAAAAAGGGGATAGCCCCTATTCATGGTTCCTCTTTTGTTTACAGGGATAGGGGGGTGAATATATGTGCTTGGATAAATGGGGGAAAGACAAATTCATTGCTCTATTTCTTAGAGAGAGGAGCATCATATATCAGTGATGAGTTTACGGTTCTAAGTAAAAGAGGGGACCTTTTAGCATATCCCAAAAGGATTGACTTAAGGGATTTTAATGTTATGGCTTTGCCCACTGTTGCTGGTAATCTTAGTTTGGGGCAAAGGATCAGGTTCCGGATAGTCCTTACAGGAAAAAAGTTTTTTAGGATTTTTTATCTTTTTGGATTGGATTCAATCTCTAAGATAGGAAAAAATATTGAATTTAAGGTAAGGATGCCTTTAAAAAAACTTTTTCCGGGTTTGAAAATCGTAAAAAAACAAAGAGTGGATACCCTCTTTTTATTGTTGGAAAGCAATTCTGTTAGGGCAAAGATAAGGCCTCTGCCCCTTGATGATTTTATTGATCGGGTTATGGCGACAAATATTTTTGAGGCAAGTAAAATGGTAAATGATTGCAGGGCATATTCTTTCATTACAGGCAACAGGCTAAGCTTTGCCCGGCTGCACGAAAAAGAAAGGGAGATTCTGTCCATTGCATTGAGACCAGTAAAAATATATGAGGTCCTTGTCCCAAAAAATTTTAAAGATGCAATGCAGGAGATTGAAAAATTGATCTGAACATCTCACGGATTATTGCTTCAAATAAGCCGAAAGGTCCTGGACCTTTACATTATCCCTGTTAAGCTGGGCTTTATATCATAGACCTTTTTTTCATAGCTTCCAAGGAAGGTAGGGGTTTTTTTGGCTATTGAACCGATGATCTCAATACCTCTCTTTTCAAGGCTTGCTGAATGGTCACTCCCGTACATAGCCCTGTTAAGGGTTATGTGCCTTTCCAATATGCATGAGCCAAGAGCGGCGGCTATGATTGTAGGGTAGACTCCTGTTTCATGGCCGCTGTATCCTATTGGGCACAAAAAGGTTTCCTTTAACGTTTTGATGACATTCAGGTCGAGTTGGTTTTCTTGAGCAGGATATGCGCTTGTACAGTGCATTATTATCAGATTATCTTCCCCAAGAAGGCCGACAGCTTCTTTTATTTCTTCCATGCTGCTCATTCCGGTGGATATCATCATTGGTTTTTCTTTTTCTTTTACTTTCATCAATAGTTTCTTGTTTTTGAGCAGGGGTGAAGGGATTTTATAGCAGGGGACATTAAAGCTTTCAAGAAAATCAACACTTTCTAGGTCCCATACAGAAGCAAACCAGATTATCCCTTTTTCTTTACAGTACTTGTCGATCTCTTTATACTCCTCCTTGCCAAATTCAAGCGCTCTTTTTTCATCGCCATAAGTTTTTCCGAAAGGCCCTTCTCGGGGTTCATCCAGCTTCTCTTTTGTATAGACGAGGTCAATAGTCCTTTTTTGGAATTTCACAGCATCACAGCCGGCTTCAATCGCAACATCGATAAGTTTTTTGCAGATTCCAATATCCCCATTATGGTTAAGGCCTATCTCAGCTATGACTAATGGGGGCTGGTTGGGCCCTACAAGCTTATTAGCTATCAATACAGTTTTAGGGTTCTTGTTCCCAGTAAACTTTTTTTCATAAAGGTTCCATGCTTGTGAGAGGGCTTGGCTTTTGTTTGCAGCAACATCAGGTTTTTTTTTAATAAAATCAGGCCTGTTATCCAAATCCCCGTCACTCCTTATCGAACAATGGTTTTCTTCAGGCATATTGCTTATCCTCCTCATATGATCTTTAGTTTTAGTCAATAGATTACTCAAATCTGTTGTAAATAGCTTCCTATTAATATATTTTTCTATGGGGGGCTGATGCATACATAAAATCAATAAATTTAAATATGCTCTTTTGTTCCTGATCAGATTGTCAAATGGAAATAATATCGATAATACCTGCAAGAGGGGGCTCAAAGGGAGTTCCAGGAAAGAATATAAAGCTATTGGATGGAAAGCCCCTTATATCTTATAGTATAGCCTCCAGCTTGGGTTCCAGCCTTGTAGGAAGGACTATAGTCTCAACCGATGATCTTGAGATAGCCGATGTTGCAAAAAGATTTGGAGCAGAAGTTTATATGAGGCCCAAACAATTAGCAGCAGATGATTCTAAGACTGATGATGTTCTGGTTCATGTTGTAGAAACTCTTAAAAGGGAAGGTTATCATCCGGATTTGATAGTTCTTTTGCAGCCCACCTCTCCCTTAAGGGAAAAGGAAGATATAGACAACGCTATAAATGTGCTGTTACGCTCTAATTCCGACTCTTTGTTGAGTGTCTGCGAGTTCCCTTATTTTCTTTGGAAAATTAGGGATGGCCTGGGGGCGCCTATTAATTATGACCCTTCTAAAAAAAGGCCGTTCCATCAGGAGATGCAACAATACAAGGAAAATGGGTCTATATACATTACAAAAAAGGAAATTTTACTAAAAAATAAGTGCCGTCTTGGGGGAAGCATCTCCTTGTATGTTATGCAGCCAGAAAACTCATTTGAGATAGATACGCATTTTGATTTCTGGCTTATTGAAAAGATTAAGGGGTCTAAAAATGCAGGAAAAATTTAGAAAGATAAGGATGCTTGTGATGGACTTCGATGGGGTTTTGACAAACAACCTGGTGTTGGTAGATTCAGAGGGAGGAGAGTCCGTTTTTTGCAGCCGTGCAGACGGATTTGGGATAGATATGCTTAAAAAATCAGGAAAAGAATTATTGGTATTGTCCAAGGAAGAGAATAAGGTTGTTGAAGCTAGGTGCAAAAAATTAAAGATACCATGTATACATGGAATAGAGGATAAGGAACACATCTTCATGGATGAAATCAAGAAAAAGGGGATTGGAATGGAAGAGGTATGTTTCATAGGAAATGATCTTAATGATATCGGATGCATTAAATTGGCAGGCATAGGTGTGGCTGTACAGGATGCATACCCTCTTGTTAAGAAATGTGCTGATTACATCACTGATGAAAAAGGGGGTTGCGGTGCTGTAAGGGAAGTTGCAGATTTAATTCTCTCAGGTTTTAAGGTTTAGGTCTGGCAGGCAGAAATCCCCTGTGTTTGCAGGAGGAGGTGAATGTCCGCCTGATTAATTCAAAAAATCCTAAGGACGTTTTAGGATGCTAAAAATCCGAGCGGGAATCACCGTCCTTCAGGTTGGGAAGCCCCCGATTTTTCCACTTTATAGACTCAAAAATTTCATAGTTTGATATTTCATGAAATTTTCTTGTTTTCGATAAGGTGGGCAATCCTTCTGGAGGCCAGCCCATCTTTCTTATAGCAGTATTCATACGCAAGCTTGTCCCTGTTCTTCTTCAGTTTTTTTTGGATTTCTTCATCACTTAATATGCTTTTTATAGAGCCTGCAAGATCCTCTTCCTTGTAGACTCCTATTGCTGCGCCTTGTTTTGCATATGGCACCTTATCAGGCTGGCCCATAAGGTTTATCACTATGACTGGCTTGTCCAGGATCATGGCCTCTAACCCTACTGTTGACCAGTAGATCATTACTATGTCTGCTATATGCAAAAGCTCAAAAGAATCTATATCTCTTATGATGATGGCGTCACTTCTCGTATTTTCCTTCATCTGGTAGTGGATCCTGTAATTTTCCTTTGGATGTGGCTTTACTGCAAGCTGGACGTTAGGTATCTTCTTTACAGCATCAAACGTTGCTTTTAGGAGTGCTTTATTCTCCTCATCAAAATTGCTGTTGGTGAATAGCGCTATTATCCTCCTATCAGGGTCGATCCCTAATTTTTTGCAGCTTTCTTTTTTGCTGTACATCCTGCCTGCATCAGCAAGCACGTCATATCTTTGGCACCCAAGGACCTCTACCTTGTCGCTGGGATAATGGTTTTTCAGTAGGAAATCTTTATGGAAATCCCCCCATACTACTGTCTTGTCAGGGATTGGGCATTTGTCAGGAAGCGCATCTTCTGATATCTCGTCTTTTTCATGGACGCACCGTATCGTTCCCTCAAGGTTTCCGTGTTGTATCGCAACAGTCCTTATCCCTTCTTTTTTGCATATATGGAAAAGTGCCCTGGAAAATGCTCTGGACTCATCCATATTGACAGCAACATTGGGCTTTTTCTCTTTTATCAGGCCCTTTAATATTTCAAACTCTGTCAGGTGCCCTTTCAGCCTGTAGGAGAAATAGGCGTCAAATTGCTTTTTGACAAGGCCGAATATGTTGGTATCCCTATAGCAGAAGCATCTTACAAAATCCTTGTTGCCTCTTATTGCCCTGTATTTTGACCTGAAATGCCTTAATCTTTCTGCGACCTTCCTTTTTGTTTTTTTATTCAGGTGATTTTCAAGGATATCATAGTTTATCCCGCTTTCTTTCTTCTGCCTTAATATCCTCATCAGCTTAGGCAATGGGGTATATGCAAAATGGTTATCCATGATGATTATGCCATTCTCTTTGTTTTTTTTCAGCTCATCCAGGATGGGATACAGGTATGGGTCTCCGATGGTCTTTTCTATGCCTGGGACCGTTCCCCATCTGTCATCTGTTGCAAAGATCAGTATCTTTCGCCCCCCCTTACCTTCCTTGAAATACGCTTTTCTGCCTCTAAATATGGCCCTTCTAATAAGAAAGCAGGCACCCTGATAGGCCTTTATAGCCTCTATTCTGATCTTTGTTTTTGCCTGCTCTTTTAGTGCGTTCAGCAGGTTTTTTCTGCCCTTCAGTTCTATGCCTTTTTTCCTGCATACCAGCTTGCACGCCTTGATCGTAAGGGGATCATCAGAATATAATATTATTTTTTTTGGATTCTCCTTTTCAGCCAGGTTGTATATCTTTTCAAAGCATTCCACAGCCTTCTTTATCGAGCTGTAATACGCAAAGCTGTAATACAGCCAGTCCTCCATCATCCACCATATAGAGAAGCTGTCATAAGAAAAGATCTCTTTTAGGTTTTGGTTCCCTGTCCTTGACTTAGATATTGATTTTACAAGATCCATAGCATTGCTTTCAAGGTTTGTATCCTTGCTGTAATCCAGGATTTCCCTGAAGCTTATCTTGTTTTTTTTGAGCAGGCGGGAAACGTCATCCCTCATGGATACGATAAGGGCCTTATCTTCTGTTTTCCCCTCTTTCTGGAGGTTAAGGACGCCTTTATTGCCATGGAAAATGGCTCCTATCTTCTTATCCAGCAGCAGGAGAGTCTTCATTTGAAATAATTCTCTTTGTTTTTATTGTAGAACTCTATGGTCTTTTCGATGCCTTCCTTCAGGCTCGTTTTAGGCTCCCACCCCAGTTCCTTTATCTTGCTTATGTCTGCATAATAATCCCCTATCTCTATCTTCTTTTTATCTTTGGGAAAATCTTTGCTGATAATTCTGCCCTTTTTTGCAGTTTCTGTTATCAACCTTGCCGATTCCAGTATGCTTATTGGATTGCCGCTTCCTACATTGAAAGCTTCTCCATGCTTTTTGCTTAGCGAAACCTTCATCATTGCGCTTACAGTATCATCAACATAGCTGAGGTCCCTTAATTGTTTTCCTCCCCCATACAGCTCTATTGTTGAGCCTTCCATGGCTTTCCTTATGAGCCAGTTGAAGAACCCCTGCTGGGAGTCGTTGACCTTCTGCTTAGGTCCGTATACGTTGGTCAGCCTGAGTGAGATAGCCTTTAGGCCGTGGATCCTTGAATAAAGGAGATGAAACTGCTCTGCAGTAAATTTGTTTACCCCATTGACATCTACCGGATTTTGAGGATGTCCTTCATCTACAGGGTTCTTTGTCTTTCCGTATTGCGCCCTTGTTCCTGCATAGATGATGGTCGCATCAGTATTCTTTCTGCATAGCTCAAGAAAGCCCAATTGTGATTCTACATTTATCTTATAGTCGATGATGGGCAGCTTTATGCTTCTTATATGGCTTACATGCCCGGCCAGGTTAAAGATAAGCTCCTGATCCTTGACTAATCCGGCTGTTCCTTTGTCAGATATATCAGCCACCTTTACAGCTGCCTTATCCTTTATCTCCTTTATATTGGATAGGTTTCCTCCGCAAAACTCTGAAAGCGAATCTAATATGGTAACATTTGCATCCTGCCTTACCAGCTCTATGGCTAGGTTAGACCCTATGAACCCTAATCCTCCTGTTATCAATATATTTTTTCCTGCGAAATCCATCTTCCTAGTTGTGCTTCTCTATGGCTTCTTTATAAGCTTTTATCGTTTTGTCGATCATCTTCTCTATAGAAAAGTCTTTTAATATCTTCTCCCTGGCTTTTTTCCCTATCCTTGCCCTTAGCTCCTCGTCCTTCAGGAGCATCAATGCCTTTTCCGCTGTTCTCTTCGGATCCTTTTTTGGGACAAGAAACCCGTCTTCATTATCCTTTATAAGGTAGGGATACCCTCCTATGTCTGTTGTTATCAATGCCTTTCCGCAAGCCATCAGCTCTGTAAATGTCAGCTCATAGCCCCCTGTCCTCAAAGTTGGCCCGATAAAAACATCGCAGAGGTTAAAAAAATGCCTTAGCTCCTCAAACTCCACGTACCCTGTAAATATGATGTTCTTCTCTAATCCCAGTCTCCTTGCCGTCTTTTCCAGCTTTTTCCTGTAATAGCCGTCCCCTACTACCGCCAGGACAGCATTTTCCTTTTCCTTAACTATGTACTTCATTGCCCTTATCGCTGTCTGCACTCCTTTCTCTTTTTCAAGCCTTGCAGACCGCAGCAGGACCATCTTGTTCTCCAGCTTATATCTTTTCCTTAATGGTTCGCTGTTCAGGCCGGGGACAAAATAAGAGGTGTCTACCCCATTATAGATGACCATGACTTTATCCTTCTTCAGATGGTATATCTTTCGTGCAAGCTCTGGCTGCTCATCGCTTGTTACGATAAGCTTGTCTGCCCCCCTTATTGTAGGGGCCTCGCGCCTCAGGTATCTATACGCATATATCATGAATATCGCCATCTCCCTTAAGCTGACTATGGGCTCCTTTATCGATAATCCTGTATTCATCCTGGTTTTGAAGTCATCAAAAGATGTGCCATGCATGGTGACTATAAGCGGGATATTGAGCTTGCTGTTCAGCTTCTTCTTAACAAGATAATATGCAGAGACATCCTGGCTGTGGATAACATCAAATTTTTCTTTCTTATTGATCTCGATGAATTTCCTTAAGCTCTCCTTAAAGTACTCTTTTGAGTAGTTCCCTATAGCGCCCTTGCCAGCATAATGGATCCTTACCCCGTTCCTCTCCTCATACTCCTTATCAGGATGCCTTGATGTTATTATGGTGACTTTGTACCCTTTCCTCACAATCCCCTCTGTAAGCATAGCTATATGGTCCTGTACACCGCCCTTGCTATGCCCGCTGACGACCCTGCTGAACATACAGATATTCATTACCTTAGAGAAAAATAAGGCTTTTTATAAAGCTTGTTAAACATCTGATGGAGAGATCTTCTGTTTATTTTTTCTTCAAACTTATAAGACATTCCTGATACTTCAAAAATAAAGAATGATCGGCCAGCAACAAAACCAGCTCTAGATATGCTCCCTATCCTTTTTCAAAAGCTTTTCCCACCATTCCCTGTTGTCTTTGTACCAGTCCAGGGTTTCCTTCATGGCTGATGAAAAGTTGTTTTTTGGCTCCCATCCAAGCTCATCTTTTATCTTGGTTATGTCCAGCGAATACCTCATGTCATGCCCTAGCCTGTCTTCTGCAAACTCTATCCACTCTTCCCCTTTCCCGAGATAGTTGAGTATCTCTTTTGTTATCTCAAGGCAGGTCTTGTTGCATTTCCCTCCTATATTGTATATGTTCCCCAGCCTGCCCTTGTGCATGACAAGGTCTATGGCCTCACAATTATCTTTTACATAAAGCCAGTCCCTTATGGCCCCCCCTGTCCCATAGACCGGAACCTTCCTTCCCCCCATGGCCCTTACAAAGAACCGGGGTATCAGTTTTTCAGGATACTGGTAAGCGCCGTAGTTGTTTGAGCTTCTTGTTATTATGACGGGTGTCTTGAATGTTCTCCAGTATGATAAGGCCAGCATCTCGCCTCCTGCCTTCCCTGCAGAATAAGGATTGCTTGGATTCAGCATATCAGTCTCCTTGGAAGATCCTTCAGGTATGTCCCCATAGACCTCGTCTGTGCTTATCTGTATAAACCTCTGGATATCAAGCTTCCTTGCAGCCTCCAAAAGCCTGTGTACTCCTAGTACATCCACATTAAGAAATATTCCCGAGTCTTCTATCGACCTGTCAACATGGCTTTCCGCTGCAAAATTAACTGCTATATCACACCCTTCCATGGCTTTTTCAACATCCTGTTTGCTGCAGATGTCTCCCTTGACAAATTTATACCTATCATCTTTTTCTATACCCCTTAGATTATCTAAATTTCCAGAATAGGTAAGTTTATCAAAATTAAGAACCTCATAATCAGGATATTTCTGTATGATATGCCTTATGAAATTAGATCCGATAAATCCTGCTCCCCCTGTTACAAATAGCTTCATCCTTGATTTTCACCCATATGTTCCTTGACTAATGTAGCGGCTTCATGCAGCGACTCTATAGTTCCTGCATCTATCCAGGGCCCCTTAAGCATGGATGCTGTCAGCCTTTTCTCATCCAGGTAAGCCTGGTTTACGCTCGTTATCTCATACTCGCCCCTCTCGCTCGGCTTCAATCCTTCGATTATGTCAAAGACGTCAGGGCAGTACATGTATGCCCCTATAACTGCAAGGTTGCTTTTCGGCTCTTCTGGCTTTTCATCTATACCTTCTATTGTCCCATTGTTCATTGTGGCTATGCCAAAACGATGGGGATCCGGCACCTCTTTAAGAAGTATCTTTGACTTGTTGCTTTTTTCAAAATCCGTAACATGCTCAGAGATGTCCTCGATTATTATATTGTCCCCGAGGATGACTACCATTTTCTCGCCCATAGCAAAATCCCTGGCCTGCCTTAAGGCGTCTGCTATCCCGGCAGCTTTTTCCTGGGTTTTATAGGTTATTTTAACCCCCAGCTTCTCTTCATCGATGATCTGCTTGAATTGCTCAACATGATGGGGGTTTGTGATGATCAGGATAGAGCCTATCCCTGCCTTTTTCAGCGTTTCTATCGGATACTGGACCATCGGTTTGCCTGCTATGTTCATAAGGTGCTTGTTTATCACCCTTGTAAATGGAAGCAGCCTTGTCCCAAGCCCCCCCGCGAGTATTATCCCTTTCATGATAGCAAAGAATAAAAATTTATTTATAAACCTTACCTAAAGTTTGGCTTCATCCATAAAATGAAGGTTGCCATCAATTTGTGAGCGATACGTCCATTAAAACGATTACAGCGGAAGGGGACGCACCCTACGGGGAGGGGCCGCGCTTAAAATAATAACAGTTCAGAGCGAGCCGATGGCAACCCCGAAGGATTTTATGGATGAAGCCTTAAAGTTTTTATAATGCCCTCACCAAGCCCCTTAACATCCTTCTTCCTCACCAATAGCCCCTTCTTTACCACCTCTTTATGCGCCCCGGCATCAAAAGCCACCACAGGCTTTCCCATGGCCTGCGCCTCAGCAGCCGGAAGGTCAAAACCCTCCCATAACGAAGCTGTCACATAAGCATCACAGGCAGCATAATGCTCAGGAAGCTCCTCATCCTTTACAAACCCTGTAAATATCACGTCTTTGTTTGCCATCTTTTTCAGCTTCCTGGAATATTTTGGAAATGTATG
>JAHWIN010000075.1 GCA_019322475.1 Candidatus Woesearchaeota archaeon
ATGGCTGCGACCTTACAACAGATTATGTAAAGCTTAATGCCCATTACAGCACCTAAAATGGATGACCTGATAAAAAAAGCCAGCATACTTACAGAAGCGCTTCCTTACATGCAGAAGTTCAGGGGGAGGATAGCTGTAATAAAGTATGGTGGGAATGCCATGGCCAGCAGCAGCCTGAAAAGGTCTGTGATGAAGGATATAGTGCTGCTGAAGCATGTAGGGATACTTCCGGTAATAGTCCATGGAGGTGGGCCTTTTATCAATGAGGAGATGAAAAAGAAAGATGTGAAGCCTGTTTTTGTAGAAGGGCTAAGGGTTACAGACAAGGAAACTATCTCTGTAGTAAAGGATGTTTTCAGGAAGATAAATGATGAGATAAAAGAGATAATAAGGGAAGAGGGAGGGAAAGCTGTGTCTGTCAATCATGCAATAATTGCGGAGCAGAAGAGCAGGCAGCTTGGCCTTGTAGGAACTGTCATAAAGATAGATAAGGGGATGATCAAGGATGCCATAGACAAGGGAAACATACCTGTAATATCTCCATTGGGAACAGGGGGAGAAGAGACATATAACATAAATGCAGATGATGCTGCAACCAAGATTGCAGTTGCGCTTAAGGCAGAGAAGATGACTTTGCTTACAAATGTGGACGGCGTGATAGAAAAGGGAAAACTGATATCTCACCTTTCTATCAAGGATGCACACAGGCATATACGGAATAAGGTTATAACCGAGGGCATGATCCCTAAGGTAAAGGCATGTGTCGAGGCTGTCGAAGCAGGATGCAGGAAAGCGCACCTTATCAACGGGATGATAAGCCATGCATTGCTGCTTGAGATATTCACTGATAAGGGCATAGGTACAGAGATAGTGAAGAACGGCTCCTGAGGATGACGCTTTGAAGCAAGGGGCGGCAAGAAAGATGGATACCAAGAAAATAATAAACTTAGAGAAGAAGCATATCATGGGAACCTATTCAAGGTTTAACCTATTAGTTGACCATGGCAAGGGGTGCTATGTTTACGATAAAGAGGGGAATAAGTATCTTGACCTTTTAGGAGGGATAGCGACATGCTCTGTGGGGCATGGAAATCCAGAGGTTGCCAAAGCAGCCTGCATGCAGGCAAAGAGGCTTCTGAACATAACAAACCTTTATTATACTGAGCCTCAGGTTGAGCTGGCTGAGAAATTAGCCAAGCTTTCAGGGCTGCAGAAATGCTTTTTCTGCAATTCAGGGGCTGAGGCGAACGAGGCTGCTGTAAAGCTGGCAAAGAAGATCACAGGGAAGAACAAGTTTATAGCATTCAAGGGATCTTTTCACGGGAGGACAACATCAAGCTTGGCATTAACATGGAATGAGAAATACAGGAAGCCCTTTGAGCCATTGGCTTTGGATGTCAAGTTTGCGGAATATGATGATATCGGGGCCTTAGAAGCTGTAATAAGCCCTGATGCTGCAGCTGTCATCATAGAGCCGATACAGGGGGAAGCAGGTGTAGTAGTTCCTAAGAAAGGCTATCTGAAGAAGGTTGAGCAGCTCTGCAGGAAAAATAATGTTCTGCTGATAGCTGATGAGGTGCAGTCAGGTACAGGAAGGACAGGAAAATTCTTCGCTTACCTGCATGAAAATGTGAAGCCTGATATAGCAACTATAGCGAAAGGGCTGGCTAACGGCATACCTATAGGGGCCTGCATATCCGACCTGGAGTTTGATAAGGGAGAGCATGCCTCCACATTCGGGGGAAACAGCTTAAGCTGCGCTGCTGCAAACGCTGTTATAGACCATATCTTAGGCAATAATCTTATGGAGAATGCAGCTAAGACGGGCAGCTATCTTCTGTCTAAGCTTGAAGGGCTTAAGAAGGAAAATGATAAGATAAAAGATGTCAGGGGAAAAGGGCTTATGGCGGCTGTTGAGCTTAACAGTGATGATGCTAAGGATGTTGTGAATAAATGCCTTGCTAAAGGGCTGATAATAAACAATACAAGCGGGAATACATTAAGGATGCTGCCTCCTTTGATTGTTGGTGAAGGGGAGATTGATGAGGCTTTGGGGATAATAGAGAAGGTGCTGTGATGGAACGGTTTCCTCCCAGTTTAAATGGTACAGGGTGATATACAGGGAATTTAATGTTGAAGGGCTTAGGAAGATATACCCTATAACTGTAATTGAGGTTTGATAAAAATGAAAGAAAAGATAAGGTTTCCATGCCCCTGCGGGGGGAAAATAAGGTGGGCTAAGGAAAAGGTAGTGCAGAGAGGGATCAACTGCGGGGTTTTGGATGTAGAGGTTTGCGATAAATGCGGCAATATGTATCTCCCTGATGATTCGATGAGGGTTGTGGAGCAGAAACTGAAGGAAAAGGGGCTGTGGGGGGCAAAAAGGAAAGAGGTCAAATTCTGGAAGTCAGGGAATTCCGTCACTGTAAGATTTCCGACTGACCTTACCCATGAGTTAGGGCTGGATAGGGTGAAAAAAGGGTTTGCCTATCAGGATGGAGAGAATAAGCTAACGATAGAATACTAGGCAATATTGTCAGGTTACGATGAAAAAAATAAAAACAGGGGTAATAGGAGCATCAGGGTATACAGGCTATGAGCTTATCAAGATACTCAGGAACCATCCTAAGGCTGAGCTGAAGGTTTTGAACAGCAGGAGCTATGCAGGGAAGAAGGTAAAAGACCTGTATAGCGATTTTGGCGGGCAGGAGAGCTATACTGATTACTCTGTCGATGAGATAAATGACATGAGATTAGACTGCATCTTCCTGGCTGTTCCCCATACTGCTGCGTTTAAGCTGGTTCCTAAGCTGAAATGCAAGAGGATAATAGACCTTTCGGCAGATTACAGGTTCAAGGATATCGGGAAGTATGAGGAAGTCTATAATGTTAAGCATGTTGATAATGAGAACAATAAGAAGGCAGCTTACGGGCTTCCTGAGCTTTTTAGGGATAAGATAAAAAAGGCAAAAGTTATAGCTAATCCGGGATGCTATGCTACAGCCTGCCTTTTGGCTTCGCTGCCTTTGGGGAAACTTGCCAGGCATATAGTTTTTGACTGCAAGTCAGGCTACAGCGGAGCCGGCAAGGATTCAGCGTATGCCAAGGACCATAACACTATAAAGGACAATATCGTGGCTTACAAGCTGGTCTCACACAGGCACAAGCCTGAGATAGAGCAGTTTTTGAAGGCTAAGGTGAGCTTTACACCCCATGTCATAGACGCCTTTCAGGGCATGATGTGCACAGCGCATATCCTTCTGAAGAAAGGAATGGATAAGGAAGATGTGATGAGGCTTTTTGAAGATAGCTATAAGGATGAGCCTTTTGTAAAGGTAATTAGGGAGAAGATACCTGAGATAAAGGATGTAAGCAGGACGAACTACTGCCATATAGGCGGGTTTGAGGTTGATGAGAACAACCAGCTTGTCATAGTCTCTGTGATAGACAACCTTCTAAAGGGGGCTTCAGGGCAGGCAGTGCAGAACATGAATATCATGTTTGGTCTTGATGAAGGAGAGGGGCTGTTGCAGGCTTAAGCAGCAGATTTTGTTCTTGTCCGATATAAAACATTATTGTTTATTCTTATCCTGTTTAGGTCAATAGATTTATAAATAGCTTAATTTTCTTAGGAGCATGGCAAAACAGAAGGTAATACTGGCTTATTCAGGCGGATTAGACACGTCTGTAATACTCAAATGGCTTATAGATAAGGGATATGATGTTATAGCTTATATCGCTGATGTCGGGCAGGATGAGGACTTTAAGGCTGCTGAGAAGAAAGCTATAAGCATAGGGGCCTCTAAGGTCTATATAGAGGATCTGAAGAAGGAATTTGCCACTGAATTTATATTTAATTCTATAAAGGCCAATGCTGTTTATGAAGGGAAATATCTTTTAGGTACATCTTTAGCAAGGCCTTTGATAGCCAAGAGGCAGATCGAGATAGCGAAGAAGGAAAAGACCAATATAGTAGGGCACGGAGCTACAGGGAAAGGTAATGACCAGGTCAGGTTTGAGCTTACATATTATACCCTGATGCCTGACGCCAGGATAATCAGCCCATGGAAGGATGATGAATTTCTGGATAAGTTTCAGGGCAGGCCGGACATGATCAAATACTGCAAGGAACATGATATACCTGTGAAAGCCAGCATCAAAAAGCCTTACAGCACAGACCCCAACCTGATGCACATAAGCTATGAGTCAGGTGTACTGGAGGATACCTCAAAAGGGCCTGATGATGATATCTTTGAGATGACTGTTTCCCCTTTAAAGGCTCCTGACAAGGAGACAGAGCTGAGCATAGATTTCAAGAAAGGGGTTCCTGTCAAGATTGTCGATAAGACGAACAATGTTACAGAAACAGACCCTTTAAAGCTCTTTACTTACCTGAATAAGATCGGGGGGATGAATGGCATAGGAAGGGTCGATCTGGTTGAAAATAGGTTTGTAGGCATGAAGTCCAGGGGGGTATATGAAACTCCGGGAGGAACAGTACTGATGCAGGCCCACCTTGACATAGAAGGGATAACGATGGACAGGGAGGTAAAGCAGATAAGGGACTCTTTGATTCCTAAGATAGCCAGCCTTATCTATAACGGGTTTTGGTATTCCCCTGAGATGGAGCTTTTGCAGTGCATGATAGACAAAAGCCAGGAGAATGTTACAGGGACTGTCAACCTTAAGCTCTATAAGGGCAATGTTATAATCACAGGAAGGTCTTCACCATGCAGCTTATATGACGAGAAGACAGCTTCTATGGAGGTCCATGGGGGTTATGACCAGAAGGATGCAGACGGCTTTATCAAGCTTAATGCATTAAGGCTTAAGGGGAAGAAGTGATGTATGCTAATAGGATACTATCCTTAACAGCTCTTTTATGTCATTGATTTCGTAGTCTGCTTTGCTTTTCCTTACCTTATTGTTGCCGTACCTGGCAAAACAGGTCTTCATGCCGAGCTTTTTGGCGCCTTCTATGTCCCTGTGGGGAAGGTCGCCTACCATAAGGCATTCTTTGGGGCTGAGCTTCAGCTTTTTCAGTGCTGCTTCAAAAGGAAGCGAAGACGGCTTTAGCTGTTTCGTGTCTTCAAATGTGACTACGACATCGAAGAAATTGCCTAGTTTCATGGACATGAGCCTGAGCCAGGCCTTCAGCCTTGGGGCGTCACTGACTATGGCCAGCTTTATGCCTTTTGATTTCAGCTTTATGAGAAGGTAGTCTGTATGAGGGTATGGCTGCAGGTAAGAGGCCCTTACTTTCCTGTAAGCTACTATGGCGTTTGCAAGTATCCTGTAATCTATCCTCTTTTTTTCTTCCTTGAGGAACCTTTGGAATATCCTGCTGTCTTCTAAGCCATGCTTGTCATAAAGCGTGAACAGCCTTTTCAGCGCCCTGTCTTTTTCTATCTCCAGGCCTGCATCTATCATGGCAGAGACAGCAGCCTCGCAGCTGTTCCTTTTCATCCGCATAAAGTCAATGAGGGTATTGTCAAGATCAAAGAGAACAGCCTTTATCATGCCTAAAAGTATATCCTGCTTTTTTAAATAGGTTTTGTTTTTCAATCGAAACTTTTATTAATCGCTATAAAATTTTTCTTCTTTACTATGGACACTATCCAGTCTGTACAGTGGCTTAAGGCCAACAACCTGTATGAATTAGCTGAAAAAACATCATTTTACCTGAAGAAGATATTCAATTCCTGCTTTAAGATAACTGATGAGAAGATCCTGATAATGGGCGATAAGGGGTTTAGCAACAAGCGGATCGCCCCCATATTGTCTGGCGCTTATTACCTTGCAGCAAATTCCCTTAACCTGGACTCTAAGCTTATACTCCAGGATATAAAGTCCAGGGGGAACTCTGCTGAAAAGGATGTTGTGGATTCCCTGGATAACCTTGATGAGAACAATGTCGTTTTTGTCAATATGTCCGATAAGCTGGGATCCTTGAAGGAGATAGGCAAAAGCTTCAGGAAGTTTTGCGAGAAAAGGAGGCACAGGTTTGTCTCTGCCTTGAGCTTAGGGGACCTTCCTACAAAAAAGATAGATGATGTCATCGCTGCTGTTGATGTTGAGTATAAGCCTTTAATGGCAAAGCACACGCTTCTTAAGGCGTCTCTTGATGATGCAAGTGAGCTGAACATAAGGACCGACCAGGGAACAGACCTTTACTACAATGTTGAAGGCATGAAAGCCATATCTGCTGACGGCTCATATCATGAGCCAGGGACAGGAGGCAACCTTCCTGCGGGGGAGGTTTATATACCCTGCAATGGAAAGAAGGTCGAGGGGAAGGTTGTGATAGACGGAAGTTCAAGGAACCATAAGCATACTACCCTGATCAAGGATCCCATAACCCTTAAGATAGAGGAAGGGAGCATAGTAGATATAAGCGGGGGAAGCGAGGCTAAGAAATTGGAGAATACGCTGAAATGGGCTGCAGGAAGGTCTAAGCATCCTAAAAGCGTCTATAGGGTGGGGGAGTTAGGCATAGGCTTAAACCCTAAAGCGAGAATCATAGGCTCTACTCTCATAGATGAAAAGACATTAGGGACTGCGCATATAGGCATAGGCTCCAATTACTGGTTTGGGGGAAATATCTATGCTATAATACACCTGGACCAGATATTCAGAAACCCTGCTATAGACGCAGACGGCAAGAGGATAACCCTCTAAAGGTCGTTTAATGTTATAACAGCGTTTTCTTTTGATCTTATCCATCTTGGAAGATCCATCTGGGGGTATATATTTTCAGGGCAGTAATCTATACTCTTTATTTGCATATATCAGATTAACCATAGGGATTATTTAAATATTTACGATTAATATCAAGTAATGAAACAGAATATTGACTTTTAAGTTATAATAAAAGACATCAATAATTGAGCAATCATGCCTTTTATTAATAAGCAAAGAGCATTAATTATCGCTCAAATATTTGTGCTCTTTGTTATAAAAAAATAAAAAACCCCAGGTAGAAAAAGTTTTGGGGGATTTCATCCTGGGTTGAGCATAAGCTCGTTGTTATTATATAGTGGTATATGAACTACTATATAAATGTTTCGTTTTTTTAGTATCCAACAGGTGGTGAAAAAGGCTTTAGAAATGTATATAATAGTTTTGATGGGCTAGAGCATGATATTATTTCTTCTTTTTCTTCTTTTTGATCTCTTTTTCCAGCTTTAGCTTTTCCAGCAGCTCTTTGTACCTGTTCCTTATCGTTACTTCTGTGACTCCTGCAACGTCTGCAACCTCTCTTTGCGTCCTTTTTTCTCCGTGCATGAGGGCAGCGACATAAAGGGCTGCAGCTGCTATGCCGGTAGGGCCTCTTCCAGAGGTCAATTCTGCCTTTTGGGCGTCCTCTAAGATGCCTATGCTCTTGCTTTGCGTTTCTGCAGAAAGCTTAAGGGCTGATGCAAACCTGGCTATGTAGTCAGCAGGGTTTGAAGGAAGGATAGTTATGCCCAGTTCCCTTGTAACAAACCTGTAGGTTCTTCCTATCTCCTTTTTTTCTATTCCAGAGGCTTCTGAAAGCTCATCTAATGTTCTTGGAACATCATGCCTTCTGCATGCTGCATATAAAGCTCCTGAAACTACGCTTTCCATAGATCTTCCCCTTACCAGGCCCCTTTGGACCGCTAAGGTATAGATACGGGCTGCCTCTTCTTCTACAGATTTTGGAAGTTTCAGATAAGATCCTACACGCTTAAGCTCAGCCAGGGCTAGTTTTAGGTTCCTTTCTATGGCTGTTGAGATCCTGTACTGCCATTTTCTGAGCCTGAAGAACTTGCTCCTGTTCTTGTTGCCCAGTTTCATGAAGTCCCCTTTTCCTCCAACCTCTGTTCCCAGGCCCTGGTCAAATTGGGTGTAGGTCATAGGAGCTCCTGTCCTTCTCTTGCTTTCAGAATGGTCGCTATCGAATTCCCTCCATTCCTGGCCAAAATCAACCATCTTGTCTTCTATAACTAATCCGCAGTCCTTGCAGATTATCTCTCCTTTTTCCTTGTTCCAGAACAGGTTGATGCCTCCGCATTCGGGGCATTTTCTGACCATATCTCTTCTGACCATACCAATCACCTTGATTATAAGATGTTGTAATGCATATCTTGATTACAGCAAATTTTATAAAGGTTAAATTGATTGCATATATAAATCTTTTGTTTTTTTTAGTCGTAACTCCTTAATCTGTGAAATTTTGGATTTTTATGGATCCTTTGGGCCTTTTAGGCAAGTTGGACAGTTTTCCTGATGATAAAAATTTTGCATATGCTTCTGATGTCAGCCTAGTTTATTACAAACATTTATATATTACTTAATCCAATACCACAAAATAAGGCGGGATTTACATATAAATTTGGGTTTTTAACGAACTTGAGGTGAGTATAAATGGCAAAGGGAAGATGTATGAAGTGTCAAAAACAGGTAGAGATCAAGGATGGGAAGGAGATAGTCATGAAAAATAAGATGAAGGCTATGAAGGGTGTCTGCCCTAAGTGCGGAACAAAGGTCTTTAGGATTCTTGGCAAGGCATAATCTTTATTTTTTATTTTTAGCCATCATAAAGTTTATATATATTTAGAATATACTATCCTTTAGGGGTAGGATAATGTGGAATAAATGTGAATCCTGCGGCAAGCAGATAGAAACAGCAGAGGATTGCAGGCTGACAACTAATGACGGCAAGACGATACATACTTACTGTAAAGGGTGTTATGATAAGAAAAGGCAGGGCAAATAACTTTAGCATGAAATAATAGTTACTTCTTAGTGAACAAAAACGAAACATTTAAATATAAGTATGCCTAAGGATTAGGCAGAGACATACTTTTCTAGGGGGTGTCAAAGGCACAGCGCTAGAAAAGCCAATATACCCTGAGACTTAATTAGTTGATTGCAAAGAGGCTGACCAACAACAAAAAAAGGTGTTTTGCATACATAGTGTAATATGCTAATGGTAAATCCTGATGCCCATTTCCAGGATTTTGCTTAACATAAAAAGCTGATCAAGATGGTGCTGACAAACAAGAAGATCCATAGCCTGATAAATGAGATAGCAGGAGAAAAAGCGGTTCCTATAATCGAATATCTAAAGAACCGGAAGGATGTTTCTGAGTTTATAATAGCTGATAAGGTCAAACTAGACATGCAGACTACAAGGAACATACTTTATACGTTAAACTCTTATAACGTAGCTACATATATAAGGAGAAAAGACAGGAAAAAAGGATGGTATATAAGCTACTGGACATTTAACAGGAAGAGGGTCAAGGAGCTGATAGAGAAGCTTAGAAATGATAAGATAAACAAGCTGAAGGAGAGGCTGAAGAAAGAAGAGCTGAACAAGGGAAACTTCTTCATATGCTCCCAGGCATGCGCCCGCCTGGATTTTGAGCAGGCAACAGAGTTCGGCTTTAAGTGCCCTGAGTGTGGAAACCTTTTGAACCAGCAGGACAATTCTAAGACCATAGATAATATCAAGGGAAGGATAAAGGAATTAGAGAGCTTTGATTCAGCCAAAGCAGCTAAAAAAAAGAGATAATCATTTCTATATTGAAAACAAATGAACCCTACAATTGACACTATAAGGAATAGGCGAAGTATAAGGAAATATAAGGCTAAGAGGGTTTCCAAGAGGCAGCTAAAGGAACTTGTAGGGATTGCAGAATATGCCCCTTCTTCCCATAACAGGCAGCCGTGGAGTTTTGTCATAGTTACAGGAAGGAAAACCATAGGCAGCCTTTCAGAGGATATACGTTCCTGGTATGATTCGCTGCTTAAGCTTGGATCTCCCCTTTCTTTTATCAGGGAGGTCAGGAAATCAGCAGATGCTATGAGAAAGAGGGTAGACTCTGAGAAGGACCTTTTCTTCTATAATGCTCCTGCCCTGATGATAATACATGCTCCGAAGAAGAGGTTTTTTGTCAAGGACTGCAGCTGTGCAGCCCAGAACATCATGCTTGCTGCCCGTTCCATGGGGATAGGAAGCTGCTGGATAGGATTTGCAGACATAGCATTTAACGGGAGCAGGAAGATAAAGAAAAAGCTGGGCGTGCCTTCTTCACACAGGGTTATGGCCACTTTAGCACTAGGGTATCCTGAAAGGTTTCCTTCAAGGGCTTTGCCAAGGAGGAAAGCGGCTGTAGAGTGGATCAAATAATTGAAAAATATAGAATTAGCCGAACAGGAAGCATTTAACCGTAAATTTGCCTCTGGGCTAAAGCCCATAGGTTTTTTGCTATGCTTCTCCTAAACACCTCATTTTCTGGAATTTTCTTGGCTGCGTTTAAATCTGGCGGGCAGAAATCCCCTGCGTTAATTTGAAACCCGGGGGGTTTCTAATTTTTTAAAAATGCTTTGCATTTTTAACATACGCAAGGGGATGAATGCCCGCCTGATTACTTAAAAATGAAATTTTTAAGTTCCCAAAAATCCGCAGGATTTTTTAGGATCCTAAA
>JAHWIN010000076.1 GCA_019322475.1 Candidatus Woesearchaeota archaeon
AACCAGCAGTGGTACAAGTACTAATATCTATGGTACAATCAGGATTACATGAAAGAGTACCACCATCAAAACCTTGGGTACGGCAAGTCTCAAAACCAAAGTCAGAACCATCACAACCCTCACCAGCGTCTAGAACACCATTAGCACAAAGTTCAACAGGGCAACCGCCATCAGTACCAGCCTCAAAAGGACAATCGTCCTCAGTGTCAGGGAAACCATCATCATCACTATCAGCACCAGGATACCCAGGTTCAATTACACAATCTGGAGTGCAGCCATCACCAGCCATAGTGTTACCGTCATCACATTCTTCACCAGCGTCTAGAACACCATTACCGCAAACTATACAAACGCCTTCATCAACTATTCCATCGCAATCATTATCTTTGTTATCACAAACTTCCGCTGTTGGAGTTCCAGGCTCTGCATTGCATATTGCGTCTATCTCATTCTCTGAGCAGATAATGATCCCTTCAGTCTCGCATTCTCCTAATCCTGCAGTGCATGATTCTCCTCTTCCAAGGCCTTCATCAATCTCTCCATCACCATCATCATCAATGAAATTACACAACTCTTCCTTGGCATATGATAGAGAACTAAATAAAACAAAGAACAATATTAAAACAGATAACCATTTCATTTTAGCATATATCTAACATGGGTGTATATAATGATAAATTAAATATTTTTTGTATTTAAATCTTTCTTTAAATCACCTATAGATTATTAGCTTGCAGAATTGATGAAAAGAACCCTTCTGACTACTGGTTCTAGATGGAACGATTCACTCTCTAGAAAGAACGGACTTCAAATTTACTTTTCGGTCGAAATTTTCCCGCACTTCGTATGGGAAAGAGTTTAACTTTTCAATATCGCCCAATTATAGAAACGCTTATAAGCTGCCTTTTTTCTTTAGGAAATATGAAGGAACATAAGCTAAAAAAGATTGTAAAATGGGGATTATCTCAAGAAGATTATACTTTGTCTTAGACCCTATCAGGCTGGGATTCTTTGAATTCAATCCCTAAAATCATCTCTTCCTGGCGCTGCTGGAGATCCTCTGCAGCTTGTTGACGCTGTCTGTCATAGAAGGAAGGACCTTGGAAAAAACCTTTTCCATGGCCTTTATCTCTGTACCTACATTTGCAAGATTATCGTCATACTGGGAGATCTTCCCTAAGATTCCCTTGTTCAAAGAGTCGAAAGATGCCCTCAGGTCGTTGATCTGCTGCTGCAGCTTGGTCATCTTTTCGGCTGATTCCTCTCTCCATTCGGTTATCTTATCAAGCTCTTTCTTCTTCTCCTTCCATTTCTCCTCTACGATAGCCTCTGCAGTCTCCTCTATCATCTCTTTATCTACCTGGGGCGGTGCAGCCATGGGCTGAGGCTCAGAAGGCTGTGCATACTGCTGGGGTGCATTCTGCGCATAACCCTGGTCAGGAGCATAGCCTCCCTGCGCATATCCGGCACCATAAGCGTCCTGAGAATATTGTTCCGGAGGCATGCCTTCAGGGGGCACCCCCATATCAGGGGTTTCTCCCATGCCCGGAGGCGTGCCCTGAGCTTCCTCTTTTTTCCTGCCGAATAAAACCATAAACTATCAACCTCTTTTGGGTAATTTATTGCAACTTTAGTATATAAATCTATCTTTTTTCAGCCAGCTTTTCGTCGATTATCTCACTGACCTCTTTGTGCGTTACAAAGTTCATGGGCTCCCACATCTCTATATACCTTTGGAGGACCTTAAAATCATCTTTCTTTGCATAACGGTCAAGCTCTTTTATTATCATAAGCACCTTGTCCTTTATCTCATTTATCTCGTGCCTAAGCTCAGTTATGTCAGATATCAATGCCTTTATGTCTTTCGTAAGCCTCTTGCCCCTTGAGATCATGTTCTCTTCAGTCACCCTTATCTCGGACTGAAGATTAGAGTACCTTTCCTCCAATACCCTAAGCCGGTTTATGGTGCCTTCCAGCTCTTCAGAGACAGGGCTTTCCTCTTCCTTTGGCTTCTGCCCGAAAAAGGATTTCTTCTTCGGCTTTTCCTGGCTTTTGAAAGGATTCTCAAATTTTTCCATTATAGTATGATAAAACAGAATCCTAATATAAAGTTATGTTAGTATTTTTGAGTAGTTTTTTCTAAAATGAATGCCAGCAAAACATTTAAATAAATAGGTACTATGGATTGATGGTATGAACTTCAGGCAAACAGCGGTAAAGGCAGCGAAAGAGGCAGGAAGGATACAGCTTAGTTATTTCAGGAAGAACATAAGCATAAAGAAAAAAAAGGACGGCAGCTTTGTCACAAGGGCGGACATTGAAAGCACAAAGGCCATAAGAAAGATAGTCTCCAAAGAATTTCCCGGGCATAACCTCCTATGCGAAGAGCTTGGAGGCTCAGGCAAAAGCTCACAATACAGGTGGATAATAGACCCCCTTGACGGAACCCATAATTTCATGATGGGAAACCCCCTTTTTGGAACATCTATAGCCCTTGAATACAAAAAAGAGGTAATCCTTGGAGCGATATATCTTCCATTCCTTAAGAGGCTTTATCTTTCTGAAAAAGGAAAAGGCGCTTTCTGCAACGGAAAGAGGATAAGGGTAAGCGAAGAAAAAGACACTAAGAATTGCATGTTTGTATTTAACTCGCATCTGAGAAAAAAGCCAGGCAGGAAGATAAGGGCCTTAAGAAAACTGGCAGGAAAGACACGGGATTTCAGGGTATTCGGCGTTTCCGTATACAACAACATCCTGGTGGCAGAAGGGATGGCAGGCTTTAACATAGACTTTGATTCGCACTCATGGGACCATTCTGCTGCTTTATTGACGGTAGAAGAGGCAGGAGGAAAAGTCACTGACCTTTGCGGAAATAAGTGGGATGCTGAAACTAAGGATTATCTGGCTTCAAATGGCCATATCCATGATAAGATATTAAAGATTATAGAAGGATGAAAATTACCTGCTTGCATCAGCCTGCCTTTCGACCTCAAGCTTCTTTGCTATCGCATTAGAAGACCTGTCAAGGTTATAGGCATTGATAATCTCATCTGCAAGGCATTCTACAATCCCCTTTTTAGAATTAAAGCTCTTATGGTAAGCTCCCTGCGTCATAAGCCTTAATGTTATGTCTACCCTTCTTTGAGGGGCGCATTCGACTGCCTTAGGATATCTTGCTCCCCCATACTCTATGGTTATTATCTCTTCTCTTGGAGCGGCATTCTCTACGGCTTTTACAAAGACCTCTATAGGGTTCTTCTTTGTCTTCTGCCCTATAAGCCTGAAGACATTTTCAACAAGGTTATATGATGTCTGGGCTTTTCCTGTTATCTTGCTGCTGGTCTTAAAATGCTTTTTTGACTTGTGCCCGGGAATCATGAGCTTGTTTATAAGCCTTTCAACGATAAACACCTTGGACTTGTGGAACTTGTTGCCGTGGTATCTTGCTCCTGTCTTAGGGACTATCTTAGGCTCAAGCGTAATATACCTCTTAAGCCCGGGATCATCTACCTTTATCCCTTCTATATTCCATCTGTTGAAAGCCAAAATTTCAGCCATTTTACGATCCATGATCATTTACGTGCTTTTTCTATTATGCCTTTTCTTAGTGCATCCAGGCTTTGGTCATTGACCTTGATGACGTGCCATCTAACTCCGGGGATATCGCCTTTTGATTTTCCCTTGGCCCCGCCTATGCATTCAACCATCACCTCATCGTGCTCATCGACAAGCTTTGTAGCGCCGTCTCCGGGGCAGAATGCGGTTATCTGCCTTCCGTTCTTGATGAGCTGCACCCTTACGCATTTCCTCATAGCAGAGTTAGGCTGCTTTGCCTCAAACTGCACCTTTTCAAGGACTATGCCTTTTGCCTGGGAAGCGCCCCTTAAGGGGTCTGACTTTTCCTTTAATCTCTTCATCCTTTTAGTGTAATACTGGCTCTGCCATCTGGCTTTAGCCCGTTTCTTCCTTAATTTGCTTCCGGCATTTAAGCCCCTTGATTTGTTTGCCATTTATATCAAAAGAATTTATGCTTAGTTTAAAAAGCTTCTGTTTTTGTTGACTGCCTTTTCTAAGTATACGGCTATAAGCTTTAGACAGCATACTATATCGTGCTTTAGGCAACCTTTATATCCTCTATGTCAAAGTGGCGCTTTACTATCTCCTTCAGGTTATTAAGGTTCCTGCTCTCCCTTCCTATCAGAAGGCCTTTTGTCTTCGAGTCAGGCCCTTTTATCGTTATAGTGCCGCCTTCTTCATCTATCTCCCCTGCCCTTATGGGAAGGATAAGGTTCTTTACAAACCTTGTAACTTCAGGGGAAAACTCGGCAATCTTTATCCTTTTCTTAAGCAGGGACTCCAGCCTTCTTACATTGCTGCCTCCCCTTCCTATTGCCTTTCCTATCTCGTTCTCATCTACGATAAATATAAGCTGGTCATTAGAGATGCAGTCCTTGACCTTAGCCCTTGTCAAACTCTCAAATACCTGGATATACTTCATAAGATCAAGGCTGTATTTTATTTTGCTCATACTGGTACGCTCAAAACAGAAATGGAGAATGGCTTCTTGCATAATATCCCAAGCTCGTCGCTTGGGTGCCTTAGGTTGACTATCTCTACCCTGCTCAGCTTGGAATAATGGCCGATAGTCTTCTTCAGGCTTTCTGAACAGTTAGCGCTAAGATAGACCTTTTTTACCTTTCCTAGCCTGATCCCTTTCAAAGCCCTGTCTGCGCCTATAATTATAGCTTTCTTCTTCAGCATCTTCCTTATCTCAGATATATCCCTGCTTATCCCTTTTTCTGCTGCCATCTTTACATCACTTTACCTTTGTTACCAAACCAGGAAGCCCTGTCCCTACAGGAACAGGCTGGTTGAGCATGACATTTTCCACGACACTGCTCAGCTTGTCCTCTTCGCCCACTAATGCAGCTTCTATGATGTGCCTTAACGGCGTTTCAAAACTGGCCCTTGCCAAAACTGAGCTTTTCTGCGAGACGACGCCGTACCGGGTTATCCCCTTTATGGCCCCTGAATTGCACATGGTGTCAGCGACAAGCATTATATGCCTTATATCTACGTCAAGACCCTGGGACTCTATCACCTTGAAGACCTCGTTGATTATGGTCTGCCTTGCAGCCTCTATGCCTAAGATCTTGCCTATCTCAAATATATCATTTGTAGTGACTTTAGCAGGGTCTACATAGTCAAGCTGCATTATCTCTTTCAGGTTTGATCCGGATGTTATTATTATGTACTCTTCACCCCTTCTTACAGGAAGGACCTGGGATATCCCCTTTATGCCTTTAAGGTGTATCTTTTTTATCTTTTCCTTGTCCAGATAAGCCTGGTTTATGCTGTCGTCTTTTGATTTTGACTTGAGCATTATCGAGTCTTTTGAGGTCTTGATATTATAGTCCTTTACGCCTTTTTTTATGGCTGCTGCAACTGAAGCTTCAGCCAACTCTAACTCTGCAAGCTTCTCCATATCCAGCTTTACCTCTATAGACTTATCGGCAATATTGATAAGGAATTCAGAAACTACCTCAGCTACAAGGGTCTCTTTTATAGACAATGCCAGCTTTCTTATGTCCTTGCCCTTTGAGTAAGGTGGCTTGAGGAAGATCTCCATCATAGGCGTCTTAAGATTGCTCCTCCCGTCCAGGATCTCTATTATCCTTGGAAGGCCCATCGTTATGTTCATCTCCGCAACCCCTGCAAAGTGGAAGGTGTTAAGGGTCATCTGGGTTCCCGGCTCACCTATGCTTTCTGCAGAAACCACGCCTACAGATTCTCCCGGCTCGACAAGGGTGTTTTCATACTCTTCAAGAGAAGCTTCAAGAACCTTCTTTATCTTTGTTTCGGCCATGCCTTTTGTATACTCTTTTATCTCTCCTAATATCTTTGCAGGCAGCTTATCCTTGTATCCTGAAAATACCGACATTTTTATGCACCACTCATGACAGTCAGCTTACTGTCTTTATTATCCTCTTTATGTTTAGTATGCCCCCTTCTGATTTAGAGACATCTATGCCATCTTCGCCGTAATCAAACTGGATGATCCTTTTAGCAGCATCCCTTATAGTATTGTCATATTCCACCTTAAGGTCCTGCATAGCGTTAGAAAGCCTCCTGTAAAGGTACCCTGATTTAGGAGTCCTTAATGCAGTATCCATCAATGAGTCCCTTCCTGTCATAGCTCCGAAGAAGAACTCGTAAGGGCTGAGCCCGTTCTTAAACCCGTTTGATATGAAGCCATGGGCTGCAGGGCTTAGGTCTCCTTTCCTGAAGCAGGACATCGTCCTTTCCTTATATCCTTTCTCTATCCTTTTTCCCCTCATGGCCTGCTGACCTACACATGCTGCCATCTGGGCAAGGTTAAGAAGGTTGCCCCTTGCTCCGGAATCTGCCATGACCATGGTATGCGTGTTCTTATCGGCATGTTTTGAAACAAGCTCTCCTGTCTTGTTCCTTGCCCTGTTCAACACCTCGAGGATCTTCAGCTCTAATGTCTCTTTTACGCTTTTTCCCGGGAAAGCGTCCAGCTTATTGTTGTTGTAAAGGCTGATAAGCTCATCAACCTCTTTCCCTGCATTCTGAAGCGTTTCCTGGATGCTAAGGACTGCGCTTTCAGGAAGGTCAGTATCTGAAATGGCGGTAGTAAAGCCGACCTTGAGCAGGACCCCTATGCCAAGCCTGAACAGCTTTCCAAGCATGTCTATCGTCTTCTCCTTGCCGTATTTCTTATGCATATTCCTTAGAAGAAGCCCTGAGCCTTCCCCCAGGTTGTTCCTGTCCATCACTCCTGAGACAAGCTTTCCGTTCTCTATAACGACATAAGCATCCTTCTCTATATTTGATTTCTTGTCCAACGATGGGTCGTAATGCCTGGATTTCCCTGTAAAGTTGAAATCATCAGGGATCAATGCAGAGAAGACCTCTTTTCCGTCAAGGTTCTCTTTTTTTGAGAGATTTGAAAAATCATCAACGCCTGCAAAAGCCAGCAGGTCAACAGCCTCGCTTCTTGGAAGCTTCATCCCGTTGGTAAGGATATAGTTTCCGGATATAGCATCCTGTACACAGCCTATTATGCTCAGCCCGTATCTTGGGGATATCAGCTGGGTCTGGACCTGCATCAGCGTCTCTGCCTCTGCCCTTGACTCCTCTGTCTGGGGTATATGGAGGTTCATCTCATCGCCGTCAAAATCCGCATTATAAGGGTGGCAGACAGCGGGGTTCAGCCTTAATGTCTTGTAAGGGAGGACCCTTACCCTATGGCACATCATGGACATCCTATGTAAGCTGGGTTGCCTGTTGAACAATGCTACATCTCCGTCAAGAAGGTGCCTTTCCACTATATATCCCGGCTGGAGCTCTTCTGAGCTTGACTCTATGGTCTCTTCAGTTATCTTTTTCTTTTTTCCGTCAGGCCTGACAACATAGTTAGCGCCAGGATAGCTTTTTGGGCCCTTTTTGATAAACCCTTTCAGGAACTCCATATTCCATTCATTTACCCTTTCAGGAACTGTAAGCTTCATGGCTATCTCCAGAGGAACACCCACCTCATCAAGATCCAGCATAGGGTCAGGGCTTATAACGGTCCTTGCTGAAAAGTTGGTCCTTTTTCCTGCAAGGTTATGCCTTATCCTTCCTTCCTTGCTCTTTATCCTTTCAGTTATTGTCTTTAAAGGCTGGCCGGACCTGTGCCTTGCAGGAGGAAGCTCTGAAACAGCGTTGTCAAAAAATGTAGTAACATGATATTGTAGCAGGTCCCACAGGTCCTCTATTATTATCTCAGGGGCCCCTGCGTTTATATTCTCAAAGAGCCTCTGGTTTATCCTGACTATATCTCCCAGCTTATGTGTAAGATCATCCTCTGAACGCTCTCCTGACTCTAGTGTTATGGAGGGCCTCATAGTTACAGGGGGTATAGGGAGTATGGTAAGGACCATCCATTCCGGCCTGGCATATTTTGGGATAAGCCCGAAGAACTCGACATCCTCGTCAGATATCTTCTCCAGCCTGGTCCTTATCTCTATAGGGTTCAGCCTTTTTTCATTTTCCAATAATGTAGTTGGCTTCTCAAGAGATATCTTCTGCTGCCTTGCCTTGCACCATGGGCACTTGTTTATAGTCTTCATGCTTGAGATTATCTCTTTTATGTTCTGCCTTCTTGCTTCTGCCCCCTCTTCTTTTTCTATCTTTTCCAGGTTGGCCTTTACCTTGACAAGATTATTCTTAGGGATAAGTATCCTTCCGCAGTCCCTGCAGGTATATTTAAGCAGGTTTGTTATTATCTTTATGAACTTGATATGGATTATAGGCCTTGCCAGCTCTATGCAGCCAAAGTGTCCGCTGCACTCCTTCAGCTTGCTGCCGCAGGTCTTGCATTTTAATCCTGGGTCTATCACGCCAAGGCGGATATCCATCAATCCTCCATCCACAGGATAGCCCTCTTTATCATATAGCTCGGGGGTAAGGACCTTGGCAGACGACATCTTCTTTATCATCTTTGGCGAAAGTACAGAGAATGTTATGCAGTTTACCTGCTTATTGACGAATATGTCATCTAAGTCTGCCCTTTCAAGCGGCTTTTCTTCGCCTGGAGCTGCCTCCTTATCAGGGGCCTTCTCCTTGCCCTGCTCCTTTTTGGCCTCTTCCTTTGCAGGAGCTGTATCTAAAGAAGCTGCTTCTTTCTTTTCTGTATCTTTTTTCTTCTTCGCTTCTTTGTTTTCCTTTTTTTCTGCCATTTTAAGTTCAGTACTTGCTTTTTAAGAAAAGCTTAGGGTATATGCATAAAGACTTAAACTCGTCTAATATAAGCTTAAACGCATAGGATACCTCGATGTATGATATTTCAGCATTATCCCCGCAGATCGGGCAGTAGCTCTTGTTCTTGAACTCGTCCCTTACCGCAATAAGGCCGCAGCCCTCGCATACAGGGACTGTTGTCTTGTCTGAATCAAACCTTTCCTTCAGCAATAATGATGCTCCGTGGGCTACAAAGGTATCCTTTTCCATCTCCCCCAGCCTTAATCCCCCTTCTTTTGCCCTTCCTTCTGTGGGTTGCCGGGTAAGAAGCTGTATAGGCCCCCTTGCCCTTGAATGAAGCTTGTTAGCTACCATGTGCTTAAGCTTAAGGTAATACATGTTTCCCATGTATATCCTTGCTTCATACTCTTCGCCGGTCTCTCCATCATATAATGTTTCAGTCCCGTTTTCCCTGAACCCCAAGGTAAGAAGCTCTTTTCTTAGCTTTTCCTCAGGCTCTGCATCAAAGGTCGTTCCGTTTATGTACCTTGAGTTTAAAGCGCCGACTTTCCCGCCTATCATCTCTATAAGGTGGGCGATAGTCATCCTTGAGGGTATCCCGTGAGGCGAGAATATAAGGTCAGGCTTTATCCCTGATGCTGAAAAGGGCACGTCAGCTTCAGGAACTATCATGCCTACAACGCCTTTCTGGCCGTGCCTGCTTGTAAACTTATCCCCTACTTCAGGAACCCTTTCATCCCTGATCCTTACCTGGACCAGCTTGTTCCCTTCCTCATTTTCAGTTATCAGGACAAAATCTATGATCCCCTTTTCACCGTGCTTTACGCTCATAGAGCTTTCCCTTCTTGTGGATGAAGCAAGGTTATATTCGTCCAATGAGCTTAAGAACCTTGGGGGGGAGGTCTTTCCTATTATGACATCGCCTTCCCTGATCTTTGCCTCCGGGTAGATTATGCCGTCGCCTTCCAAAAGCCTGTAGTCTTTTTCTGACTTATATCCCTTGACATCCTTGTCAGGCACAGAAACCTCGTCGACAAGGCCTCCTGCATATCTCAATTCCTCTGCTATCGAAGGCCTGTAATAAGAGTTCTTGGCCAGCCCCCTTTGTATAGAGCCGTTGTTCAATATTATTGCATCCTCCATGTTATAGCCCTTATAGGACATTATCGCAACCACTATGTTCTGGCCTGCAGGATGCTTCTCGTAATCAGATATCTCATGAAGTATTGTCTGCACTACAGGCATCTGAGGCTCATGCAAAAGATTTACGTCCATGTCCATCCTTACAGAAAAATTAGATACATAGAAGCCCAGGGCCTGCTTCTGGTTTTTTGAGCCTGCATTAAGCCTTGTCGACTGGTTGAAATTGCCGTAAGGGACCAGGCTTGCTGCCAGGCCAAGCATGGATAATGGGGCTATCTCAAGATGGGTGTGCTCCGGAGTAAGTTCAGAATCAAAAAATGAAACATAGCAGTTTTCCTCCTCTGTAGCATCTATATATTCTATAACCCCCTGCTTTATAAGGTCTGACCAGGATATCTCATCTTTGCTAAGCTGCTTGATATGCTTTTCGGTCAGCAAAGGCTGGCCTTCCTTGACGACTATCAAAGGCCTCCTTGCCCTTCCCTTGCCGCATTCTATCTTGACTACATCTGCCTTGCTGTCATAGTGGGCGTTAATATTATTATCAAGCTTGCCCTTTCTTCTTTCTTCCTTCAATTTTTCAGTGAATAGCCTAGGCTCATCTATGTATCCTACAAACTTTGAATTGAGATATGCTTCAGCCATGTTATTTTTCTCCTTATGACGACATATTTAGATGCTCTTCAGCCCCAGGCCTTTCAATGATCCCAATACCTCATCCTCATCGCTTTCGGATGAGACAGAGCACAACAGGCTTAGGTTTTTTCTAAGCCCTATATTGGTGCCTTCAGGGGTCTCTATAGGGCACAATCTTCCAAGGTGGGTGCAATGGAGCTCCCTTGCCTCAAAGTTTTCCTGGGATGTTGATAACGGCGAGACAACCCTCTGAAGGTGGCTCAATGACTCAAGGAAATTCAGCCTCTGGATCCTCTGGGATATCCCCTTTCTTCCGCCTACCCAGTTGCCTGTCGCCATGGAAGAGTATATCCTCTGTGTCAGAAGCTTGTCCCTTATTATCACCTTGATGGAAGGGAATTTTCCCCTCTTAACTATCCTCTGGAAGTTATACAACAGGTCTCCTATAAGCACCTTCAGGTTTACCCTAAAAAGGTCTCCAAGAAGGTCTCCGCTCAGCTTCAGCTTCTTGTTCATGTAATGGTCCTTGTCATCTATGTCAAGAGTGCCGTTAGCTACATCAACATATTTCTTGATGAACTTGCAGAGGTTGTACGCCTTATTTATCCTGTCCTCTTTTGAAACCCCTAGATGGGGCAGCAGGTACTTATCCAGGATCTCTTTCATCCTCTCTACCCTGATATCCTTGACCTGGGTTATGCCTATCTTCTTTGCGATGAAATCCAGGGCCTCTTCCTCTGATTTTATCTCTACAAACTCAAAAAGGTTTACCAGGAGCTCATCATAGTTCCTGTCCCTCGAGACAAAGCTCATTATATCCTGGTCTTTCAGAAGCCCAAGAGCCTTTATTATAACTATCAAAGGGACCCTTTTGACCCTTGTAAACGTAAGGTAGAATATTCCGTCTTTCAGCTTTTCCAGGGTATGGGGGATCTTAAAAGAGCCTCTCTCTGAGAATAATTTTCCGACATACTCTGAAGGGCCTGTCTGTTTCTCTACAAGAACCCTGTTAGGTGCAAGATCCTCTATGCTTATAAGGACTTTCTCTGTCCCGTTGATTATGAAATATCCTCCGGGGTCATCAGGATCCTCGCCTTTCTGGATAAGCTCGTCCCTGCTCAGCTTATGGAGATGGCAGTTCGTGCTCTTCAGCATGATCGGGATATTGCCTATCTGGGTAGTGAAGCTTTCTCTCGGGACGCCGTTTATGTGAGCTGAGACCTCTATAAATGTCGGGGCCCCATACGTAAGCTTCCTAAGCCTTGCTTCAGAGGGGTATATGTTCCTCTTGCTGCCGTCCGCTTCTGTAATCTCCGGCTTAGTTACATATATCTTATCGAACTTTATCCTGAAGTCCTCTATGTTCTGAGGGGGTATCGTAGGGATTATCTCCTTGTTCTCCTCTATTATATTTTTCAGGTCTGTCTTTATGAACTCGTTGAAAGAGCCTATATTTGAGTTTACAAAACTCTGCTCCTTGAAGTACTTTTCAATCAGGGTCTTGCTGTATTTATACATTACTTATGCACCTGTAGAATATAGATTCCCCTGCTGTAGGGCTTTTTCTGGTTATCTTTATGATGTCCCCTTCCTTTGCTCCCAGAGTGGCTATGGCCGGGTCGTTCTTCATTATCCTGGGAAGCTCTTTTAAGGTTATAGAATACTTCTTCAACAAGGCTCCTTTTTCCTTTTCATTTAGCTTAGAATGCTCAGGAACTAAGATATGCGTGGTTGGGTCTATGGATTCCTTTTTTTTCATTTTTGAGGTTTTGAGATTGATGGGCCCGACGCGACTTTCGAAAATGTTATTCGAACGCGCGACCACTTGATCGCTTCTCCCCGGAAGGCTAAAAGTCAAGTGCTCTACCAGGCTGAGCTACGGGCCCAAACGCCCTGGCCGCGATTCGAACGCGGGTCGAAGCCGTTCTGCTTTTTTGCGCATCGACAGGGCTTCATGATAGTCCACTACACTACCAGGGCCCAGGTTTTGTATAATAATGGCATTTTAACTCCCGTTAGTTGAACAAAGGCTAATATTATAGCATTTTAACTAAAGAAAGATTAACTGCCATTACGCGTTGGGATTTATGCATATATATAAATCTATCGGTTTTTGAGTTGTCTTTTTACAATGGTAATAATTAAGAAATAATATAAATGGAAGCCTATTTTACTTCCTTATGGCCATAGAAACCAGGCAGAGCATCAGGGATTTTCTTGGTTCTTTAAACATAACCTATGATCAGCTAGAGAGAAGTGGGTTTAGCTTAGCAAACCTTGTTGGGAAATACAAAGTAGGAGATTTCTTCAATTACGGATTAGTTGCAGGTGAGATTGTAGATTCCCTGCTATACGGCCCTTATGCTATATCGATCTTTGGAGTAACTCAAGGGGAATTTAGACAGAAAAAAGAACCTAACTATAACCCTAAGATTGCTAATAAGCTTTGCGAACGGGGAAATCTTAAAAGACTTGACCCTGATAATATCCTTCTTTATGGTGGTTCTGAAGGTGGTTTGCTTAAGGTTTATCCTACTGTATCTTATGAGGTTGAAGAAGGAAGCAGAGCTTCGGAAAAAGTAGTTAATACTTTATTAGATAATTTTGCAGACCATTTAGATAAAAGTGAATGCTACTTTCCCCTTGCCTTTGTACTTATAAGGAATCATTGCACAGAGAAAGGTTTGGTAGCGGAAGAACTTCCACAAAAAAATCCTGAGTTTAGATATTTCTTCAAAAAAACTCTCAAAGACCTAAATGTTATCAATAAAAAGAAAAAGAAAAAGAAAATGCTAAATCTAATAGATAAATTCCCTCGTTATACGAATCTAATAACGTACAATATAACTGATCACCTTATCGAGACTGAAGGATGGATGGATGAGGTTTGTGATGAGATATTATCAACTCTGGAGTCCCTGGCCCAAAAAGCTGATGGGCAGGCATTTTAAGTTGTGTTTCAGTTCTGATCCTGCGCCATGCCAAAAGAAAGCTTTAAAAAAACAGGAATTATCCTGTAGATTAGGATAAAGATGGAAGAATACCTATACGAGCTAAGGATACCTAAAGACAGGATAGCTGTTCTTATAGGAACTGAAGGGAAGATAAAGAAAGAGATAGAGGCAGAGACAAAGACAAGGATAGATATTGACAGCAAAGAGGGGGATATCTCTATCTCAGGAGAGGATGCATTAGGCCTTTATTCATGCAGGGAGGTCATAAGGGCTATCGGAAGGGGGTTTAACCCTGAGACAGCACGATTATTGTTGAAGGCGGACTATTGCTTTGAGCTGATAGACCTGAAGGCATATGCCGGGAAATCAAAGGACGCTTTGCTTCGGATAAAAGGAAGGATAATAGGGGCGGAGGGAAAGTCAAGGAAGCTTATAGAAGAGCTTACTGAAACCTATATCTGCGTATACGGGAAGACAGTAGGGATCATAGGCCTTTCAGATTCAGCCAGTACAGCAAGGGAGGCCATAGAAAAGCTGATGAAAGGAAGCCCTCATTCTACAGTCTACAGGTTTTTAGAGAGAAAAAGAAGAGCGATGAAACGGGAAAGGATGATGGGAAAAGGCATCTAGGGATCAGGTTCTGGTTTCTGACAAACAAATTTATCTTATGGATGAAGCCCTAACAAACAGAAAGATTTAATAACAAGCGCCTTTAAGTTTTTTTTGGAAAATGGCAGAAGATGTACCTATTGCATTAGAGCTGGCAAAAAAGCAGAGGGAGATAGGCGTAGCAGAGTTCTTTGCCAGGAACAGGCATCTTCTCGGCTTTGACAACAAGAGAAAGGCCTTGATGACGACGATAAAAGAGGCTGTTGACAATTCTTTAGACGCTTGCGAAGAAGGGAGCATACTCCCTGAGATATCTGTTGAAGTCATAGACATGCAGAACGACAGGTTCAGGGTAACCATAGAAGACAACGGGCCGGGCATAGTGAAAAAGCAGATACCACATATCTTTGCAAGGCTTCTTTACGGCTCTAAGTTCTTTAAGCTTTCCCAGTCAAGGGGGCAGCAGGGGATAGGGATATCCGCATCTGTGCTTTATGCCCAGCTGACGACAGGAAAGCCTACAAAGATAATATCAAGGATATCAGGAAAGCATGATGCGCATTATTATGAGCTTAAGATAGACACGCAAAGCAACAAGCCGCACATAATAAAGGAAGAGACCCTGGAATGGGGCAAGGAGCACGGCACAAGGATAGAGCTGGAGCTTGAGGGAAGCTACCAGGGAGGCTCCCAGTCCATAGACCAGTACCTTAAGCAGACTGCAATCGTAAATCCTCATGTCACTATCATATATACAAACCCCAAGGCAGAGCAGATCATATTTGCAAGGGCTACAGACACCCTTCCGCATAAGCCTGTCGAGATAAAGCCCCACCCTTACGGCGTTGAGCTAGGCGTCCTTATAAGCATGCTTAAGATAACCGATTCAAGGACACTTCACTCATTCCTTATGAATGAGTTCTCAAGAGTGGGGGCAGGGACAGCAAAGGATATATGCGAAAACAGCGCTTTGCTTCCTAACACAAAGCCAAAGAACATCAACAGGGACATGGCAGAGAAGCTTCTTGAAGGGATTAAAAAGACAAGGATAATCTCTCCCCCCACCAACTGCATATCTCCGATAAAGGAAGAGCTGTTGGAAAAGGGGCTGCGGAAAGAGATAAATGCAGAGTTTTATTGCGCTACGACAAGGCCCCCTGCAGTCTATAGGGGCAATCCTTTTGTCGTGGAAGCTGCCATAGCTTATGGCGGGGAGCAAAGCGGAGACGATTCTGTAAGGCTCTTAAGGTATGCCAATAGGGTGCCTTTGCTTTACCAGCCGGGGGCATGCGCAGTTACGAAATCAGCTACAGGGACCGCCTGGAGGAACTACGGGCTTAGCCAAAGCAGGGGGGCATTGCCGATAGGCCCTGCAACCGTAGTAGTCTCGATCAATTCTGTCTGGGTGCCTTTTACCTCAGAGAGCAAGGAAGCCATAGCACATTACCCTGAGATAATAAAGGAGATAAAGCTTGCCCTGCAGGAGGTAGGGAGAAAACTCTCAATATTCATACACAAGAAGAAGAGGATCCAGATAGAAGGGGCGAAAAGAAACTACATAGAAACATACATACCCCATGTTGCAGAAGCTTTGAAGGAGCTGGTAGGGTATAAGGACGGCGATGAAGAGAAGATAAAGAAGCTCCTTGAGGAGATACTTGAGAAGAAAAGGGGAAAGCTTGAGAAGATAGAGATAGACAATCCTGATTATGACGAAGAGATGGCCAGGATAGGCAGGGAAACAAAAGGGGATAAGGAAGGAGAAGAAGATGCCACTGAAAAAAAAGATAAGCCAGCAAAAGAAGAGGCTAAGAAATCAGGAGATGAAGGGGCAAAAAAAGAAAAGCAGACAAAACTTGGCGGGAACTAAAAGATGAAAAACAAGGTTCTTGAAGGGATAAAGGAAAAGGCAAATGGCGTTTATAAGTCAATAATGAAGAAGAAGGCCCCTGAGCTTGACCTTCCGCTAAGGTCATTGTCAAACGTCAAGTATGATGAGAAGGGCGGCTATTTTGAGATGCTTGGCAAGAAAAAAGAAAGGACGCTTACAGTAGGCACCATAAAGACATTTGCCCAGACACTAAGGATGATGGGGTTGTCTAAAGAGCTTATAGAGCAGGATGACATAGCTACGAAAAGGGAGGCCTATTACGTATCCAAGAACTGGAAGGAAGCCATGTTCAAGGCCCAGCCTGACTCTGACACTGTGATGGATGATGTAGAGGCCATGATGATGGTCAACAGGGAGCAGCTCGGCTTTGTCCCTGAGGAAAAAGGGGGAGAGATAGCAGGAAAACTGATCGTGATAGACAAGGATCCTGAGACAAAGAAGGAGCTTAGGATCGACTGCACCAAGTTCGGCTCAGGGGCATATTCCATCCCTATATCTGTAGAGCACCTTAAGTTTGAGACAAAGGCGTCATTTATACTGGCTATAGAGACAGCAGGTATGTTCCAGAGATTGGTGAAGCACAAGTACTGGAAAAAGGCAAACTGCATATTAGTTTCGATGGGAGGCGTCCCTACAAGGGCATGCAGAAGGTTCATAAGAAGGCTTGCAGACGACAAGAAGCTGCCTGTCTATGTATTCGTCGATGACGACCCTTACGGGATAGGCTCTATCTACAGGACGCTTAAGGTGGGGTCAGGAAACGCAGCCCACATAAACAGGTATTTCTGTGTTCCCCAGGCTAAGTTCTTAGGGGTAACGCCTCAGGACGTAGTTGACTATAAGCTTCCTACGCATCCGTTGAAGGATGTGGATTTTAAGAAGATAAAGGACCTGCTCAGGAACGACCCTTTCATAATGCACCACAAGCCCTGGCAGAAGGCATTGAAGCAGATGCAGGAGATGAAGGTAAGGGCTGAGCAGCAGGCATTGTGCAGGTGGGGGCTTAATTACGTAATAACAAAATACCTTCCTGACAAGCTGAAGCATCCTGATAAGTTCTTGCCTTAGGTTTCTTTTGCAGCTAAAAACTTTGTTTTGAAATCAAATCCTTGCCAGGCATAGCCTGTGCTGATGGCTTTTTCTCTTATCACACAGCCACGATCAGATACAGCCCTGCAAGCATCAATGCTATTGCAGCTATCTTTATGGATATAACTTTTATGCTAAGCTCTTCCTTTAGGATCTTAGGGAAGAACGAGGATAAGAATATGACAAGGATAAACACAAATATCGTCTCAAAGCCCTGGGTTACCTTGACCAGCGATACAGGGCCCCTTTGTATGGCGAGATATATAAAAAAGAAAGCTATCATCCCGATTATCTCCGCGCTGTAGACCAATGACGTCTGCTTCAGGTTCAGGTCATGGATTATCTTTTTTGTGCACCTTCTTGCAGAAGGGAAAAGCAGGATGATAAGGAATATTGACAGGATATATCCTGCTTCCCTGTAGATCATCATCGTCGCCAGATTTATGCTGGATATATGCTTGAAGACGATGTCCTGGGCAGCGAAAGCGAAGGATGAAAGGAACACTAACAATGCCCCAAACGTAAGCTTTATCCTCTCTTCTATCCTTTTGAATGATATCAGCGTAGAGCCTGTAAAGATAAGGGCAAATGCGATATACTGGCCTATCGCCAAAGCCTCCTTAAGGAATAATGACGACAGGACCAATACGAACAGAGGGCCTACCCCAAACAGGATATACACCCTGGACAGCTCTTCCTTGTGTATGGCTTCCAGGTAAAAATAATAGCCCAGGGTTGTAAGCACTCCTGTCGATAATGCAAATATGGTTTCCCTTGCAGGCAGGAACATGAAAGGCTCAAACAACAAAGTGATAAGCGCAAAAAGGCAGGTGGGAAATATAAAGATAAGGTAGCCTATGGAGCTTTCGATATACCTTACCCTGCAGAACCTGTTGATTATGGCAGTTATTGACCAGATAAATGATGCAGCCAGAACAAAGATTACCCAGATCATTTTTTGAATTCAGAATGTCCCCATTGTATAAGCAGGTCAACTTTATCCCTTAAGTCAGGAACATCACATGCCCCAAAGCAGGAGCCTGCCCAGATGATGCACCTTGCAGCCGTATCTTTCTCTATCCTGCCAGCTATCTCTTTCGCTCTAGGCTTCAATCCGTCAGGAAGCTGTATGCAGACAGACTTTGCTTTCTGCTTCTTTATCTCCCTGATAGCTTTGTCCAGCTCCAGATCGTACATATTGGGGTAAAATCAGGATAGATTATAAAAAGGTTTGTTTTAGCTGGAGAGGTGTGGTTGTTGGAGGGTATGGGGGTTGTGTGTTAAATACATGTTCCCCGCTGGTGGAGTAATTACATTATTATAAACGACAACAAAAAGGCACTTTGATTAGAAAAGAGACAAAAAGAGGGGAATTAAAATTCCACCACCCATCTCGGAAGGTAAGTCTCAGGTCTGATACTCACTCCCTGTATTTTATACAACTTAAAATGCTTAATCTGATTTCCTCTCGTTCTATCTAATCCGAAAAAAGCTTCACCATTTTTATATCTAAAAGAATACGGTTCCACAACTCTAATAATTCCATCATATTTCAAATTTATCAACTTTCTTTCCCTTCCTGCTTCAATGATGGCTTCCCGAATGCTTGATCTTATTACTCTATAGCTTCTAGTAAATGCTTCAGAAGGCACAAGAGTTTCTAGGACTTCCTTATTAAATATTAATTCTACAAATTCTGTATATCTATTTATAGCATTGTTACTTGAGATAATGTGAATTTCAGGGCAGACTATTGTTTTACCCCAATGATCCTTGATTATACCTAATTTCTCTTCAACCAATAATTCCTCTTTACCTCCGAATGGAACATTCTTAAAGATTGTTTTTTCTAGGAAGGCCCTAGCTATATTTGTCTTACTTATTGGAATCTTATCCATGAGAACTATTTTTACAATATCAAAAAGATCTCTTGGTCTTGATCTCTGTATAATACTCCTTAATTTCTCAGATAAAATTTCTTCAAGGGAATAACAGACAACATTTGCCTTACATGTTTCGGAGTCAGAGTAGTTGTGGATAATTTGATGAGATTGATGTGGAAATACCATCCTTTCATAGCTGGAAATATCAAATTTTATTTTGAAAGTTACTCGTTCATCACCAGCAATACCCTTAAAATAAGTTCTACCCTCAAAAACAAGACTTCCTTTTTCAACACCAGGGATTTCTTCCACTTTCAGCTTATTATCGATAAAAGGTATAGCTACACTATCCTTAAGAGAAGAACATATTCTCCTTAAAGCACCCTCAAATTTGGATACGGAAATTGGTCGTACCATAGTAAAGTCCAAATCATCGGAAAACCTTGTTTCTGAGAAATATATTTTTCTTAAGCAATTTCCTCCTTTCAGAATAAATTTGTTTTTTAAAAAAGGATCTGTATAGATACCTTTTAACAGCCAGCCCATTACATAATCCTTTTCAACATGGGATAATGGAATTCCTAGTACTTTTGATTTTTGCATTAATTCGGATTCATCTATCATATTATTGATAAGTTTAGGTTCATTTAAATCATTTACGTCAGGCACTAGTTACTTATGGAATATTTTTAAATCCCTTAAATTTTCCATACACCATTAAAGCACCTGCAGAAACAAATTGAGCACCAAATACCATTTCATATCCATTAGGATTATTTGAAGTAAAAAATAAATTCTTACACTCTTCACCAAACATAAACTATTGACCTCTGCTCCATTAATTTTATAAACCTGCTTCTTCTCTCTGTGCATATGCTTGTCCAGTCATTTTCAGGGGTAAGGGGCGTGTATGGGAAGGACCTTACAGATGAGACTGCCCTGATATATGGCTATACTTTCAATAGGTTCCTGAAAGAGAAGCTGAACAAAGAGCCTCTTATAGTCATAGGGTACGACACCCGGCCTTCATCTGAAACATTAAGGGATTCTGTCTCCAGGCCATTCTCTGATATCATAGATGTGGGCATAGCTCCTGTCGCTGCTCTCGAGCTTGCTGTAAGGGAATTCGGTGCAGATGGAGGGGTGATGATAACTGCATCGCATAATGAGCCTGAGTACAACGGCTTTAAGTTCCTGGATAAGGACGGGGCTGTCCTGAGGCCTGATGACATGGCCAGGGCCATATCCATGTTCAAAAAAAACTTCAGGGACAAGGAAAGGATCATCAATGCTGTAATGCAGGATGAAGCCGGGCTTAAGGCCAAAAATATACAGGATAAGAATAAAGAGGCGATATCAAGGTATTCTATTTTTCTTAAAGGGCTGATTGGGAATATAAGGGGGGGCAGGAGGATAATAATAGACGTAAATGGGGGGTCAGGGATATGCCTGAAGGGCATCCTGGATACCATGGGGATCAGGAACATTATTCTTGTGAACAGCGACAAGGGAAAATTCATCAGGAGGATAGAGCCTGACAGGGAATCCCTTAAGGGGCTTAAGAAACTGATAGAGAAAGAGGGGGCTGAATTTGCCGTAGGCCTTGACTGCGATGCAGATAGGGCTGAGATACTGCTGAGAGACGGAACCCTGATAGACGGCAATTACCTGCTTGCGCTTATAGAAGATGATATACTTAAAAAAAAGAAGGGAACAGTGGTCGTAAATGACGCCACCTCAGGCATCATAAGGGAGATAGCAGAAAAACATGGTTCTGATGTCAGGGAGGTTGAGGTAGGGGAGATAAACGTGGTAGATGAGATGCTGAAACTGAACTCTCCTGTAGCAGGAGAGGGATCTAACGGAGGAGTCATAATACCCCCTTCAAGATGCAGGGACGGCATACTTTCGTCATTATACCTCCTTAAGATAATAGAAGAGAAGGGCAAGCCTCTAAGCAGCATCATAAAAGAGCTGCCGGCATACTTCAGCATACAGAAGAAGGTAAAACTCAATAGCCCTTCAGATTATAAGCGGATGAGGCCTGCCATAAAAGCATACTACATGAAAAAAGGGAAAAGGATCCGGGAAACTGGGGGCATCACAGGGGGCCTGAAGGCCATAATAGATGACAAGAGCTTTGTGTGGTTCAGGGCATCTAAGACAGAGCCCTGCCTTTTAAGGGTAATAGCAGATTCCTGTTCAGAGAAAGGCTCTGAAAGGCTGATAAAAGAGGCTTTTTCCCTGGTCAAAGAGATAGATTTATAAACAAATAATCAAATATATGCTTCTAGGGTGGTTTTTATGGCCGAGGATTACGGCCCTTGCAGCCTGTGCAAAAAAGGAAGGCTTGTAAAAAAAGAGGAAAAAAATGTAGCTGGAAGCTTATATAACATGCTTGAGTGCACCGGATGCAGGCGCAAGGTTGCACGAAAAAAGGATTAAAAATGGGAAATGAAGTTTCATTGCAAAGGGTTGAAGGCCAGGGAGCAAAAAAGTGCCCTGAATGCAACAGTGAAGACATTGTCAGGAAAGACAATGAAGTTTACTGCAAAAAATGCGGCTTTGTCATAGATTAAGCCGACTGAGGCCGATCCTTATTCTACCATGACAAAAGTATATTTTCAAACACATGGCTGCAGCACAAACCTAAGCGAATCTGAGGTTATGTGCGGCCTGCTGAAAAATTCAGGATTTGAGATAGTCGATGATCCGGGGACAGCAGACATCCTTGCCATAAGCATATGCACTGTAAAGGGGGAAAACAATGCGCTTAGGCACATAAGGAAGCTAAATGAGCTTTTTCCTGAAAAAAAGCTTATAATCGCAGGATGCATAACAAGGATTATCCTGAAAGAGGCGCGAAAGATAAAAGAAGATGCCAGTTTCATAAGCACCCATAACATAAAGTCTATAGTCGATGTTGTTGAAGAGGTGCTTAATGATAATGTTATAGAGGCCACAGGAAGGGACGAGTATAAGAAGATAAACCTGCCGAAGATAAGGAAAAATCCTGTAGTGGGCATAATACCGATACTAAATGGATGTTCAAACTACTGCTCTTACTGCTCTGTCAAATATGTCAAAGGAAAGCTTTTCTCATATGATATGGATGATATAGAGACAGAGGCCCTTAAGTGCCTAAGCCAGGGATGCAGGGAGCTGTGGATAACCTCCCAGGATAATTCTGCATATATGCTTGATAAGGCTGAAAAAAGCCAGCTTCCCGAGCTATTGAGAAAAATAATAAGCATAGACCAAAGGTTCATGGTAAGAGTAGGGATGATGAACCCTTACCACCTGTTGCAGATACTGGAGCCGATGATAGGCGTATTTAAGGACAGCAAGATATTCAAGTTTCTTCATGTTCCTGTCCAGTCAGGCAATGATGAGATACTTAAGCTGATGAAAAGGAACTATAAGGCAAGCGAATTTAAAAGGATCATAGCTGAGTTCAGGAAAAACATCCCTGATATAACGATAAGCACCGATATAATCTGCGGCTTTCCCACAGAGACAGAACAGCAGTTCAATGATTCCTTATCTTTGGTTAAGGAGCTTAAGCCTGATGTCCTTAATATCTCAAGGTTCATGGCAAGGCATGGGACAGAGGCTGCGAAGATGGAGGGGCAGCTTGATGGAGAGGTCATAAAAAACAGGTCAAGGCTCCTGACAGACATCTACTTGAACATATCCAGGATGAACAATGAAAGGTGGATAGGGTGGGAAGGCAATGTCCTGATAGATGAGGAAGGAAAGAAAGACAGCCTTGTAGGAAGGAATCTTGCCTATAAGCCCATCATCCTAAGGAAGGGCAAGGGCATAAGGCTGGGCGACCTTGTCAGGGCAAGGATAGTAGGCTCAACGCCGTATGACCTAAGGGCTGAAACCGCCTGATCCAGGCTGAGGATTGTCTATTTCTGTTATAGTTGTTTTAGTGGATGTATCGTTCACAGTTGATGGCCATTCCACAACAACCCCCTGTTCAATCCAAAAATTTATATATCCCTGGGTTGAAAGCTATCAATGATGAAAAGAATAGGCTTTATAGGGTCAGGGAACATGGCTTTTGCCCTTGCTAAATCCATAAAGAAAGCTAAGCTTGCAAGCTCCATCATATCCTCTGATATCAGCACAGAGAGGCTTGATTTTATGCGGAAGGAGCTTAAGGTCAAGACTACAAAAGACAATAAAGAGGTCATCGATAGGTCTGATATAATATTTCTGGCTGTGAAGCCCCAGGCTATCGATGAGGTACTGCAGGAGATCAAGGATACGTCCAAGCTCATAATATCTATAGCTGCAGGGGTAAAGCTGAAGAAGCTGGAAACGGCCCTGAAGAAAGCAAAGGTTGTCAGGGTCATGCCCAACACCCCATGCTTAGCAGGGGAGATGGCTGCAGGATTTTCTGCAGGAAAAAAGGTAAGCAGGGAAGATATAACACTGGTTGAAGAGATACTGAATTCAGCAGGCAAGGCATACTGCATAAAGGAAGAGCAGCTTGATGCTGTCACAGGGCTAAGCGGCTCCGGGCCTGCATTTGTCGCCAGGATGATAGAATGGATGGCTGAAGGAGGAGTAAAAGCCGGGCTGGACAGGGATACTGCATCAAAGCTTACGCTGCAGACTTTCCTGGGGACAGCTAAGCTTCTTATCGAATCAGGGATGAAGCCTGAAGAGCTTGTCAGGATAGTAAGCTCTCCCGGCGGAACAACTGTTGCAGGCAGGGAGATACTTGAAGGTTCAGATGTAAAGGAAACAATTATCAGGACAGTCAGGAGAGCTGCTGAGAGAAGCAGGGAACTAGGAAAAGGATAAAATGAGCCTTAAAGAAAAAATACTGGAAGAGTGCGAAAATGCCAAAGAGGCATCTATCGGGATGGCTTCAGCCAAGACCGAGGTAAAGGATATAGTGCTTTATGAGCTGGCAGATGACCTGATGATGAACAAGAGAATGATCATCAAGGCCAACAAAAAAGACATGGAGCAAAGCAAAGGCAGGATCCCTGAGGCTATGCTGAAAAGGCTTAAGGTAGATGAAAAAAAGGTAGGGGAGATGGCTGCGATGGTAAGGTCTGTTGCCAAGCTGGAGGACCCTTCAGGAAAGACCCTTCAGAAGACAGAGCTTGATGAGGGCCTTATCCTTGAGAAGGTATCTGTGCCTATAGGGGTGATAGCGTGCATATTTGAGTCAAGGCCGGAGGTCACTGTCCAGATATCAGCCATAACGATAAAATCAGGTAATTCGGTCCTTCTGAAAGGGGGGTCTGAAGCCATAAATACGAACAAGGCGCTTGCAGATATAATAAGGAAATCTATCAGGGACAATAAAGGGATACCTGAGGATGCTGTCCAGCTTCTTGAGACAAGGGAGGCTGTAAAAGAGGTCCTTAAGATGGACGAGTTTATCGACCTGATAATACCCAGGGGATCAAACAGGTTTGTCAGGTACATCCAGGAAAATACAAACATACCTGTCTTAGGGCATTCTGAAGGGATATGCCATGTTTATGTAGACAAGGACGCTGACATGGGCAAGGCTTTAAGGATATGCATCGATTCAAAGTGCCAGTATGCTGCTGTCTGCAATGCTATGGAGACGTTGCTTGTGCATAAGGCAATAGCCAAAAGGTTTCTTCCTAAGATTGCAGAGGAGTATAGGAAAAAGGGAGTAGAGCTGAGAGGCGATGACAAGGCAAGGAAGATCCTGAAGGATATCAAAAAAGCTTCGGAAAAAGACTGGAAAACAGAGTATACCAGCCTTATACTGTCTATCAAGATAGTAGATGATGCAGATGAGGCCATCAAACATATAAATAAGTACGGCTCAGGGCATACAGACTCAATAGTGACTGAAAACAAGGTTAATGCCCTTAAGTTTATAGGCCTTGTAGATTCGGGGTCTGTGATGTGGAACGCCTCTACAAGGTTCAGCGACGGCTATAGGTATGGCTTTGGGGCAGAGGTGGGGATATCAACAAATAAGATACATGCCCGGGGCCCTGTGGGGCTGGAAGGCCTTGTCATCTACAAGTATGTGCTTAAGGGTGACGGGCATATTGTTTCTGAGTATAGTGGTGAAAAAGGAAAGAAATTTAAACACAAGAGGTTAGAGTAAGCCGATGCAGCAGGAAGTGCTTAAGGTATTCGTAACCTTATTTGTCATCATAAACCCGATAGGGAACCTTACTGTCTTTATAGGGCTTTCAAAGGGGATGGACTCCAAGAAAAGGATAAAGATAGCTGATGAGATCCTTCTTGTGGCATCTATACTCCTGTTTATTTTCTTATTTCTCGGGCAGTATATCTTCACTTTTTTCGGGATAGGGCTGGACAGCTTTGAGATAGGAGGGGGAATAGTCCTTTTTATAATCTCTGTGATGTACCTTCTTGACATCCATACGGGGATACACAAGTACAAGGACATATCTGCTGTGCCTATGGGCACGCCTTTGCTGATAGGGCCCGGCGCTATAACATCTATCCTCATACTTACGAGCCAGTTCGGCATTATCCCTACCTCGATAGGGGCAATCCTTGCCCTTTTGGCTGTATGGCTGACGTTCAGGTTTTCAGGAGGCATATATGGCCTTATAGGAGCTCATTGGGCCATAGTAGCATCAAGGATAATGGGCCTTATCCTGGCAGCCATATCCATAGAATTCATAAAATCAGGGATAATAAGGGCGATGGCATCTGTCTGATCCCAGAAAGCCGAAACAAAAAACCAGTAATTTTATATATAGAGATTATCTTAATTTTGCGTATGGCTTACAAAAGGATAGTAGTAAAGATAGGTACCAACCTTATAACCGGGAAATCTGCAGGGATAAGAAAGGATTTTATCAGAGATATTGCCCGGCAGATAAGCAGCCTTAAGAAAGGAGGGCTGGAGTTTCTGATAGTGACTTCAGGGGCCATAGGGGCAGGATCCAGGGAAATTGGGATCAAGAAGTCAAGAGAGATAGATGTAAGGCAGGCATTGGCAGCATGCGGGCAAAGCGCTGTCATGGGCGCTTATCATGAGGCATTCTCCAAGCATAAGGTCAAGGTTGCCCAGATATTGGTGACTTATGAGGATTTTTCTGACAGGAAAAGGTACCTTAACCTCAGGAATACCATCAATAAGCTAATGGAGCTGAAGGTAATACCAGTAATCAATGAGAATGATGCTCTCTCTGTAGAGGAGATAGGGCACAGTTTAGGGGATAATGACAAGCTGTCTGCCCTTGTAGCTTCTAAGATAAATGCTGACCTTTTGATCATGCTTTCTGACATAGAAGGGCTTTATGACAGGAACCCAAAGACAAACAGGGACGCTAAGCTTATAAGGTCTGTTACAAGGATAACAAGGGAGATAGAAAAGTCTGCGGGAAGGTCAGGAAGCGAGTTTTCTATAGGGGGCATGGCAACAAAGATCAATGCAGCAAAGATAGCCATAGACTCAGGGTTTGACATGGTGATCTGCAATGGAAAGAAAGATAATATAATAAGCAAGGCTATCTCAGGAAAAGAAGGAACATTGTTTTTAGGGGGCACCAGGATCAGGGAGAAAGAGAGATGGATAAGGTTTTCTGACGCAAAGGGAAAGATAATTGCAGATAAAGGCGCTGAGGATGCGCTAAAGAAAAGAAAAAGCCTGCTCTCAGTCGGGATAGTGAGGGTAGAAGGCGATTTTAAAAAGAACAGCATCATAATGATAAATGATATTGCAAAAGGGATAACGGACTTCTCTTCTGATGAACTGGAGAAGATGAAAGGGAGAAAGGGGAAGATCGCTGTCAAAAGCGAGAATATTGTTTTGATATGATCCTGGATTTACTTGTATGATACGTTATAGAGAGGCTAATCTCAATCCCTTCTTGGATGGTTTTAGTGCAGCCTTCCACCAATCTGGGAGGGAACCCGCATCCAAATAAAAAATACCCGTTTTGCAAGCGCCGATCAAATCATAATATTTAAAAAAAACACTGCCTTCTTCCTTTTAGGTGATGATCATGGAATGCAAAAAAGGCTCTAATGCAGAAAGGTGCCCGTGCCTTCATACGGAATGCTCGCATCATGGGGCCTGCTGCGAATGCCTGCAGTACCACCTGGGCCTTGAGCAGCTTCCTGCCTGCTGTTTTCCTGAGGATACAGCTAGGACTGATGAAAGGAGCATAAGAAAGTTTGTGGAGCTGCACAGCTAAGATGGATGACATAATAAAAAGGCCTTTATGGGATGAGTACTTCATGAAGATAGCCATGCTTGTAGCTGAAAGGTCAACCTGCAGGAGGCATCATGTCGGAGCGGTTATCGTAAAGGAGAAGCAGATACTCACTACAGGGTATAACGGGGCAGCTGCCGGAGTTAAAGGCTGTTTGGAGCTCGGCTGCTTAAGGGATGCAAACAATATACCCTCAGGAGAGAGGCATGAGATATGCAGGGCGATACATGCAGAGCAGAACGCCATAATACAGGCAGGGCTTCACGGCATAAACATAGGCGGCTCGACTATATACTGCACGCATCCTCCGTGCATATTGTGCGCCAAGATGCTTGCCAATGCCAAGGTAAAAAGGTATGTCACATACGGCAGTTATCCTGATGGAGCTGCAAAAGAGCTTCTGCAGGAAGTCGGGATAGCATTCGTAAGGCTGGATAAGCCCAGCGACAGGATAAACTCATTGGAGTGAACCTTAGCTTCTGATGCTGGGAACTGGCTCGTTTCTTACACGAATACTGAGCGATGTTCTCCCCCTAAATTATCACTACTCCAGAATAGAAATGCTTAAATATAAGATGTATATTAGTATTTTATAAGATGGGGGATTCAAAGTTCAGCTTTTTTATAATAGACCTTATATTGCTGGTAGTCTTTCTAGGGATGATAAGGATAATATTCAGGTTTGATGGGCTGAAATTTATCCTTGAGCTTTTAGCCCTGACATTACTTCTGCTGATCGCTTTCATCGCCCTGATCCCTGCTTATTCAGGATCTAAAGGGGGGTGGGGGTTTATCTCAGGGATCTTCTTAGCGGTCTTATTGAACCTTCTTGTGATATACATAAGGACAGGGATGCTGAACAAGACATACCTATTGACATCATTGTTCGCAGCGCTTGGCTTTGTGGTATCCATAATCAACATCAAAGATGATGAGTGCTGCATGTGTGAAGGCCCTTTTGAGGAAGAGAAACAGGATGAAGAGGTCTATACCAATTTCGATCCCGGAAAGTATGTTGCCAGCAGGACAGGAAAAACATACCATACACCTAAATGCGACTGGGCAAAGAAGATAAACAAGAAGAACCAGGTATGGTTTGACAGCGAAGAGGAAGCGAAGAAAGACCACAAGCCTCATTCCTGCATAGAATAGAAAGATATTTATTCTTGATCCTTAATTCTTAAATGGTCATGGAAAAAGACCTGGTTGTAGGATTCTTCATAGGCATAATACTCTATAGCTTCATATTCGGGGCTAAGGTCATCAAGGTCCTGATAAGGGCCAGATGGAAGATAGAGATGGTAAGAAGGGGCCTGTTCATGACATTCAACAGGCCAGGATTCGTGATAGCCCAGATAATAACTATACTTCTCTGCACTGCAGGAAGCATGGCTTTGTATTATCTTTATAGGAAGGGGTATTTTA
>JAHWIN010000077.1 GCA_019322475.1 Candidatus Woesearchaeota archaeon
ACATAGAAAAATTCAACCCTGATTCATTCAAAAAATACATTAGATATAAGGGCAGGCTATACACTTACGAAAAGAACCTCTTCATCTGCAGGGACAAGAACAACAAAAAGGAGATATTCAGAAAGGAGATAGGGGCAAAAGACATCGAAAGGATAGAGCTTTCTCCAACAGGTAATGGGATTCTTATATTGTCTCAGGAGACTGGCCCCCTAGAGGATAACAAAGAAAGGACTAAATCATTAGGATTATATGACAAGAAAGGAAAGAGCATCTGGTATGCGGAAAAGGTATTTAGTGATTCGCCTTATGATTGCAATGATTTTTATGATTCTATAAGAATTAGGGGAGATAAGCTATTTGGAGACGCTCGCAACTCCCACTATTGCGAAATAGACCTTGCAACAGGGAATCTGCTAAGTAAGGAGTTTGTCAAATGAAAAAACAAACAATCCTGATAACATTGATGCTAATTTTGATCCTGCTTTTAGTGGTGATTTTAAGCCTAACCTTAATGATAATCTTAAGCAGTTATGAAAATAAGCATACTGCTTCCGTCTCAGACTGCAGCACCTTTTATAGGATGCGGCTAAATGCACAGAACATAAATCTGGGGTATGGGACTCAACAGGGGGTCGAAAGCTCTATAACTTTTGCAGAGAGCTTGTGTTATCTTGATAATACGGCAAGAGGTATCCAATATAGCTGCAAGATAATTGACGACCCTTCATTTCAAGAAGTTTGCAATGGCTACAGGAAGCAATACACTGATTCTTTGGATAAAAAGTTATTTGGAAAGATTACCTTAAGGGATTTAGTTTTGAACCCCTCCAAAGATCTTTGTGAAGAGAACACTGAATGTATCCAGATGATAGCTATGCTAAAGAATGATGAAGGTCTTTGTGAAGATTTACCCTCAGGAGAAACAGAAAAATGCATGTTTTCAGTAGCTGTTTATAACAATGATCCATCTATCTGCAAGGAATTAGGGGAAGGGGAAGTTAACTGCCTAAAAATATTCAATGTTGGTGAGAAGCTGGATAAAGAGATTGAAAATAAGGAGTTAAATATAAAACCGAGAATAAGGGGGGATGTTGAAACCTGTAAAAGGAAGGGTGATGAGGATGAAATCTCTAGTTGTATATTGAAGCTTGCGATTGAAAAAGGAGAGGTAGGTTATTGTGATAATTTCCCAGAATCAACAAATACATACCAGTCAAATAAAGGGCTTTGTTATGGCCTTTTAACTGTTAAAACAGAAAACTTAGGCTACTGTATGGATTTGGAGAACAAATACTATCAGAATGTATGCAGATGGACTTATGATAAATATTTTACAGATTTTGAAATTTCAAGGGAAGGATTCATCCAGAGGTATATCTAAAGTGAATATACAAATGAAAAACAAAAAACCCCTAAAATCAGCAGAACATACAATAACTTATAGTGTAACAACCAATGACAAAGCTGATAACTGGGCAATAGTTGAAGGGGTTAGCAGGAACAAAAAGAACCATATTCCAATGGATATATTGGTGGGAATTATCTGCACTATTTTGCTGCTGGCTAGCGGAGGGTTTGAGGCTGACGGGTTCATGCTGCTGACAGCAGCTATCCTTACTGCTGCTGTCATGTCAATAGTATTCATCTATAGTTGGATAAAGACTAAGGAGGCGAGGTAAAAAATGGAAATCAAGAATAGAGATACAGGAACAAGGGCCATAATCCATAAAAAAAAGGTTAGCATCCCCAAATACATAAGACACCTGATATATTTTTCCTATTTCTATATGTGCATTAAGCTGTTATTTGCGGTTATTTTCTTCTTTGTTGAAGAAGTAAATGAGATGTTAGGACTCTTTAACCTGGTGTTTAACCTTTTAGTTGTATTATTTGCCTTTTTTTTGATTTACAGGCTGATGGACTTAAAGAGATGGGCCTTGACAGCTTTGATAATTGTTATTGGGGTGAATGCTTTTAGTGCTATGTACCTGAGTTATGTTTTTGGCAGGTTTGAATTACCCATTATTCCATTAGTGTATTTGTTATTCTTATTTGGAGCTTATAAACATATGAGAAAAAAAGATAAATGAAACCAAGACTTTTAATCGAAATGTGCATTTTTATCTTTCTACTTCCATGTATGGCTTTAGCCATAACAACATACGGGGAAACGTCCTCCACATCAAGGATAGTAGGGGAGTCGCCGACAGAGCTTATCAGGCAGATGCAAAGAACAGAGACAGACCTAGAGCATGCAACCTACTTTGGATTTGATTATAGCCCTAACTTTTACGATAATATGGGGATATTAGACAAACAATTTCAAGGGGATAATCATGTGGAGGCATCAAGTTGGATGAGGAATGATCTGGACGTCAGCATAAGCCAGTTCAGGGACAATGAGCTGTTCATAGTAGAGGCTGAGGGAGAAGCAGATCCACTATATGCAAGGTCAAAGTACAGGGTTCTGTTTGATAAGAAGATTACCCCTGATCATGTGAGGAGCTGGCAGCCATCATTTGAGGAGAATAACCCCTTGTTCATCTTTGATTCACAATATGCAGGGGCTTATCTGCCCAAGGAGGATACATTTGTTTCAAGGCTGGTAAGGGATTCCACGATAATAGCTCCCTCTTCTTTTAACTCTCCACAGTTTACAAGGTCCCTGCTTTGCCAGCTGGCAGATGACAAGACGATCGGGGCGGTTTTCAGGGATGCAAGGAACTTCCATTACAACGGCGGCTCAAAACAATCTTCAGATAACCAGATAGGGCTGGTTCTGCAGTCTTACTCTTTATATGGAAACCCGATGCAGAAGATATATATGGGATGGGACGAAAAGGACAGGAACAAGATAAATAAATACTGCAGAAACTACCTGGAAAACCTGGCTCCGAACATAGACTTTTTGGAGCAGATAGGCAATTATTCAAAATTCAGGAAACACCTTGTTTTTGAGATCCCGGAATACGCAATCCATGATATCGGAAACTTCTCCTTAATAAACGCCAGCAATACATTCCAGAATCTTGAATATGGGGAACTGGTCCTGCCCCTGGCAGTCAGGACAACCCATTTTCCTGCCAATACGCTGATAACAAACTTCTCCCTTGATTATGTTGGAGGGCCCGTCGATCTGACAGTTGAGGATTTGCCCTCATAC
>JAHWIN010000078.1 GCA_019322475.1 Candidatus Woesearchaeota archaeon
CCCCTGCTTCTTCTTCCTTATCCCGCTCCCAATCTTATCCACAACATCAGAAAAAGACCCCACAGGGCAGATATACCTGCACCAGAACCTTGGTATGAAGAAGCACAGCAGGAATATTATAGAAGCTGCTATAGCAGTCCCTGCAACGATGCTGTACCTTCCTATGAAGAAAGGATTCCTGAACCTTTCATCCATGATAAGCAAAGAGACCATAACTATGACAAACGCCAGTATTGCATACCTTATGTTTATCAGCCATCCCGGAAGCCTTATCCTTTTTTTGCAGGCCTTTGCCTGGTATTCCTGGACAGTCCCGCACGGGCATAGCTTATAGCACCAGAACCTTTTGTCCAGGTTGAGCAGGATGAACGAGGGTATTATAAACGGCCTTAGCTCGCCGAAGACGCATTTCCTTGGGCATGCCCTGCAGAATACAAAAGGCACCTTGAAGTGGCACTTGATAAAAGGGATAGCCAAAGCAGGAAGGAATATGACAAAATACACAGCTTTCAGAAGCTTATCCTTCACATCCAGCCTGGCAAGGATCTTTGCCAGCACTATGATAAAAGCTATAATTATCGCAATATAGACGAGGGCCATGTATCCTGGAGAAAGAAAGACCCTAAACAGCCTGTTTAGGACATTCATCTTTTCCTTTTCAGCCTCTTTTTCAGCTTGCTGAGCTTCCCTTTAAGGTCAAGATTGGCCTTAGGCTCGTCCTTGTCCACTTCCCCAGTTACGTCCATCTCGCAAAAATCACAATATCTCTCATCATCCCGAAGCGCTCTTCCGCAGTATGGGCAGTTCGTCATCTTTTCTTCACCCTTTTTTTATACTCAACAAGGGAGTAGATGAACAATATAAGGATTATCAGGATTATCGGCGATAACACTATCCATGCGAATTTTTTAGGGAAGAACATCGCTGAAAGGATTATCAATGAAAGATACGTAAACAGCTTTGACCCCAGCTTATGGGTCTTGTCCCATACCTCCTCATCCGCCAGCGTCCAGGGTGTCCTTATCCCTATGAAATAGTTCCTTTTGGCAAACTTAAGCATGTGCCCTATGTAGAAGAACAATGCAGCAAGGGAAGGTATCATTATGTATGCCATGTTCACTTTTATCCCGAAATTAGGCAGAAGCATAGCAGTATAGATCGCTATAAAGAAAAGCACGAAAACAAGCTTAAAGCCGTAGAAATGATCCTTAAACCTTTCAAAGTTCTTCTGGTATACCATGATCTTGGGAAGAAACAGGAAAAGAAGATATATCCCTGACAAAAATATAGGCATCAGGAAAAGGCCTGTAAACCTACTGCCATACCCGTCTACATTTCCTTCTGCATCCCAGTGGGTAGGCATCCTTTCAGGCATCTTAGGATAAGCTGCAAAGGAAACTATAAACATAAGTACGATCAGCCCTATAAGGAAAAGCTCCTTTTTTTCCAGTTTCATCAGAAAGCCATAGGAGAAGCTTGTATAAAAACGTATCGGAAGGTTTTTGGAGGTCTTGGCTAAATGAAACTCCGGGTGCAGCAAGTTGAGTGATATGTACCCAGTTCAAGCAATCAAAAGGCTGTAGGGCATACTCAATTATCCCTCCAAAGCCCAATAAGCCCCTATTCCTTAACATCCTCTTTTCCCTTTAGCCTTGAAGCGACCATTATCCCAAACACGCAGACGACTGTTATTATCGATGCCGTGATTATCTGATATATATACCCTGTCCCGCTTATCCCTGCCCTTAATACCATCTCATCAACCCCTGCCTTTATAGCATCCCTCCATACCAATGCTATCACAAAGGCGAAAGCGGCAAGGACAGCCTTCAGGGTATTCCTCTTTACCTCTCTCCTGAACCTCAATCCGGCATTCTTTACCCTGCTGATATGCTCCCTTGCATCTTCCCTTATGAATTTCTTTACATATCTCTTCATCTTAGCCTCCTTATACTGTTATCTGCTTCTCTTTTATGGTGTTAAGTATCATCCGGGTGTTTGTCCTTTCGACAAAATCATAGGTCTGGATCTTCTTAAGGAAATTGTCCATCTGCCTCCTGTTCCTGAACCTTGCAAGTATGGCTGCATCAAAGCCTCCTGTGAGGTCATAGACCGCAAACACGTTAGGGTGATGGGCTATCTCCTTCTCCACCTGGAAAAGCTTCCCTTTGGAGATCCTCATCTCTACCAGTATCTCAACATCAAAGCCTATCCTGTCGTAATCAAGTATTGCAGTAAACCTCTTTATCACCCCTTCCTCTTTCAGCTTGTTTACTTTGTTCATCACAGTTGCCGCTGACAGCCCTGCCTTTTTGGCGATCTGCCTGTAGGACAATGTAGAATCCTTCAAAAGAAGGTTTAGTATCTCTTTGCTTGCCTTGTCGAGCTCCATCTTTTCCTCTTCGTCTCTTTGCTGAACATATGCTTGTTTTTTGCCTTCTTTTAGGCTATTGATTAAACATATATTTAAATTTTTCTATTTTTTTAATGTTTTTGTTTAAAATATTACCAAAAAAATATATAAATGACCTATCTTTTCCTTAACGATAAGAATAATACAAAAACTAAAGGTGGTAGCATGGAAGATAAAGACCAGGCAAAAACAAGCAAAACAGATGATGTCTTAGAGAAAGCGAAAAAAGACGGCGTAAGGTTCATACAGCTCCAGTTCACAGACATACACGGGGCCATAAAGTCCGTGATGATACCGATACACAGGCTTGCTGAAAGCCTGGAGAAAGGGACATGGTTTGACGGCAGCTCCATAGAGGGCTTTACAAGGATAGCCGAATCAGACATGTACCTTAAGCCGGACATAAGCACATACGCCCTTCTTCCCTGGGAAACAGGAGAAGGCGCTACAGCAAGGCTGATCTGCGATATCTACATGCCTGACGGAAAGCCGTTTGAAGGCGACCCAAGATACATCCTTAAGAGGGCATTGAAAGAGGCTTCTGAACTGGGCTACAGCTATAATGTAGGCCCTGAGCTGGAATTCTTCCTTTTCAGGCCAAAAGAGGACAGCCAGATCACCCCTGTAACCCATGACAAGGCAGGCTACTTTGACTTCTCTCCAAAGGACCTTGCAGTGCAGGTAAGGAATGACATAATCAATGCTTTGGAATCTATGGGCTTAGAGGTAGAGATGTCCCATCATGAGGTAGCTCCGGGCCAGCATGAGATAGACTTTAAGTACGGGCCTGCCCTTAAGACAGCAGACAACGCAATAACCTTCAAGCATGTCGTAAAATCCATAGCCCAGAGGCACGGGCTCTATGCTACATTTATGCCAAAGCCTCTCTTCAGGGCTAACGGCTCAGGCATGCACGTCCACCAAAGCTTATTTGACAAAGACGGAAAGAATGCTTTCTTCAACCCTGATGACAGCTATAAGCTGAGTGATATGGCAAAGAGCTTTGTTGCAGGGCAGCTTTCCCATGTAAAGGCCATGTCCTCTATACTTGCCCCAAAGGTCAATTCATACAAGAGATTGGTTCCAGGATATGAGGCTCCTGTATATATCTGCTGGGCGCAGATCAACAGGTCCGCCCTTATAAGGATTCCAAGGTACAGCCCCGGAAGGGAGAATGCTACAAGGGCTGAATTAAGGTGCCCTGACCCCTCATGCAACCCATACCTTGCTTTTGCAGTCATGCTTAAATCTGGCTTAGATGGCATGGCCAAAAAGATGGCCCCTCCTGCCCCTGTAGAGGAGGATGTCTACGAGTTTGACGAGGCAAAGCTGGAAAAGAAAAAGATAGACACGCTTCCATGCTCGTTAGGAGATGCGCTTATAGAGCTTAAGAAGGATAAGGTTGTCCAGGAGGCCCTGGGAAGCCACACCTTGCCGATATACCTTGCCGCAAAAAAGGCAGAGTATGACGAGTACAGGCTTCAGGTAACTTCATGGGAACTCGAGAAGTATTTTGAGTCTACATAAGATGAATGAAATTTATTGATTGAGGGCTTAAGTCAAGGCGGACAATCCATAACCCCATATTATCTTCATATATCAGTTGGGGCTATATAATTCTTGGAGATAATGATGTATTTCTTACAAACCTTTTTTCTTGGGATTCCCCCACAACCAACATCACATTGTTCCCACAATAGCTCTGTTATCCCTTCATTATCCAAGAGACCATCTAAAAAATCTGGAGTGACATAAAAAATATTAGTGGATATCTGATACGGATAAAATACCTGGCCCTTTATCCTCTTATCTGTCCCCCTTACGTGCTTTCCTTTAGATCTATCACCCTCAACTACAATCGCTGAATAGAATGTTCTCCCTTTAAGTTTTTGAAAAATTACCTGGGTTCCCCCGCAAAGCCCTCCAAGAGGGTAATCATCGTACATTTTTGATTAATCATCTTAGTTAATAGAGCTATAGATTAAAACATTTCGTTTTCATAAAGCCTTGCGGCCCTAAACCAGCTTAAGGGCCTCTTGGCCTAAGGCAGGATTCATCTGGCATATGCCATATATTCTATAGCGACAGTAAACACAGGGAACAATACGCTCAAGACTATCCTTGTATCTGCCCCCATATTAGAAGAGGAAAGAAGAAAAAATATGATAAGCCCTAAGGTTATTCCCTGAAGGGCTGCAAAGATGCAAAATACGTCCTTCTTCATCTTATGAGCCTTGCATCTCATCTTAAGGCATACCTCATACAGAATAAGGCCAGCAGCAATATAAAAAGGATAACGCCCAGAAGCACAGCGATCTTTTTCTGTTTCTGCTCTTTCTTTGTAAGCGGCCTTATCTTCCCTTCTTTCTTGTATTTGGATTCTATGCTTGAGCCTATAGCCAGCCCGATAACAAAGCCGATAGGCATTCCAAAAGCAATATTTCCAAAGGGTATGCCTAATGGAAGCCCAAGCGCAATGCCTATCCCCATCCACATCCCTATAAAGTGGCCCTCAGGATACTTCTTGTCCTGCTCTTTCTTAGCCATATTCCTGCCTTTTTCTTTTTCAGCCATATGAGAGCTATCTGCCAAAGCAGATATTTAAATTATTCGGTTTCCTGGCAGTAGATGACATTGGTTCTTTGAACATTAATCTATGATTCTATAACCTATACCCCTAACCTTCCTCCAAAATAATGCAAGATAGCCAATAAAATGCTAAGCTACCCCATAGATTTCATCCTGTGTTGAACAACATGTAATAGAAATAAGGTACAAAGAAGACGTAATTGGCATAATTGGAGACTATTGGGAAAAAATAAAAGTATAGTTTAACTGTCGCATTTTGGAGGTGTTATTTAAAAAATCAGGAGAATACTGCGGACTTTTCTCAAGCTCTGCTTGAGGGGTTAGGAACTCTGTTCCCAAGCAGTCCGCAGATGAGCCTTATTTTTTAAGTCTAAAAATAGAGTGGGGATACCGCACCTTTTAGGGTGCGGAGACCCCTCGATTTTTTTCATAATACAAGATGGAACTTGCAACTAAGCCAGAAAAAGACAATGTTTTTAAAGCAGGTTCCAATCTACACCTAATATCAAGAGATAGCCTAGTTGAAGACGATTGCTCCTCTGCTTGGCTATGCTAGAGACAAAATAGAGCTCTGATTTGTTTCCCCATAGAATAAATGAACAAAAGGGGTAAAGCGCTACAAGAAGACAGGAAAGCTGGCTTCAGATCGGAAGTACAACCCTAAGAAAGCAGGGATGTTCGTGGAGTGAACAACCCATTTATTTCCTGTTCTTTGGGTGTTGCCTTTTATTACATTCAAAATGGGAACTAATCCATTAAATAACCTATATGTTTGTATCAATAGGGAACCAATAAGCCTAGGAGATGGGCTTAAAAAAAACGGAGAGTTGATAATCTATCCTTTGGACTCCAATTTCTTATTCATAAGCCCCCCAGAACTACCCAACAACAAGTACAAGTTGGTGACATTAAATCTTACAGAAAACCCCCCAAACTTAGATGATTTTGTCATTCCTGTAAGCGGAAGGGGCTACAATACAGGAACTCACAATTATAAGGGCAAGGTATGGAATGATTTTGGATATGATCTTGATCATTTATTTAGAAAATATCCTGATAAAAAATTGGCAGTATTAGAATTGGGGCCTGGTGTCTCAGCAACAATCCCAATTATTGCTTACAATCGTATGCTTGAAAAACAACAAGGAAGTGCTGATCAATACTCAAAACCCATCATCATTGAGCCTCTTCAGTATAACAAGCTAGAAGGATGGATATTATACCTACAAAAGATAATTCCCAATCTAACACTCCTAGTTTCAGAAGATAAAACAGAGAGCCTTGAAGAAATTTTGTGGAGAATAAGTATCCTCAAAAACCCATCATATGTTAGGAGGTATAAATTCCACTTCGAAAACCTTCCTGATAATGTTAGATCCTCTTTAGAGGGAAAAATGGACGTTGTTATTGACTGCCATGGGCCCCATGACTATGGATCTAGCAAGCTAGAAAGTTTCAAAAAGCTCCCCAAACCAGGTTCAGGATACCTCTTTATACTATAACTTAACTTCGCCACTTAGCCAGCCCTAACAGCAGCTACCCACAATTTTCTTAAAGAAAAATAAGTTCTCATAGTGAAAAACTTTGGAGGTAATCCACCATGAGAACCAATGTAAATTTTGCTATAGGTCCTATAACATTAACAAGGATAAGAAGTCCCCTCCATTTAGAATTAGTGGAATAAAGCTAAACGGTTACGTTTTCCTGCAGGCCCAACCAAGACAAGCCTGCCCTTCCATCTATGTCATGGCAGTGTGCGCCTTAAGCAGGCCTATAGCCTCAAGCGCGCTTTTTTCCTTGTCCTTTATCTCAAGCATAAGGTCAAAGTCCAGCCCTTTCGTATCCCTGATAAACTTCCTGAACAGATTTATATCGATATGCTCTGCATGGCTTCCTGCCCTTGCCCCTTTTTTCTGGCTGCTGTAATGCACGATCATAGGCCCGTCTTTTCTCTTCCATGTCTTTTGCGCTGCGATCATCGCTTCCCTTATTGGTTCCCCTTCATTAAGGCATTGGTGATGGAAGCTGTCAAACACCGCAGGAATCCCTGTTTTTTTGGATATCTCAAGGCAGTCCTTAAGTGAATAGAGCCTGTCATCATTCTCTATCACCAGCCTTTTCCTTATCATGATAGGAAGTTTCCTGTAGCTTCTGATAAAGCGCATTACAGCTTTTCTCTTATCCCCATATATCCCTCCTACATGGACCTGCACCTTTGCCGAGCTGTCAAGCCCCATCACGTCAAGAATCCTGCAATGGTATCTTAGCTCTCTTATGCTTCTCCTCACCACATCCTTTTTTGGGGAGTTAAGAAGGATGAACTGGTCAGGATGCATGGATATCCTCATCCTGCTGCTTTTGATAAATCTCCCTATTTCCTTAAGGCTCTTTTTAAGGTAAGGCTTCCAGTCAAACCTGAAAACAGGATGCGAGGCAAACGGTATGATATCAGAGCTTATCCTGAAGAACAAAAGCCTGTTTTTTAGGTTGTAATCAAGTATCTTTTTCAGGCATTCGATGTTTCCTTTGGCTTTTTTTATTGCAAGGTCCTTTGAATAATTCTTCAGCCTGAACGTAGAATTGGCAGTGCATCCTATGCTCCTGTTGATGCAGGGGTATCCTATCCTCATGTTCCTTTATCAACAGCCTCAATTATATATAAATGTGGTGTTTAGATTGGAAAATGGGGTTAGGTTGGATTCCCAAAGCTGGATCGATAGCAGACGGCAGCTAAGCATCAAAACATTTTTAAACATCCTCTTCCAGGATTGCTGTATGGAGGGAATTTTTGGTTTTGTCGAAGAGATAAGGGGCTTTATCCCTTTGATAAGGACGGCTATAACAGTTATCGTAGTTTTTGTCATATTCAGCCTTGTCCTGAGCCTAATAAAGAAGAGCCTGCTGAAGAAGGCAAAAGGGAAAAAGCAGATCTCGAACATACAGATATTCTCAAAGGTCCTTAGGATAATATTCTTCCTTTTGCTTGTGATATTTGCATTGTCATCCTATGCCGGCTCATGGGCAGGATTAGGCATAGGGATAGGCCTGTTCTCTGCTGCTTTAGGATGGGCCCTGCAGAAGCCGATAACAGGGGTTGCCGGATGGATAATGGTCGTTGCAAAAAGGCCGTTTGAGATAGGCGACAGGGTGATAATAGGGGCTGTAAGGGGGGACGTCAAGGACATAACCCTTACCCATATCTACCTGAAGGAGGTAGGCGGGATAGTGGCAGGAGAGGAAAACTCAGGAAGGATAATAATGATCCCTAATTCCCTTTTGTTCGAGCAGAACATAATAAACTATACCCAGCAGCACGAATACATCCTGGACCAGGTGACATTCACTGTAACCCATGAAAGCGACCTGGACAAGGCGATAAAGCTGGGCACAGAGTCTGCAGAAAAATACACCAAAGACGTGATAAAATCAACAGGGGAAAAGCCGTATGCCAGGACATATTTCGATGCAAGCGGAATCATCGTACATATAAGGTATTACTCCCATGCAAAGAGGATCCAGGAGATCTCAAGCGACATAACCCAGGACCTCTTCAAGAAGATAATGAAGGAAAAAGATGTAAGGCTGGCATACGCCCACACAGAAGTCCTTCTGAGGGAGCTTAACTCTTCTAAAAAGGGTTGAGCCTGTTCATCAAAGGTGAAAGCGCAACTATAAGGATTTACGGTTTACTTTCTCATCG
>JAHWIN010000079.1 GCA_019322475.1 Candidatus Woesearchaeota archaeon
AACCCTACTGAAAATAAGGCAGCAAAGAAAGCTTGGCGTCTGTCGTGACGTTCATGTTCAGCCTTATAAGCCCTGCTTCGTCTCCCGGGGTAGGAAGATGTGTTATGTGCATCTCGCAGTTTTTCAGCTCTTTCAGCTTTTCCATCGCCTTTTTCGCCTTTATGTCTGATATAGAGCTCATCGCCAGTGCAATAAGGGTTTCCTCAACATTAAGGCACGATGTCTTTTTTCCCAGCAGGTCCCTTTTCATTCCTGTTATGGCTTCTATTATCTCCTTGCTTATCAGGTGGGTCTTGTCAGGAACCCCTGCCAGCTCCTTTACAGCGTTCAATATTGCAGCCGATTCAGCGTGCAATAAAGGGGAATTCTTCCCTTTCACTATCTTTCCATCCTCAAGCTCTATAGATGCTCCGCAGAATATGCTGTTAAAGCCTTTTCCTTTTTTCTCTGATTCAAGGGCTGCCTCCCTTGCTGCTATGGCAACCTTCCTGTCATCTGCCTTTATCCTCACCTTCTTCATTATGCCCTGTATCCTATCAAGGGTCTTCTGGGTCTCTATGCCCTCTATCTTCTCCCTGTAATACCTGAAGTACCTCCTTCTTATCTCCTGCTTTGCCGCTTCCCTGCAGGCATCATCATCGATTATCCCTTCTTTTGCCATGTTTACCCCCATATCTGTAGGGGACCTATAGCCAAAAGGGTCTTTCTCATGCGTTATCTTCTGCATGATATTCCTGAGTATGTTGAAATTTTCTATATCCCTGTTGTAGTTCACTGCATCTATCCCATACGCCTGCTTATGCAAAGGGTCTACCATATTAAGGTCCAAAAGGTCTGCTGTAGCAGCCTCATAGGCAGCATTGACAGGATGGTCCAATGCAATGTTCCATATAGGAAATGTCTCAAACTTCGCAAAGCCTGTCTTACGCCCTTTTTTCCTCTCATGGTAGATCTGGGAAAGGCAGAATGCCATCTTTCCTGAATTTCCCCCTACACCTGTAACGATGACAAGGTTTTTATCTGTCTTTACATAAGGCTGCTTTCCATACCCTGCCAGAACCTTTTCTATGTCATCAGGATAGCCCCCTATCTCATTATGGATAAATGCCTTCATGCCGAAGCTCTCCAGCTTTTTCTTGAATACAGATGCAGAATGCTCGCCGCTGAACCTTGTTATTATGACAGAGCTGACCTTCAGCCCGAATTCCTTTATGTCATTGATGTCCTTAAGAGCCTGGTTGTCATAAGTAAGCCCAAAATCCCTCCTTACCCTCCCTCTCTCGATATCCTTTGCGCTTATGCAGTAGATTATCTCTAGCGGGCCAAGCTTTTTCAGCAGCTCTATCTTTGTCGTAGGCTTATAGCCTGGAAGAACCCTTGCCGCATGGAGGTCATAGCATAGTTTCCCCCCAAACTCAAGATAAAGCTTCTCAAACCTGCCTACCCTGCCTATTATCTCCTTTGTCTGCCTTTCCAGGTATCTTTTCGTATCAAAGCCTGCCTTGCGCATCCTATTGGTGTTTGCAGGATAGTATTTAAAGGTTATTGTGGATTCTGGTAGGGTGCTGCTCTGAAAGGAAGTAATATATTTTAACTGATAACCTTTCATCCTACATCACCATGGATCATAAGGCATAACATTTCTAAAGTCCAAACAAAAGATATTTAAACCTTCCAGCTCAGTTGATTTCTGGATGATAATATGTGGATAGCGAAGCTAAAGCTCAGGCATGAGGATTGTGTTATAGGAAGGAGGTGCAAAAGGTTTCACGTGCTTTCTATAGGCATCCCTTTCGGGTCATATAGAGAAGGTGATAAGGCTTATTTCTCGCATTTTGAAACATTGGTGGGAGAAGAGGAAAACATAAAAAGGTTTGTCGAAGACCTTAAAGAGGATCCATCCATACATAACCTTGAGGTTCAGGGAAACTCCATATTTTTCGTGAACGAGCAGCCTGCCCAGCAGGTAATACCAACTACCCATTACGACAAGAGGATATTCTTCATAAAGCCCGTAGTAGTTGATGAAAAAAGCTATGAAAGCTGGGAGATAGGGTCATGGGATGAGAGCATATTAAGAGATTTTATCGTAAAGCTGCAGAAAGAGCACTTTGAGGTAAAGATACTGAAGATACAGAACGAGAAGCTTAATGACATCTATTTTCCGCAGATAATGCCATTCCTTACAAAAAACCAGAAAAAAGCCATAGAGCTGGCAGCCCAGAGGGGATATTACGAGTTTCCGAGAAAGGCAGAACTGAAGGGCCTTGCCAAAGAAGCAGGCATATCCCTTTCCACGTTCAGGGAGCACCTAAGGAGGGCAGAGAAAAGGATAATGCCTGACCTGATAAGGAATGTCAGGGATGAGTGATAAGCCAAAGACATAGGTCGTCTTCTTAAGATCTTATTGGGTATCAGCAGGATCCAGAAGATTCTTTTGATGTCAGATCACCAAAAGAGCCTGCTTCAGCTTTTCTCATATCTTCCCATAAGCTCTGCCTTGGCTATCTTATGCTCCTCTGCTTTCTTATAGAAATCAGCCTTGCCTTCTGCCTCAAAGCTTTCCACGTCAAGGGCATAGAGCTTGAAGAAATACCTATGCACGCCTGATGGAGGGCAGGGCCCCCCATAGCCTTCCTTTCCGAATGAGTTCAATACCTCTGCTCCGGGTATGCTGTCCGGCTTTATCTCTCTTGCATCTGCAGGTATGTCCTTCACCAGCCAGTGCACCCACGTTCCTGCCGGAGCGTCAGGGTCATCCACGATAAGGGCAAAGCTTTTCGCATCTTCAGGAACATCCAGCCATGCCAGATGGGGGTTTATGTTTTCTCCCTGGCAGGTAAACTTAGAGGGGATCATACCCCCTTCCTCAAAATCATCGCTTCTTAGTTTCATGATATCATCCTCCTTGATTATCTCCTTGGCACCTTCGATAGGCGTTTCCTGTGGCTTTTCAGATGTTGAGCATCCCATCGCCAGAAGCAGAACCAAGAATAAAGATACAGCCTTGATATAATACATGCTATCAGTTATCTTAAGCCTAAAGGGCGTTTCCATACTCTTCAATAAAGGCAGGGAATTAATAAATTTTTTTGTTTTTTGTCTATATGCAACAGACTGAAATTTCCTAAAGCCCTTCATCTATCCTCTTGGCATATTCCCTTATCCTGCTTAGTATAGAGCTCAAAAGAAACCTTTCTATCTTCTCTTCAAATATGTCTGCCAGCTTTGAGTTTTCATTTATCCTATAGCTGCTGGCTGCCTTTTCTATGATAAAGATATCCCTTAATCTCTTGAGCTGCCTCCTTACATTTGAAGATGTTATCCCTATAAGAGGAAGCTTCTGCCTTTTCCTTTCTGCTATCACTATCTTTTCTATCTCCTCAGATGAAAGCCCTTTTTTGGCCTTAAGCACAGCAGCAAGGATATCGACGATAACGTCCCTGGAATCCCCTGGCTGAAGAAGCCCCAAAGAAAGGCACAGCTTCCTCACAAGGTCCCTGCCGCTGCATTCCGGCTTTTCATACCTCCTAAGGGTTATCTCAGAAAGAGGGACGTCCCTGCTTATCGTCTTTTTCTGCATAAACGATCTTAGCATTACTGCTATTTATAGGTTTCCTTTGGCACGGGGTTGTTGCGGAATGGCGGGTTAGCGCCATTTATGCGAGGCTTATTTATGTTCATATCAAACCGACAAGGGGGATGCCCCAGTCGGGGGACGTCGGATATCACTAAAAACAGTACAGCCGAGCCAGGCGCTAACCCCGACTGAAAGGAGAATTCCGCAACAACCCCCTTTGGCACCTTGTAATGCAGACGCCCTTAGGCAGGCCTAAGATATGGGAATCTTACTGCGTAAAAAACCTTATGACAGGCTTCTCATAGCCTTATCTTTCCCTTGTGCCAGTCAGAAAGAATCCTTATAGCTGCCCTTTTCTCATCAGCAACCCCTCCTTTCATGAAAAGGCTCATCTTCTCTGCAAGGCTTGCAAGCAGTTCCTCTGGCTCAAGGCCTGCATCAACACCATAAGTTTCCTTAAGTGCAGAAGGGTTGCCTTCTTTGAAGAGCTCTATAAGCTTGTATGCTACCAGGTCAGGATCCTTAAGCTTTGCAGGGCTTATCCCTGAGACTAAGCCAAGGCGAACCTCGTCATCCTGCTCAAAAGGGACGACACCTGGCGTGTCTATAAGCATCAGCTTAGCCTTTCCTGTTATAAGCTGCATGCCTTTTGTAAAACCTGACTCTGAGCTGGATCTTGCCCTTGCCTTCCTAGATAATGTGTTAAGGAGGGAGCTTTTTCCTGTGTTAGGGTAGCCTACAAATGCCACCCTTATCCTGTTCAGCCTTGCTTTTGATTTTATCATGCGGATAAGGTCATTGACCTGCTTTGGGATCTTAGATGATATCATTATGTAGTCCCTGCCTAAGAAGCTTTTCCTTACTGCTTCTATAGAGGCCCTTGATATAAGGTCTTTCTTGTTTATGACGAATATGAGCTTCTTTCCATACCTTGCTGCATAGTCCTCTATCTTCCTCACCCTTGTGAGCTCAGGCATCCTGGCGTCAAGAACCTCAAGGACAACATCTGACCTTCTTATGACCTCATGTGCTATATCCCAAAATGAGCGCTTCATAAGATACAGATATCTTAGCTATTTAAAAATGTGATTATTTCCCATAAGAAGCCTGCAGTTATGACCCTGCCGAAAGACAGTACCCCCTATGAATCTGAAAGGAAAATTATAAATAAGGTTATCTATATTACCCGCCTATGAATAGTATCCTAAAGATCTTTGTCGTTCTTGCCCTGTCTTTTCTTACATTTATCATCTTCAATGACCCGGGGCCTGTCTGGTTTTTTCCCCTTTTTTTAGTAGCTTTGTTGTTTAAGGATTTTTTTGCTAAGTTCAGGATAATGAAGGGGGGTTTGGCTCTCAGATATGTTTGTGCCGGGGTCTTTTTTGGGTTGCTGATAGAATTCCTGGCTATCTTATCCTCTCAGGGTGTGCCTGCCGGACAAAGGGCGCTATTCCATCAGGAACCCATACCTGACATGATACTCGCTTTTGGATATTACGCGCTGATTATGGTGGGCAGCTATATGATCTTAAAAAAATATGATTATTCCCTAAAAGAATTTTTTGTCTTTGGAGGCATATTTGGAATCCTTCTGGAAGAGCATGGAAAGGTTCTTTTACAGGTACTTGCAGGAAATATCCTGGGAGGAATTTATGTTTTTTTAAGCTACAGCTCTTTGCTTGCGCTTCCTTACGTGATATTTAATGAGGATTTTAAAAGATATCCAAGGAAAAGCTCAATACTAAAATATCCTGTCTCATTATTGATGCTTATCGTGTTTTATCTTTTTTTCCTGGGATATTTCTTATTGGTAAATCCCCTAATAAGCATTTGAATCATTGAAGATATAAAAAACCGGATTGAAAAAACTTATAATCCCAAGAAGCTAAGTGCACCATGATGGTTTTAATCATTAGTTTTTTATAATCTTCCCTATTCTACACACATATGCCGCGGTGCGACAATCTGGCTACTCGGGTCGCCTCGAAACTCAGGAAAGAAAGCGACTTGGCTCCGGCCTCTCCAGGTTCAAATCCTGGCCGCGGCGT
>JAHWIN010000080.1 GCA_019322475.1 Candidatus Woesearchaeota archaeon
CAGGCATTCATGGCATGGCCAGGACGTCTTAGCTTGCGAAGCAGGGTAAGAGGTTAGAAAAGCGAAGCTTTTCAAAGCGAGCTGACCATGTTCCTAAACAGAGTTTAGGGTTATGGTCAGTGTAGTAGCATAGGATTTCTACGGGGCTTAAAATAGGCCTCTGATCAGCCAAAATAGCTGGGCATCTCCTCTTTCATCTGCTGCCCTTTTGCAGAGCTGAACTTCTTGCCTATCTCTTCATAAGCCTTCTCTATGTCTTTGGTGATAGAGGCCCTTACCTTCTTTATAGCCTCATCAAAGAACTTAACTGTAATCTCCTTTGCTTTTATGTCCTTCCTAAGCGCTAATATGGCGGCTTCCCTGCATATCGCTTCTATGTCAGCTCCTGCATGCCCTTCAGTTTTTTTAGCCAGGTCCTCAAGTGAAACACCCTTTAATGGCATCTTCTTCGTATGCACCTTAAATATCTCCAGCCTGCTCTTCTCATCAGGGACATTTACAAGTATTATCCTGTCAAACCTTCCGGGCCTTAAAAGTGAAGTATCTATTATATCGGGCCTGTTTGAAGCCGCAATTACCACAACATCCTGCATCTCCTCAAGGCCGTCCATCTCTGTAAGCAGCTGGTTGACCACAGATTCTGTCACCCTTGACCCTGTATAAGCGCCTCTTTTAGGGGCCAATGAGTCTATCTCATCAAAGAATATTATCGTAGGGGCAGTCTGCCTTGCTTTCTTAAACACCTCTCTTACAGCCTTCTCAGATTCCCCGACCCACTTGCTTAGCAGCTCAGGCCCTTTGATGGATATGAAGTTAGCATCGCTTTCATTTGCAACTGCCTTTGCCAGAAGCGTTTTTCCTGTTCCGGGAGCCCCGTAAAGAAGTATCCCTTTCGGAGGTTTTACCCCCATCCTTATGAAGCTTTCAGGGTGCTTTAAAGGCCATTCGACAGCCTCTATAAGCTCCTGCTTTACCCCTTCTAATCCTCCGATATCAGCCCATTTGGTGCTTGGCTTTTCTATAAGGACCTCTCTTAATGCAGAAGGCCTTACGACCTTCAATGACTCCTTAAAAGCCTTCTGTGTGATCATCAGCTTTTCCAGCAGCTCTTTTGGGATAGCCTCTTCCTCCTTTAATTTCAGTTCAGGGAGAACCTTTCTTAAGATGATCATGGCAGACTCCTTTGCCAGTGCAGCAAGGTCTGCTCCTACAAAGCCATAGGTTATGTTAGCTACATCATCAAGGTCAATTATGTCAGGGTTGCTCAGTAGCTTTTGGATATATCCATACAGCTTCTCAGAATCTATCCCTTTGAACATATCATTCTTATCAGGATGCTCTTTAAGGTATTTTTGTATCCTGATCTCAAGGGCCTTTTTTGTTAGCTTGTTCTTGTTGATAAGGCTGCTTATTGTAAAAAGAACCTGCCTGTATTGCTCCTCGACACCATCTATTTCCTTTATTCCGTGCTCTTTTGTATAAAGGGGCATATTCCTGGTATGGATCTTCAGGATGTTCAGCCTGCCTTCCTTTGAAGGCACGCCTATCTCTATCTCCCTGTCAAACCTTCCGGGCCTTCTTAATGCAGGATCCAATATGTTGGGAACATTGGTAGCAGCAATCACTATGACCTTTCCTCTGCTCTGCAGCCCGTCCATGTTGGCCAGTAGTTGCGCTACAACCCTTCTTTCTACCTCGCCTCTTGTCTCTTCCCTTTTGCTTGCTATGGCATCTATCTCGTCTATAAATATTATCGAAGGGGCGTTTTTAGAGGCTTCTTCAAACTTCTTTCTTAGGTTTTCTTCGCTTTGGCCGTAATACTTGCTCATGATCTCAGGCCCGTTGATAAGTATGAAGTGTGAATTTGTCTCATTGGCAACAGCCTTTGCCAGAAGCGTTTTTCCTGTTCCGGGAGGCCCATGAAGCAGGACCCCTTTAGGGGGCTCTATCCCTAACCTTTCAAATATCTCCGGATGCTTTAATGGAAGCTCCACCATCTCCCTTACCTTTTTTATCTCTTCCTGCAGCCCCCCTATGTCCTCATAGGTTACCTCTAGCGTCTTCTCTTCCGTCACCTCTATAGCCTCAGGATTGAAGATTATCTCGGTATGCTCGGATATTATCACTGCCTGTTTGGGGTTTGTCTCTGCAACAACAAACTTGATATCCCCAAACCCAAAACCCACAGAGCTTTCCTCGAAAAGCGCAGAAAAGACATCCTCAAAGAAAGGGTTGTCCATCATCGCAGTCCTTCTTCTTTTTGTACCGCCTAAGCTGACTATGTCTCCCTTGGTTACAGCCCTTCCAAGAAGCCCCTGCTTGAATATGTCTGGAGGTGCCCTTATCACGATACCTTTTTTTGCAGGCGCAATCACTATCTTCTTAGCTTCCTTCACCTGGCCTCTCCTTACCTTTACAAGCTCCCCTATGCCGGTCGTTGCATTCCTCCTTACGATCCCGTCAGCCCTTATGATATTAAGCCCTATGTCCCCGGGATAGGCCCTGTCTGCTATAGCCACAGTCTTCTTTTCCCCTTCTATCTCTACTATGTCTCCGGGCCGTATCCCTATCTGCTGCATAAAGCTGTTGTCTATCCTTACGATGCCTTTGTTGACATCATCCTGTATAGCCTCAGCTACCTTAAGCTTTATCTCGTTTTCAGCCTTTTTCCTCTCCATTTTACCCTCTGGTGAACCGATTATATTTTATAAATGTTTTGTTTACCTTCTATGGGGCAATAGAGGATAAGCTGATGTTTTTTGCTTTTTTCCCACCGGATAACTCTTATTTTTTAGAATAACTCATATCCCCAGCTTCCTCCTTTCATTCTCATAATACTTGTGCTTGTCTAAGAATAATGCTACAAAATATTCATTCTTCCTCTTGGTAAGTATGGCCCGGAAATTGGTGTCCCTGAAACGCAATACAAAGCCCAACAGCCCCTTGATCCTGTCCGAGCTTAAAGGTATCGATTTGCCTTCCTTGCATTCCCTGACCCATCCTATGAGCTGTTTTTGGCGGTTTTCTTTGAGATTATCAAATACCACATTGAAATGGCCCTCAAAACTGATCTTCCCCCCTGTTATCTCTTCGATCTTCTTTCTTGCTTCATCATGCAACAACCGCTATCACCTCTTTGTATGTTTGGTTGTAAATCTTCCAGTTCTCATAAATCTTCCGCCCCTTTTCCGGAGAGCTGTTTTTTTCTATGAATTTTTCTAATGTTTTCTTTAAAACTTCAATATTGTAAGCGTTTATTATCTTTGCGATCAAATACTTATTGATCACCTGGATAGGGTTCCTGCTTTTCCTTATCTTATCTGTGATGATCCTGAGCTGCATACTGTTAAGGATAACACTGTTAGATATGTATTCAAGCCTGACTATCAGATCCCTCAATTCCTGCAGATAATCATCTTTTTGCATGATCAGGAGGATGACAATCTCATAAAGATTAAGCATATCACTTGCATCAAAATCCTCTTCGATTTTCATTTCCGCCTTAAAATTAGCTACGCTTATGGAACTTATCGTATGGAAAAAAAGGGTTTTCTCAACATCAGCAGGAAGGTAGTTGACATGAACTTTTCCATCCCTGTAATCCTCCTTTCCATATTTTGATACGGCAAAGATGTCAATATCATTGTATTTTTCACCGTAAAGGAAAGATCCCGAGATAAGCATCTTCATGTTCCTGTGCTTCCTTGAATATGCCTTTAATAAAGATATAGCTCTATTCAGCCTGTCTTTCCTTATAAGCTCCTTTCCGCTTACCATTGTGTCGATTCCAACCAGTTCGATCATCCCCTCTAATTTCTTTTTGATAAAATGGCTGTAATAATATCTTTCATTTTCTGAAAGTTTCTCAGCTTTAACCTTTTTTTTGAGGATATTGTAATAGTTCTCTGTAAAGATATACGGGACTAGATGGTCCTTTGCAATTTTTAGGTTTGCTAAAGTTATATAATCTTCTAATTTTCTCATTTGGTATATTAGGATATACCTATTTATATTTAAGTGTTTTGGTTATTTGGTGTTCATACCAGAAGCAGGATAAAGGGGGATGTCTAGTAATAGATTGGTGGTGGGGTGATATAAAAAATTTTAAATAGACTTGAAGACAACCCTTTTAATATGAAATTTTTTGAATATATTAAAAAAACTCTTTTACATTCAAATGATAATAAAGCAAAGGGGCTTTATTCAAAGTGTTATGATCATCATAATTTTGCAATGATTATAAACGAAAGAATAAAAAATGATTGCAATAAATTAGAAAATTCAGCTAAAGAAATCTTCGGAAGTATTAAAAAAAATAGAAAACCACCAATAAAATCTGCTAAAGATTCTATAGATGCTCTAGAATCACTGAAATTAGATTTAGAATCATTCTTTATTTTTGTTAGAGCTTTAATGGACGATATATGCAAGATTATAAAATTCCTAGTTGGGAATATAGAAAACAAACTTCCAGACAGTATGAATAAGCTCTTAAGGGGAGATTTCGAAGGCTTTAATAAATATTTTCATAGGGGGTTGAAAAGTGAACTATCATGGCTAGATGAATTTAGAGATAAAAGAGACAAACTTTTACATAAATTACACGACATAGTGATAATAGGAGATAGTAGAGGTCTATCTTTTGATATTGGTACGCCAGGGGACAAGATGGGTACACAAGAAGCAACAAAAAATATAAAAGATTTTACAGAAGATATTATTTCAAAGATAGATCATTTGGAAAATACATTCTTAACAAGTAATATTAAAAAAATAAATGGAGAAGAAAACCTCAAGAAAACCCCTCAAAACCCCCTTTAAACTCAGAGAAAACCCCTAAAAACTATAGAAAAACCACCAAAAATAGAAAATTTTATATACAATGGTGTACATACACACTTACGTAAGAGTTGCCTGGAGGAGCTGTGTGGATGCCGCAAGGCTTTAAAGCACAGCAAAATCGGGATTGCAGCGCAAGTTGCCCACTCTTACACTTTCTTTTATTTGAATTCTAAAATCAATTTTTCAACCATTTCTAGTTTAAATCTGACGGGCAGAAATCCCCTTCATTTATGAATGGGGATGAATGCCCGTCTGATTTCCTAAAAATTATCAAATTGCCGAACAATCCCCACCATTTATGGTTGGGGTTAGGCAATTTGCTAATTTTTTCGAATCACCCCTCCAGAATTATTATAAACTTCTAATTCACCTGCATTCAATTTCAAAGAATTAAGATTCTATTCTTTTCAATTTCTTAGAACTTTAATTTCAACAGTACGACAATATCGTATGGTTCAAAACCTTGTTCTTTAATTATCTAATCACATCCCATACCTAAACTTTCTCTTCCTCAAAACAATAATAACCAACAATACAATAAC
>JAHWIN010000081.1 GCA_019322475.1 Candidatus Woesearchaeota archaeon
CATATAAGGAATAAGCCAAGAAGAAGGAAACTTAGAGACAGGATGAAAGACCCTGCTGATCCGCTTAAACTGGTTATTGTTCGGGATATGTGGCTTACAGGGTTTGATTGTCCGTGCCTGCATACAATGTATGCTGATAAGCCAATGAAAAGTCATGGCCTTATGCAGACAATAGCAAGAGTAAACAGGGTTTACAAGGATAAGCCCGGCGGTCTTGTTGTCGATTATCTGGGAATAGCAGATGAATTAAGAAAAGCTATCTCTTAATATACAGAAAGCGGAGGCAAGGGAAAACCGACCTTTAACCAGAATGATGCTGTTTCTGTCATGCTTGAGAAATATGAGATAGTCTCTGCCATGTTTCACGGTTTTGATTATCAAAGGTTCTTTACAGCTTCTACCAGGCAAAAGATGTCAATAATGACCCTTGCCCAGCAGCATATCCTGGAACAAAAAGACGGGAAAGAAAGATATGTTCCTTATGTGACGCAGTTATCAAAGGCTTTTGCTCTTGCTGTTCCGAATGAAGAAGCAATAAAGATAAGGGATGACGTGGGATTCTTCCAGGCAGTAAAGGCCCGGCTAGTGAAATATCAGACAGGAGCAGGAAAGACTGATGAGGAGCTGGATTCAGCAATAAAACAGATAGTTTCAAAGGCAATAACAACAGATGAAGTGATCGATGTTTTTGCAGCAGCAGGGCTGAAAAAGCCGGACATATCGATTCTTTCTGATGAGTTCCTGGCAGAAGTAAAAGGCATGCCTCATAAGAACCTTGCTTTAGAGCTATTAAAGAAGCTCCTTAATGATGAGATCAAAACAAGGTCAAAAAAGAATCTCATCCAGGGAAAGTCATTTGCTGAGATGCTTGAAAAGACCATAAAGCTATACCAAAACAAGACAATAGAGGCAGCAAAGGTCATTGAAGAACTGGTGAGGCTCGCAAAAGATATGCGTGAGGCCCATAAAAGGGGAGAGAAGCTTAACCTGAGCGAGGATGAGCTTGCTTTTTATGATGCTCTTGAGGTCAATGATAGTGCTGTAAAGGTTCTAGGGGATGATACCTTAAGGACTATTGCCAGGGAGCTTGTTGAGACTGTCAGGAGGAATGTTACTATTGATTGGACTATAAAGGAAAGCGTCCAGGCAAAATTAAAGGTTATGATGAAAAGAATTCTCCGGAAATATGGTTATCCGCCTGATAAACAGAAAAAGGCTACAGAGACTGTATTGGAGCAGGCTGCTTTGATTTGTAAGGATTGGGTGGGATGAAAGGAGTAAATTTTGGTTACTATTGATGAGATTTTATTAAATTTAAAAATTCCATCAGAATTTTGGCCTTTTTTAAAAAAAATGGATGGTTTACCTGAAGTAATTGAAGAATTAAAAAAATATTCGCCAGAAGAAGTGTCATTTGAGGGAGAAAAACAGAAGAATTGGGAACTGATTGCTCTATTTTACCGTGATACTTCACGATTTTATCAAGCTGTGCAGGTTATTTCTGCTTTATATGATAAAATGTGCGAACATCAGGTTGATTCTGACGAAAGAATTCATAAAGGTATGCCACTTGTATGGCTTAGGGATTTTCATTTGGGGCTTGGTCATTATGTTATAGCCAAAAGATATGCCATGCTTACTTTATGCGAGGACGCGATTACAAATAATGGTTCTACCAATATAAAAGATACGGGAATATATTACAGGTTAGCTCTAGAGCATGGTCTTTCTCATAATAAGATTATAAGCTATGCGGAAAAATTTTTTGAAATCAGTCAGAATTTTCCTGATGAGAGCAAATATCCTGAATGGATATTACAAGATGTTGACAATGATTGGATGAGAGAGCTACCCTCATCCAATGAGGTTTATATATATGCCCCCAATAAATATTACCTTAAACATCTCCTTGATTCTTTGGGAGAGCCCTCTGGTAAGGTCTTAGAACGATTTGCAGAGTATATTTTATCTGTTATACCTGGATTTCGAACACAGCGCGGAGTGAAGACCCCTTCTACAGATTATGATGTTGTTTGTGGTATTGAAGGGACTATTATAGATTTTAGAACAGAACTGGGAAGATATATCATCGGTGAATGTAAAGACTGGTCAAAACCTGTAGATTTTTCTGCAATAGCAAAATTCTGCCGTGTTCTCGATTCCGCTAAATGCAAAAGCGGAATTATTTTTTCAAAAAAAGGGATTAGCGGAGAAGATAAACTTCGTAACGCCGAAAGAGAACAGCTTAAAGTTTTCCATGATAGGGATATAGCAATATTAGTATTAAACTTAAATGACTTGAAGGATATCACAGAAGGAGAAAATTTGATTGCATTACTAAGGAAAAAATATGAAAAAGTGCGTTTAGATATTGTAGAATCCAAATCCGCTACTCCCTAACCAACTCCTCCCGGATCTCCTTTCCCTCCTTAGTAAGCTGATAAAGCCTCCCTGTCTTGTCTTTATCATTAAGGCAGACTGCAAGGCCATTTTTCACAAAAGCCCGCAGAATATCGCTGGCATTGTTCAGGCTGATCTTTGGGTTTTCCCTGACGCTCTTCTTTCTTATCTGGCTTGGTGTCATGGGCCTGCTCATGGCCTTTATGACCGGCACTCTTTGAGCTCCCCTGACAACCCATGCATAGAGCTTCAGATTCATAGAAATGATTTTCCTGGGAAAGCAATTTAAGATTTACACTGAATCAGCACCGGAACTAAACTTAAGACTCCAAAAATATTTAAGAAACTGAAAAATCCCTGTTAAAGGAGGGCAGAGGGATACTATGGAACCAATTGACAGAGTCAGGAATATAATCCAGAGG
>JAHWIN010000007.1 GCA_019322475.1 Candidatus Woesearchaeota archaeon
CTGCTGCATTGCCATTTACGGATATGACTGGATGTTTTGCCTGCAAAAGAAGCGAAGCAGAAGCGCCTATAGCTTTCATGGCAAAGCTTCTGGTCTTTTCTCCTATAAGATAGTCAAAAGCCTCTCCTCTCCCATGGGCCATAAGGCCATGTATGGATGTTATCCCATTTTTGACGCCTTCAGCTATAACATCTCTTGTCTTAAGGCTCTCATATCTTGGATGGGATTTAGGTACAGCCATATTATCACTCAAAATCTGCAATGCCTTCTGCCTCAATAGTTTCTATGTTGTATTCCTTGATCCCGCTGACAGCAAAGCCTGTTATCCCTATCCTATCCGGATCAAAGATGCCTGAAGCTATCTCCATCCTGTCAAAATAGATCTTCTGTGCCCCCCCTTCCTGGAACGTATAGACCAGCTCATGCCTGTTTCCGTCGAGAAAAACAACCTCCCTGGACCTCATCATAGGAAGCCCTCCCTCAAATACAGAATCATGCACATTATACCTTAAGGCCAGGCCGGGAATCGCCTTTGACTCTGCAAAGATCACATACTTTGGCACCTTGTTAAACCTGGAGATGACCCTGTCCATAAGAAGTTTCATGTCAAACCTGGCTGTCCCTTCCTTTGTATTGGGAAAATCGCCTTCAAGATTAAGCCTGACAGCAAGTGCCGGCTCTTCCTCTATCTTGCTGGTATGCTCGCCCAAGAAAAATGCCAGCTTTATGAAGATAACGATAAGCAGAGCTACAACAACAAGGTTCACAGCCCTCTTCCTGCCTGCCCTCCTTGTTTTCGCACTGGTTTTTCTTTTAGGAACTGTACTGGTCTTTTTAGGACTGTGCATTTTTTTCCCAAAAGCCTTGCCTTTAAGGGCAACTTTGCCGCCCTTGACACTCTTTTTATTTTTTGCCGTTTTCATATCAGTTCAGCGCCCCTTTTGGATATTTTAGCCTTGCTGCACCCCCTGAAAGGGATATCTGCAAAGACCGCATTCCCAAGCATCATCATCGAAGCGTTCCCTCCATTATCCTCAACAGCCTTTATTAAATTTTTTACCCTCTTATCAGTGAGTAAACCGCTCTCAGCAGAAAAATCCTTTGATATCCTTATTACCCTTCCCAACAGCTCTTTCTTTGCCTTAATGCTAAGCCTGCCTTCAGCCTTTCTGGAGCGCTTTGCCTGCAGGAACAATCCCGCTGCCTTTTTTAGCGCCCTGTCCCCTGCCTTGTTTATCCTCCTTGCCTTTACCGTATCATTGATTATGTCCTTTGTCTTTATCCTGCTGATAAGGCGATAGTATACATCTATCCCCTCTACCCCAAAGCTTACCCCCTCAAGGGGCTTTCCTTTCTTCAGCTTCATGTTGAACCCACCATGGAACTGTCCGCCTACATCCCCCAACCCTGTTCCGTTGGCAGCCTCTGAGCTGTGTGCTATCATTGCCAGCTCTTTTTTGTCCTTCCCTAATCCAAGCAAGGAATTGATCGCATAAGCAGAAGCCAAAGCAGAAGCCCCGCTTATCCCAAACCCTGCTCCAGCCGGAAGCTGGTCCCTTATCTCGATCCTGACAGGCTGCTTAGTAAGGGCGCCTATAACATCCATAACAGTAGGAAAAACTATCCTCTTCCCATCCGCATATATCTCTGTCCTGCCTGTCCTGCCTGCCTCTGCCTTTACTATAACTCCCTTATCCAAAGTAAACCCTACGCCCAGGCTGTGCCTCTTAGAAAGATCCTTATCGCCAACTATCCTAAATATGCAGCTTACGTTTCCAGGTGCAAATGCCCTTGCATTCATATTATCAGGCCTAAAATCTTTTTTGCGATATGTCTTTTGCTTCCCTTAACATGGTCTATCTTCCCATCTCTTCCCAGTATATAAACATCATTCTTCTCAGAACCAAAAACACCTTTGCCGACATCATTAGCCACGACAAGGTCAGCGCCGGACCTCTTCATCAAAGAGCCTGCCTTTTGGATAAGCTCCTTCCTGCTTACATCATGCTCTGCCTTAAAGCCTACAAGCTTTATCGCCCTGTTTATTTTCTTTATATCCTCTATTATCTTCCTGTTACGTTTAAGCCTCAGCACAAAGCTGGTTTTCCCCTTAGAGCTGATCTTCTTTCCTGATACTTTGCCTGCAGAGAAATCACCGACAGCTGCAGCATGGATGATTATATCATTATCCTTAAGATGTTTCCTTATCTCCCTGAACATATCATCTGACGACTTCACTCTTATATCCTCAGATATGCCTCCAGGCTCAATATCTGTCCTGCCCCTTATCAAAGTAACTGTTGCCCCTAGCCTCGCAGCCTCCTCTGCAGTATATATCCCCATCTTTCCGGAGCTCTTGTTCGTTATGACCCTCACAGGGTCTATCTCTTCAGAAGTTGCCCCTGCCGTGACTATTATCTTTTTTCCTGACAACGGATTCATGGGCCCTGAAACGCCCTTTCTCCCTTTTCCCCCTGCCAGCTTCCTTATGTCTCTTATTATCTTCCTTGTATCTGCCAGCCTTCCAGGCCCTGAATACCCGCACGCTAATCTTCCCTTTTCAGGCTCAACAAAAAGATATCCCCACCTTTTCAGCTTAGAAACATTATCCTGCACTATCCTGTTCTCCCACATCTTGCAGTTCATGGCAGGGCATATAAGGACAGGAGCCTTAGTCGCCATCACAGACGCTGTCAGAAGATCATCAGCTATCCCGTTAGCTATCTTTCCTAGGGTATTGGCTGTTGCAGGGCATATCACAAAAACATCAGCCATATCTGCCAATGAGATGTGCTCTGTCTTCTCCCTTTTCAGGTAATCCTTATAGCTCCATCCCTTATAGAACATCTCAGTATGTACCTTCTTTCCCAAAGCTTTTTCTATCTCCTTCTTATCCATCAGCTTAGAGGCATTTTTTGTCATTATAATCTCTATATTGAAATCGCCCTTTAAGGCTTTCACTGCATCAACAGCCTTAAAGCAGGCTATGCTGCCTGTAACCCCTATGACAATGGTCTTCATTGCCTGAGTAAGAATCCTTTTTATTTATAAAAGTAATTGTTTGTTTGTATCCTAAGAAGCAGGTCTAGCCTGTCAGCCTATCCAAAACTATGCTCTTTTCCTGGAAACCTTTTTTCCTTGACATCTCCATTATATTCCCTGACAGCCTCCCTTATCTCATCATTGATATGCGCATATCTCTTTGCAAACCTCGGCTTGAAGTCATCATACATCCCAAGCATGTCATTCAGTACGAGAACCTGCCCGTCGCAGTAAGGGCCTGCCCCTATCCCAATAGTAGGTATCTTAAGCCCTTCGGTTACCCTTCTGGCAGCATCCTGCTGGACCATCTCAAGAACCGCAGAAAAGCAGCCTGCATCCTCCAATGCAAGGCCCTCATGCAGAAGCTTTTCCTCATCCCTGTGCACAGAAGGCTTTGTTGCAGTCTGGGGAAGATACCCTATATGGCCCATCACATCTATCCCTTTTCCGGAAAGGGCCTTGCATATCTCAGGCTTTCCCTCAACCTTGACAGCATCTGCCCCTGCCCCTATAAGAAGCCGTGCATTTCTAAGAGCCATATCTGCTGTCCTGTCAGAGCCGTAAGGCATGTCAGCGATGATAAAGCTCTTTTTTGCCCCTCTCCTGACAGCCCCTGTATGCCTGATGATATCCTGCATAGTGACCTTTTTGGTGGAATCATAGCCCAGGACAACATTGCCCAAAGAATCCCCTACAAGTATCAAGTCTATCCCGATCTCCTCCAGGATCTTAGCCGTAGGATAATCATAACAGGTAAGTACAGTTATCTTCTCTCTCCTTTTCATAGTCACTATATCTTTTACGCCCATAAAGCACCTTGATATTGCAGGGTTTAAATTGTTTTCTATAGGGAAAGAGTAAAAAACTAATCCCTTAACTGAATCACTCCACAACCTCAGTCCCTATCTTCTCCAAATCACAAAAGTCAGAGCTAAAGTTATAGGCCCCTGCATTCATAAACACCAGCTCATCGCCCTTCTTCGGGGAGGAAAGGTAGGCCCTGTACCTGAATATGTCCATGGAGCATGGCGTCATCCCTTTTATCACGTAAGGCCTTCCTTCATCCCTGCTGAGCTCCCCTTCCACGATCAGCTTCACAGGGACGATCAAAGCGTCCATGTCTGAGTTATAGACTGATGCGTTTACAGTTATGTTATTCCTGTCTATGGACATTATCCTTGTAACAAGCCTGACAGCAGGAGCAGATATATACCTGCCGGGCTCTATTATCACCTTGATTCCATGATTGTTTGCCCATTCCCTAAGCTCCCTTATCCTGTCAAATATGGATATTATGACATCATCATTGGTATTAGCATAGAAAGAAGGCAGCCCCCCTCCTATGTCTATAAGGTCTATCATCCCTATAACATCCTTCTCAAGGATATTGCAAAGCTCATACTTGATGTTCCACTCAGACATGTTCTGGGTCTTCCTGTGGAAATGTATCCCCAGCTTAAGGATGTTCTTATTGCCCCTTAACTCCCTTATCTTTTTGTTTACAGTATCTGAATCCATCCCAAAGACAAAATACTTCTCTGTCCTTATCGTATTTTCCCTAAGCCTTATCCTCAGGAGAAGGTTTATCTTAACATCATTATCTCCAAGAAAATTAAGAAGTATGTCCAGGTCAGCCTCATTATCCACTACAAAATGCCTTATCCCCATGCCTATGAGCTCCCTAATAAAAGAGATGTTCCATGCCTGAGCTAAAAAGATAACCCTGGACTTATCAGAGATATGCTTAAGCTCATTGGCAGAATGCACGCTGAACATGCTTTCTGTCCCTCTTTCTAAGATAGGCGTCACTTCCTGGTTGGTCTTTGAGCTGTAGGATACTATGTCTGCTGTCTGCTTAACATTATTGTACTGCTCAAGAACCTTCCTTCTTGAAAGGATAAACTTAGCTTTGGGCATCATCTTTGTAATCCCCCCTCATCTCTTGTCTCCTCCTTGTTCTTATCCCCTTTCTCCCCCCTGCTGTCTTTCCCATCTTCATCCTTCTCCTCTTTATCCCCTCTCCGCTTAAGCAATCCTTCCCCATCCAGCTGCTCCAGGGCATTTATCATGGCAAGCGGAAAATTTATCGTAACATCCCCTATCACTGTTGCTGCATCGCTCTCATCCTTCACCTTGCCCCATGACTTTGCCTCGTCTGTAGTGGCTCCTGACATGCTTCCTGATGTCTTATGCGCTGTGGTCATATAGACAGCATAGTCTGCGCCTCCGTTAAGCAAAGTGCTGAGTATAGCATGGTGCTTTGAGACGCTGCCTCCTAATGCTATCACCGCTTTCTTCTCATCATGAGATGTCGAAAATAGTATGTTCCCAAAGTCCTTGACAACATCAAGTATAAAGTCAGGGTGCTTCTGCTGGAAAAGGTAAAGATGGAAGCCGAAAGCCCCGTCTGTTATCGCAGGGCAGAATATCGGAACATCATTCCTGGCTGCCTGGCAGAGTATGGAATTATTGTCATCAAGCATCATCCCTATCTCCTTGAGCAGCTCAGAGACGGCCCACCTTCTCTTCCTTGCATAAAGCTCCCCCAGGATAGGCATCATCCTGTCCTCAAACCTCATATAGCTCTCATTATTGACGAATATGTTCCCTACCCTATTTACCCCTTTCTCATGCAGCTCGACATCATCTGAAGAGAAATTTCCTATCTTAAACCTCTCTCCGGAAGCCTTCATCATGTCCTCTTCTATCCCCCCTGCTGTAGTAACTATGATATCAGCCATCCCCAGGGATATAAGCTGGGCAAAAAATCCCCTAAGCCCAGACGTCACCATGTTTGATGTAAACGTTAAAAACACCCTTGCATTGTTCTTCTTCATCTTGACGATGACATCAGAGGCCTTCTTCAGCTCTATGCTTTGGTAGCCCAGGCTCTTGTAAGAATCGACAAGTTCCCTGACGCTCATCTTTTTCTTCCATCTGAAATCTTCGATATAATCCATGAATACCACCTGTTAATATCATTTTGCCATGATGATTGCTCAAACTTGGCACATGCCCCTCAGCTTGCTGCGGCGGGGGTTTTTATTTTTTCCTGATGCAGATTATTCCTGCAGCATTATTTTGTGTATAACCAAAAACTAGCTTTTTGAAAGCCTGACTATTGAAGAAATACAGCCTAAGATCCTGACTTCCTTACAGTATCCATAGCACATGAAAATAAAAGAATATTTATAAACATATCCTTTTTTCATCACCATATGCCATTGTTCATAGACGTGCACTGCCACCTTGACTTTGAAGGCCTGATAGAAAGGCTTGACAGCGTAATAAAAAACGCCAGGAACGCAGGGCTGAAAACAATAGTGACATCAGGGATAACCCCTGAAACTAACAGGAAGGCGCTGGAGATAGCATCAAAGTACCCTGATATTGTAAAGCCCTCCTTAGGGTTATATCCTATCGATGCGTTGTCAAGGGAAGGCCAAGATAAAAATTTAGATGTCGATAAAGAGCTGGAATTCTGGAATAAAAACAAAGGCAGGTTCATATCTATAGGGGAAGTCGGGCTGGACTACAAGAACGGAAAAGACAAGAAGATGCAGAAAGAGGTCTTTGAAAAGGTATTAGATACAGCCAAGAAGCTGAAAAAGCCGGTTATCATACATTCAAGAAAAGCAGAGCTTGACGCCATCGGCATCCTGGAATCCTCCGGCATAAAAAAAGTGGTCATGCACTGTTTCTCCGGAAGAAAACACCTGATAAAAAAGGCATATGATCTCGGATACTCTTTTTCTGTCCCGACAAATGTAGTAAGGCTCCAGCAGTTCCAGGAGATGGTCAGAGAGATAGACATAAACCGCCTTTTCTGCGAAACTGACTCCCCTTTTCTAAGCCCCTTCAGGGAAAAAAGAAATGAGCCAGCCTTTGTGGCAGAAAGCTACAAAAAGATAGCAGAGATAAAAGGGATGGATCTGGAAGAGGTCGAAAAAAACATCTGGATGAATTTTGAAAGGGTTTTTTTGTGATGTTATATGGATAGTACATTATATACAGCTCATGAAATATAACTCTCATTATCCCAAAAGCTTAAATTAAACTGCTTATTCTTGGAGCAGATGGGAAAATTATTAAAAATTATGAGTAGTCTGCTTTGTCTTTACTTTACTTATTTTATCATAGAGAGTATAGGGGTAGCAAAGGATTATTTGAATGTGCATAAAAAATGGCTAGAAGAGAATATAAAGAATGAGCTTGTCATTAAGGATTTTTCAACAACAATAGATGAGAAGGTTAAAGATCTAACTTTCGTAGGGGAATATTTTCCACACTACAATAGCAAAGAGTCAGATTTTGCTGGGAGGGTTGTTAAAAATTTTGACCTGGTTTTGAATAATAAGTACAAAGAAAAAGAAAAGAGTATTTCTAATCATGTTGCTGAATGGACTATATATGTTCCAGTTGAAATCAGTAAAGTTTATATAAACCTCGCAGAGGGAAGGTCTGCTAAAAATCCTCAGTTCAAAGACTTTGCAAGGGATTATGGTATACCTGTAAGATGGCTAGAAAAATGCAATTACGATGATTTGACCAATTTAAGCTATTCACAGGTAGCAAAAATAACAACAATGAGTTTAATATTGGGTACAATTGGGCCGTATTTGTATTGGACACACAAGAAAATTGTCTGCAACGAAGACTCTAAGGAAGAATTCAAAAATGTAAATAGTGAAGATTTCATAAATAATATTTTAGGCATTGATGAACAAAAAACTAAGTTATCAAAGCAGTTATTAAGTTATCTAAATCATGAAAAAGCTTCTAAGATATTAGTTGTTGTTGAAAAAGACGACCTTGAGGATATTTTGAGTTATCTAAGTTCTGAAATAAGATTAAAGCCAAAAGAAATATGGAGTAATTCAATGCTCCAGCATCCGCTCAAACCTCAGCATCCTTTGCCTTAAACATTCCTTCTTAGGATCATTTGTAAATGATTTGTATAATTCTCCTTTGAACCTGCAGTTGAACCTGCTGCTGCACAGGTTTATTATCCCTGAGATTCCTGTCATGTATCTGCAAACATTATCCTTCGGTAAGGAATTGATGTACTGGGTAAACTCATCTTTGCTCTGCTCATCTAAGGCTCTGCCTGCCTTCAATTCCCTGAAAGCAAGCTGCTTGGCCCTTATCCGCTCTATATCCATGCTTAGCTGCAGGTTTTGCAATCTAACCCCCTTTATATGCAATATAGAAAGAAATGATATATAAGGTTGTCGGTTTTTTGTCACTCCCAAAAACAAAAAGAGATTATTTTCAATCCATAAAAAGACTAGATAGAAGATTTATAGATATTCCTCCTATGTCCTATTTTTATTACAAGGATAAGCAGCCTGCCTTTGTCTATATCCATTATTATCCTGTAATCACCAACACGAAACTTATGCCCTGGATCACCTACCAGCTTAGTTACATATGCTTCCGGCCTTATCCTTATGCGCTCAAGTGCAGAGACTATCCTTGATTGGATATCTCTCTGAAGTTTTTTAAGCTGCTTCTCTGCCTTGCTGGAAAGGATTAGGTCATACATTTAGAGCCCCAATTCATCCTTTACCCGTTTAAGGGTCTTGAACCTTCCTTCCTTGATCTCTTTACGGGACTCTTCCAGTTCCCTCTTGGTCTGGTCCGAAAGTTCCATAGTATCCTCAAGGATATCCCATATGACCTCTTCATAGGTCTCTCTGTCATAAAGTTTTTTTCTCCCCAATTCTTTTTGGAGGTTTTCGCTTATCTGGATGGTGGTTGCCATAGTGAACTATAATGTGCTATAGTTTATAAATCTTCTGATTTGCAACCCAAGGGATTTTAGGAATTAAGCCGATTTATTTCACAGCTTCTGGAAGAAATACCTCTTCTGGATTATGAATGTTCCGCTCTGGTCTTTCTTTATCTTCTCCTGCTCTATGATCTCGCTGGGCATGAACCCAAATCGCTTATAGAACCTGATTGCACCCTCATTACAGGGATTGTACCACGCCCTCACAAAAACGTAATCCCACCTATCCCTATCAAGCTCTTCCAATGCTTTATGAAAACGTCCATGCCTGCCTTTATTATCCTTATCGCCATCTAAAGCCCGGTAAAGAAAGGCATATATAAAAAAGTTGCTTCTAAAATAGTCCAGATGATATATAGCCTCATCAAAAACAAAACAAAGTAAAAATATCAACTCTAAAAAAAATAAAAGAAATACAAAAAGCTTTACCTGTAGCTTTTCTGCTTCTTAGACCTTGCCTGCCCTCTCCTGTTGGGCTTTGAAGGCTCCTTTCTCCTTACGTCAGCTACCATAAGCTGCCTGTCATACTTTAGGAATATCTCTTTCAGCTTCTCGCTCTTTGAATACTCTACCAATGCCCTTGCGATGGCCAGCCTCGAAGCCTCTGACTGGGAAGCTATTCCTCCTCCCTTGACATTCACTTCTATATCAAAAGCATTTGCTGCATCTCCACATAGAATAACAGGCTCCCTAAGCTTAAGCCTGTAGATCTTTGGCTCATAAAGGTCAAGAGGTATCTTGTTTATCCTTATCATGCCCTTGCCCTGCTTGATAGCCGCTCTTGCTATTGCCCTTTTCCTCTTGCCTGATGTTACTATGGTCTTCATTGTTTCTCACCCATCATCCTGCAGATATCCTTCACATAAACATATTTCAGGGTAGTAAGCTTAGAGATGTCAGCGCCTTTAAGCTGCTCCGGCTTGCTTTCCTTAAGGCTGTCAGGAACACCAATATGGCACCTTATCCTCTTAAAAGCCTTTCTTCCGTTTTCCTTCTTATAAGGCAGCATCCCCCTTATAGCCCTTTTGACAAACATGTTGGATCTCCTGTATGTAAACGGGCCTTTTGTGCTTGAGCCCATAAGCATCTTTTCCTTGTAATCCTTAAGTGTCCTTCCTTTAGCTCCTGTTATTACAGCCTTCTCGCAGTTTATTATCTCCACCTTCTCTCCTAAGAGAGTTCTCTTTGCAGCGATGCTTGCAAGCCTTCCTAAGATCAGGTTTGTTGCGTCGATTATCATTTTTTATCCTTTTTTGAAATTTTGTGTTAGTTGTGCACTAAAAGCATTCCCTGTTGGAGCGGGTGCATCAGTTTTAGTTCATTATCATGGGGAGGTTTTAAATTCATCTTCGACGAATTTATCCTATTATCCTTATCCTTTTTCCTTTAGGGCTCTTTTGCATAAGCTCCTCTAAAGGGACTATCTTTGCCCCTGCCTTGCTAAGCTTCTCGATGGCATTGTCTGAAAACTGGTAGGCTGATATGGTCAGCTTATGGCCCAATGCCCCTGAGCCTAAGACCTTGCCCGGAACTATGATTATCTCATTCTCCTTGGTATGCCTGTCGATCTTTGAAAGGTTCACTATCCTCCTCTTTCTTGAAGGCCTCTCGAGGTCTGAAGCTATCTTCTCCCATAATCTTACTTTTTGGCCTACTGAACTCTCTTTCAAAGATTCTATCAATCCCCTCAAGACGGGGTTTGTCGGTCCTGTTGGTCTTGCCATTTTATCTTTTTGAAGTTGGATGCGGGAGACGAGGTTTGAACTCGCGCAGGCACTAAGCCACAAGGCCCTCAACCATAGGCATGATTTTGCCCGTCTGGCCTTAGCTTTGCTAATTTGACCGCTCCGGCACTCCCGCGTTGAAGCTTTACTGCGAGAGCTTAGCTTGCTTAAGCTTTTCTGTAAACTCATCCAGCTTGTTTCCTAATACCCTTGAAGACTCTAATAGTATGCTCTTGCATTGCAGCTGCCCCCATGACTCCACCATGAATATAAAATCATTGGAAGGCTTTATCATTATTGCCCCCTTAGGGCATGAATCTACACAGGCCCTGCACAGGTGGCATTCAAGCAGATGCTCTTTTGATGTTGATGTCTTATTGTCCTTTATCTCTATGGCCTTGGTAGGGCATTGCTCTACGCATTTTCCGCAGCCGTCGCATTTCTTGTCATCTATCTCAATAACAGGCTTGTTCTTGTAATAAGCATGGCATGAAGACCACTTGACATGCTCTTTCCCTCTCCCGAGTATTGCCGTAGCTTCAAACTCCAGGCTCTGGCCCTTAAGAAGCTTGACTACAGGCATCTTCGGATAGACAGGCTTTATCGCTGTATCCTTTGTCTTTATGTCAGATGCATAGACCATCCCTTCTCCTTTGGACTTCAGTGTCATCTTCAGCTGGCATCTGGCGCATCCCTTGCCCTTGCATTTGCACTCTTCAGGAACATTATAGGACTTAAGGTCTGTCGTCATAGGGATCAGGCCCAGCCTGTGTGCTATTATCTCATCATATAATATGGAGTTGTTCTTCCTGAACTCAACATCCTCTATAGCCATTACCGGAACCCCATTTATCATTATCCTCCTTATAAGATTAGCGAAAGATGGGGTTGAATCCTTTAAAACAAAAGAAAGTTTGTTCTTCTCCTTATCCTGGTCTAACAGCCTTATTTCAGTCATACTCTTCTACCTCTTTTACCGCCTTTTTTTCTGCAGCCGTCATGAGGGACAGGCGTAACATCCTCTATGATGCCTATCCTAAGGCCCATCCTTGAAAGGGCCCTTACTGCTGCCTGGGCTCCCGGCCCCGGGTTTGTAGGCCCATTATGCCCCCCAGGCGCCCTTATCTTGACATGTATCCCGTCTATCCCCTTATCCCTGGCCAGCTCTGCAGCTTTCTTTGCTGCGCTCATGGCAGCTGTCGGGGAGGACTCCATCCTGTCTGACTTGACGACCTGCCCCCCTGAAGCCAAAGCCAGGGTCTCTGTTCCAGAGATGTCTGTTATATGGATTATAGTATTGTTATAGCTTGAATAGATATGCGCGATCCCCCATCTCATGCTCCTTTGTTTCATTTTTTATCTTCCTGCCCCTTCTCTTCTTTCTTAGGCTCCTGCTTATCCTTGCCTTTTTCCTTCTCTTTCTGTTTCCCTTCCTCTTTTTTCTTTGTATCTTCTTTCTTTTCTTTCTTTGGCTCTTCTTTAGTCTCTTTCTTAGGCTTTTCCCCGCCTTTTGAATCTGCTTTCACAGGTTTTTGCTGGCCGGATATCCTCTCGGGATGGTCCTGGCTGGATAAAGGAGAGCCCGCTGCAAAGCCGATAAGGGCCTCTTCTTTCTTGCTTACTATGTAGGATGGTGATGTTATCTTTTTATCTCCAACAATGATATGCTCATGGGTTATAAGCTGCCTTGCCTGCCTTATGGATTTTGCAAGGCCCTTCTTACAGGTGATGGTCTGAAGCCTCCTGCTAAGCATGTCCTTGACAGTTATTGTAAGTACGTCCTCCAGCTTTGCAGTCTCCCCTATCAGCCCAAAAGAAGCAAGTTTTCTCAAAAGCTGCATCCTTCTTATCTCTGATTGGGAACCGCCCAATGCTATAAGGTTCTTTGCCTGTCTTGCATATTTTCTCAAAAGGGAGTCTGCTTTCCAGACCTCGCTTTTGTTCTTAAGCCCAAACTCGCCTAAAAGGGATTTCTCCTCTTCTATCCGGTCTTTCTGCCAGGGATGTGTAGGTTTGCTGTAAGTTTTCTTCTTTAGTTTTGGATGACCCATTTTTGTTTCCTTTTGGCTCCTGTCAATATTTTATCCTGATGTCCCTGTATTATCAGGGCCTTCCTGACTTGACTCCCGCTTTCTTCTTCACGCCAAGATGTATCTTCCCCTTATTGGCCCTGAAATTGCTCCTTGTCTTCTGCCCTCTTGAAGGCTGTCCAAGTATGTGCCTTATTCCCCTATAAGACTTTATCTTTTTCATCCTCTTTATGTCATTGTCTTTGGAGAATATAAGGTCAGAAGAGATAAGATGGGTGTCTTTTCCTGTCTCAGGATCCTTTCTCCTGTTAAGCATCCATGAAGGGATTCCGGATTTCAGTGGATTTTCGATAACCTCGTTTATCCGTGTTATCTCGTCTTCCTTAAGGTATCCTGTCTTAGCTGTCTTGTCTATCTTGGCAAGGTGGCAGACTAGGTTAGAAAACATGAAGCTGATCCCCTTGATCTGCCTCAAAGAACTGCTTATCGGCTTATCTCCCTTAAGGTCTGTATTTGCCACCCTTACAAAATGCTTGAAGTCTGTTTGATTATCTTTTTCCATTTTGATATTGATATGCTGCCCTAGAATTCAACGTCGATGTTATAACGGCATGTTATAACCCTAAGGCGCTCGGTTGAACTCGGGCTATTTAACAAATAGAAACTGCTGCTCCTTTAAAAAGCTTTGGTTTTCCTCAGTAGTTAGGAATGTACTAAAGAGAGAGGTAACATTAAATCCCCTTTTTAATCTCCTCCTCTTTCTTCTTTATTTCTTCCTTTAATTTATTATACTTATCCCATGTCAACAGCCAAACTAAAGCGATAGAATCAATAGCATCAGCTAATATGTGAACACTCATATCCCTTAATTTTTCCTTGTATTTCTCATCTTTTAATATCTTTATTTTTTTATACTCCCCTTCGGAAAGCTCTGGAATAAACCATGTGGAAACGAGATAAGAGTCAAAGCAGACAGCCTTCGCATAGTCATAGATTTTCTTGTTGTTTTTTCCCAGATATTTTGCCTTTTTATCAGCAGGATTCCACTTTCTCTTGCTTAAAATCTTTAAAGCCTCGTAAAGAAAAGATTCCTTGAATTTCTCTTTATTTTCCTCCTGCAGTTCAGGTGAACCATCAATATCATAATCAAAAACCTTTCTTTTCTTGTCAAATGAATAGAATTTCATTATTTCCTTGTCCCAATATCCCTCCATGTCAGGATGGATTGTCGGTGGCGTATAGAAATCCCTCGCATCAGAATGTGGAGGAACATGGGCGTCGGCTAGATAATGGCTAAGCATAAGGAAATAAAGGGTTAATTGGCCATCATTAAACATTATGCCTGAGCCTTTTTGCTCATGCTTTTGTATTAAGACCATATCCCTTATAGCATGGCTTAGGGCTTCGCATCTGTCTGGCAGTATATATCCTTCTTTTACATAAACCTCCTCCGTTAGCCTTGATTTGTTGACAAAAGTTTTTCTTGTGCTTAAATGTTCTGGGGTTGTATTTTTTATCCCTTTTGCTTCCTTTTTCTCTTTTTCATTTGCTGGTTTTTTTAATTTAAGAGTATGGCCTCCTGCGAGATTGTCAGAAATAACATTGTCAGGAAACCACGCACCCTGTACAAAAGAGTCCTTGTGCTTGTCAAAGAATTTTGCAAATATTTCAGCTTGTTTATTGTAATAGGAATTGAAACTTTTGCCAAGAAAGAATGGCTTGAATTCTTTTCCTAGGTAGCTTTTTGGTTTTGGTGCCTTCAGCCTCTCTAAAGCCATTAACCCTACCCATGCATGAGCTATTGATTTGATAGTTATCACCTCTTTTCCCTTAAATTAGACGGATGGCTTTATAAATTTTCTTCGAATTTCCAAAGGGGGCGATGATTTATAGTTAAAAGGTTTTTTATTGGGTTTTTTATCGCTTTCCAAACCACTTTTCCCTCACAAATATCCTTCTATAAGTATGTCTCTCCCAACCTTCCTGTAATCCAGGCTCTTCAGCTTTATCGACCTGTCCACCTTGTCTATGCCCAGGTTGCCCAAAGCGCTAAGGCCGCTCCCTATAAACTGCGGAGAGATAAAGAAAAGGACCTTGTCTGCTATGCCCGACTTGATAGCCTCGGCGTTAAGCTCTGCCCCCCCTTCAACCAATATAGAGCATATCTCCCTCTTGCCCAGCTCTTTCATAAGCTCCTTCAGGTCTATCTTGCCCCCTTTCGTCCCTACAACAAGGACGTAAGCTCCCTTCTGCATGAATCTCCTGATCTTTGACTTAGGGGCACTAGAAGAGGTTGCTATGATAAGCTTGGAAGGGTCATTAGAGACTATCCTCGAGCTGATAGGTGTCTTAAGCTTGGTATCGACAACTATCTTTACAGGGTTTCTTCCTTTTACAAGCCTGACATCAAGAAGAGGATTATCCTTTATCACAGTATTAGACCCTACCATGACCGCATCATAGCTTGACCTAAGCTCATGCACCAGCTTCCTGGCTTCCCTTCCGGTGATATATTTTGAGTCCCCTGTCCGGGTAGCTATCTGTCCGTCTAAGCTCATCGCAGCCTTTACAACTACAAAAGGCCTTTTCTTCCTTATCCATTTCATATAAGGCTCATTTAACCGCTTAGCTTCATCCTCTAACATCCCTATCCGGGCCTTTATGCCCCTGAACTTAAGCTCCTGATAGCCGTTGACCTTGGGGTTGGGATCCTTAGCTCCTACAACAATCTCCTTTATCCCTGAAGATACTATCTTCTCTGTGCAGGGTGGGGTTCTTCCCCAATGGGAGCATGGCTCTAAAGTAACATACATTATGCCGCCTTTAGCCCTCTTGCCCGCCTCTTTCAGGGCAGAGACCTCTGCATGCGCTTCCCCGCATCTCTTATGCCAGCCCCTCCCGATTATCTTGCCCCTCTTGACTATCAAAGACCCAACCAAAGGGTTAGGGCTGACATTGCCTCTTCCCCTCTCTGCTAACTTTAAGGCTATTTTCATATATTTCCTGTGAGATATCATCATGCCCCCATCAGGTAAAACACAGCTATAAGTATATAAAGATTTGTTTTTACAGGCTCGATAAAAACAATAAAAGTATCATTCCTGCTGCTCTATCTTATTATAGAACACAAATGTCCAGAACAAAACATTTAAATATCATCCTTCCCAGAACAAGGCTATGCAGACTGAGCTTTCAGCCTACATGGATATAGGCGCAGCTATAATCAGGGAAGAAGAAGCTGAATTTATAAGAAATACAGGGGTAAAGAGATGGAAAAAGAAGAAGTAGATGGTATATTAAGCAAAGCCTTCCCCAACTCAAAGCCCAAAGGGATAAAAAAATTCCAAAAAGGCCTGATCAACAAGACCTATGAGGCAAAGGTTGGAAGAAAAGAGGTTATCCTGAGGATATACCCTCAGGACATGTGGAAGATAAAGAAGGAGATGTATCTCTACAGCCTTATCTCCAAAAAAGCAGGGGTGCCTGTCCCAAAGGTGATAAGCCACGGCAAGAATTTTCTCCTGATGTCTAAGATAAGGGGGAAAGAACTCTCTCCCGCAAACCGGAAAGGTATCAGGAAAGCAGGAGAGATCTTAGCTAAGATACACTCTATCAGGTTCAGCTCCTATGGATGGATAATAAACAAGGAGATAAGGCCAAGCTTCAGAAGATGGGACGAGTTCATAAGGTATGATACGGGCCTTAAGTTCAGGAAAATACCGAGCAGGCATTCCGGATTAAAATTGCAGGTCAGAAAGATAATAGATGAAAATAAAAGCCTTTTGAAGATAAGCTCAAGGCCCTGCCTGCTGCACAAGGATTATCATTTTTCCCACATCATAGCTTACAAAGGCAGGATAAACGGCATAATAGACATAGAATGGGCGATATCAGGCCATAACGAATTTGACATAGTAAAATCATGCCTGTGGATGTTTGAAAAAAAGCCAAAGCTGGAAAAGATATTCCTTGAAGGATACCAAAGATACGGGAAAATATCAGAAAGGTTTGAAGAAAGAAAAAGGCTCTACAGGATACTTCACCTGCTTTCCTCATTCTCATTTTCATATGAATGCAGGAATAAAGGGTGGTGCACCTACAACCTAAAAGAACTGAAGGGTGAGATCGATGAATATAACAAAGCTTACTGAAAGGTACATAAACAGCCATCCCTCTGTAAGGGACTGTATAAGGAAAAAGCTGGTCAACTATTCCTCATTGGCAAGGCAGATAGCCAAAGACAGCGATCTCGACATCAGGGATAATTTTGATGCGATACTTATAGCATGCAGAAGATATTTCAGGAAGCTTAAAAAAGAGGATATCCTGGAAAAGAGGATAATAGACATACTGCAGAAAAGCAAGCTTGAGGTAAAGAACAAGATAATAGTTGTCGTTGTAGAAAAAGGCATATACTTCAATAACCTCATAGACCTGCACAAGGAAGTGAAGAAAAAGGCAGAGGTTTTTCATGTTATCGAAGGCTCTGGGACCATAACGATAATAACGACATCTGAATTTCTGGAGCAGGTCAAAAAGCTTTTCAGGAACAGGATAATAAAAGTTACAAAAGACCTGGCAGAGATAAACCTTAAGAGCTCTGAAGAGCTGGAAAGGACCCCCGGAGTGATAGCTTACCTTACAGCCCTTCTTGCTGAGAACAACATAAACATAACAGAGACCATGTCAGCATGGACAGACACTCTCTTTGTGATATCTGAAAAAGATATAGCAAAGGTGATGGAGATCCTTACTATAAAAGACAGTCCGGCATCTCTGATCCTATGAATGTACCACTCCTTCCTTATCGAGCATATGCCCCAGTTTTTCTTTTTTCGTGTTAAGGTATCTCTCACTGTGCTTGTTCGGCTCTATTATCAAAGGGACCCTTTCAGATATCTTAAGGCCGTATTTCTCTAACCCAATTATCTTTCTGGGATTGTTTGTAAGCAGCCTTACCGAAGTCAGGCCAAGGTCAGCCAGGATCTGGGCCCCTATAGTATAGTCCCTTTCATCAGCCTTGAAGCCAAGCTTCTCGTTGGCCTCCACAGTGTCCATCCCATCGTCCTGGAGCGAATATGCCCTTATCTTGTTCAATAACCCAATGCCCCTGCCCTCCTGCCTCAGGTAAAGAAGAACCCCCCCTTCCCTGCCTATCATTGAAAGCGCCTTTTCAAGCTGGTCCCCGCAATCACATCTTAAGCTGTGGAAAGTGTCTCCTGTCATGCACTCAGAATGGACCCTTACCAGGATATCCTTCTTTCCCTTAAGGTCGCCCCTGACCAAAGCAGCATGATGGTTTCCCTTGTCATCTTCATAGATATGGATAAAAAAATCCCCATAGAACTTTGTAGGGAACCTTGCTGTTGCTTTCTCTTTTATAATATGCATGGCATGTTAGAATACGTATTTTTTTATAAAGCTATTGAATGCCTAGATATGGGGCTGTTAAGCACACAGCCAAAAGAAGATGTAAGAATAACAGTCTTAACCCCCGCCATCATCGTCATTTCCATAATCTTCATCGTCTTCATCATCAGCTTCATCATAGCCCCGCATAAAGCCCTCTTCCTCTGCTGACATCTCATCATCAGCCACCAGATCCTCTCTGCCGTCCTCGTCATATATGCTGGACTCATCCAGATCCTCCTCAATGTCATAATCCCCTCTTGCCATGATGAAATCCCCTTAAAAGCCCATATCTCAGGCAGTTGTTTAAATAGTTTTTGTTTATAATTTATATAATAGGGTAGCAGATAGTCCACCAAGCAAACAGCTGATGATCAAAGAAGATCACTTCTTGCTTCCAGACCCCCTTATAAGTTTCTCAGCCCTTCTTATCATCTCTTTTTTCAGCCCGACAAAAAAGCCGCCGTTTTTCCCTGCAGCATATGTTGCCTCCTTTGCCTTTATTATCTTGTTCAGCCTAGGATGCTCTACATCGATATGTGTTATCCTTGCAAAGCTCTTCCCTTTCTCATGGATATAGACCTTTGCTCCCTTAAGCTCTATCTTGCCTTCACCTGGACCTGACATAAAGATCACCTCAATCCTATCTTTGGAAAACCAAACATACCCATATCAGCACAAGGGCGCATGACAATGCAAGTGCTATATACACCATCCTCTTGTCATTGCCAAAGCCGAATGGAATAAAACCAATAAATCCCCCGACAGCCACCTTGGGCCTGTTCTCCTTATGCCTCATAGAAGCTATTGTCCCTATAATTACTAAAAGCACCCCTGCAAAGATTACGATGCTTCCTGCATGGACAAGCTTTTCCATCATCATTAGGTACAGGAAGCCACCATTTTTAAATCTATCGTCTTAAAAAGCCATCAACACCGCTAAACATAATCCTATAAACTATATATTAGAGTATACTATAAAACCAAAAGGTTTAAATATCACTAATATACACATTAGTATACTAGTTTAACTATTTAATTAAGGTTGAAAAGAGGCAGGATTTGGCTGGTGAAGCGTAACATGGGACAAATTTGACTAAACGATTGTGACCCTCAGATACGCTCTCACCATTGCCTCTTTCTATCCTTAATGTCAGGTCAAGATGGAAGCAGAAACCAAAAACTTCATAGAGAATGTCGATTCCTGGATAAAGCAGATCAGGTCTGAATTCGGCCAGATCACTGATGTTTCTAACATAGTTGAAGAGAACGTAAACAATGTCCAGCATAACTACGAGCTGATATACGAGCTGAAAGAGCAGATAGAAAGCCTGAAGTCAGAGGTAAAGGCGTTAAAGCTCATCCAGCTTATCCAGATGGAAAAGAAACTGGTAAGAAGGAATTAGGTTTCTTATATTCTCTTACATACAATCTTCTAATAGGGTTGGCAACAAACTATTTTATCCTTATGGTCTCCAAATTTCTAGGGCAGACAGTCTCTATCCTGTTCTGCTTGTGTATAGAAGAGGCAAGATCCAGACATCTCGAGTTCTCGCCGTGGTTGACTATCACTTTTTTAGGCCTTGGGTCGCACCTGAGCAAAAAGTTCATCAGCTCGTTCCTTCCTGAATGCCCTGTAAATCCTTCTATAGTATTGACCTCAAGATTGACAGGGCATACCTCCGGCTTTGCTACAGACCCGTAGTTTATCTCCTTTTCCCCTCTCTGGAGCCTCCTTCCAAGGCTTCCCTCGCCCTGGTAGCACACAAAGACCAATGAGTTCTTAGGATTGTCAGCCAGATGCCTTAAGTATTCTACAGAAGGGCCTCCTACCAGCATCCCTGACGTTGCAAGTATTATGCATGGCCCTGTTTCCTCGATGATCTGCATCCTCTCTTTCTGGGACCCCACTTCCTTGAAGATAGGGTGTAAAAAAGGGTTTTGGTCCTTATGGAATATAAGCTTCCTTACCGCATTATTGAGAAATTCAGGATATGCTGTATGTATAGCAGTTATGTCCCACACCATGCCGTCTACAAAGACAGGAACCTCCTTGATCCTGCCGCTTCTTATCATCCCTTCTATAAGCACCATGACCTCCTGGGCCCTTCCGGATCCAAGAACAGGTATGAGCACCTTGCCGCCCCTCCCTATGGTCCTGTCGATTATATCCCTTATCTGCCCCTCCTGCTCACCCCTTGGGGCTAAAACATTATCTTTTCCCCCGTATGTGCTTTCTATCATCAGTGTTTCCAGCCTTGGAAACCTAGTTATAGCAGGATCTAAAAGCCTTGTCCTCCAGAACTTCATGTCTGCAGTATAAAGAAGATTATGAAGACCGTTGCCTATGTGAAGATGTACCATAGAAGACCCAAGTATATGACCTGCATTATAGAGCGTTATCCTAACATCCGGAGTGACATCTGTAACCTCATCATAATCAGGGCAGACAGTATGCTTGACCATCTCCTTGATGTGCTCTGAAGTGTATATGGGCTCCTTGCCCTCGCTTCTCATGATCTTGACATAATCCAAGGTAAGAAGGGCCATGACATCCCTTGTAGGCTTGGTGCAGTAAACAGGCCCCTTGTAGCCGTACTTAAAAAGATAAGGCACAAAGCCGCAATGGTCTAAGTGAGAATGTGATATGATAACTGCATCCAGTTCCTGCAGGTTGAATTCAGGAGCCTCTAAAAGGGGATATGCGTCCTGGTCAGAAGCGACATCCACCCCGCAGTCAAGAAGGATTCTGCTTTCGGGTGTCTGCAAAAAAAGGCATGACCTTCCTACCTGCCTTCCCCCTCCAAGATAGCTTACCCTTATCCATTCATGCTTTTTTTCCCTGATCCACCCGTCATAGATCCTATGCCCTATCCTATCCAGAAACTTTCTCCTGTAATCAGACTCCTTGTACAATACCGCCCTTATGTTCTCGATAAGCTTTGACCTTATAGCGGGCTTTCTCCTTATCAAAGGCACCCACAGCGTTTTAGACCTTATCTCGCTTAAGAATGAGCCTTGTTTTCCTATGGCCAGTCCCGGCTTCGCCGCTTCTATTATGACCCTGCTCCTCTGCGGGTCAAATATTATCTTGTCGATCCCTGCTTCCTTGGGTATTATCTTCTTGATCTCTTTCTCAGCCTTCTCCATATCCATGGTTGAAGAAGGGTCAGGCCTAAGCTCAACCCTCTTCTTTATGTTGTCAACTATCTTCTTGATAAGGCCGCTGTTATCTAAGAAAAAGTCCTTATCCTTTGTGTAAAGTACTATATTAGCGCCTTCAAAAGCAACATCGCTGATGCTTCTCTCAGGCAGGTCTTTTAATATCTCTTTAGTTATGTCTGCCATAATATGCCTGCTCTTCTAAATTTTAAGAATAACCCTCGATCAAACCTCAATTTTCAGGTTGATGGTCTTGCTCAAGACCTTCTTTACCCCTTCCCTGGTTATGCTCACTATGTCTATGCCGTTCCCGGATGCTATATCTCTCTGCACAGCAGCGTTTATAGCCTTTGCGCCAAGCTTCACTCCTTCTTCAACGCTCATGTCCTGAACATATAATGTCTCCAGGACACCATAAGCCATGACAGACCCGGAGCCAGAACTCGTATAATCCTGAATATAGGTTATGCTTCCATCTGCCCCGATATCATAAACATGTATCCCCCCATCATCCTTGCCGCCCAATATGAAATGAGAGACACCGGGTATAAGGCTCATCTTCCTTATATTGTTATATACCATAGAGGAAAGAAGGTTTACTGCTTCTTTTACCATGACATCTCTTTGCGTCCTAAGTGTCTTAAGCTTAAGCTCAGCCTTCAGCAGCTTGGTAAGGAGCTGGACATCTGAAACCGTCCCCGCCACTGTAACCGCTATATCGTCTGTTATCTGGACTATCTTTTCATAGCTCTTAAAGCTTACCAGATAGCCTGAAGTGACCCTCTTATCTGCGCATAGGACTATACCGTCCTTGCAGACCAAAGCTACCGTTGTAGTGCCTGTCTTCCTTATGTCCTTTTCTTCTACCATTCTAAGAATTCCTTTAAACCTGTAGTGAACAAGTAATATATAAATGTTACGGATTTAAAAATTTTTAGTCATGATTTGAAGGTTTTCTTCCTCCAACAAAAGAATAAAAAGCCCAAAAGTTATTAAAAACCAGGGTATATGCATAGAAAATATTATATAAAGTGATAATTTACTTGGCAATAAGATAAAAAATCCCAAAGAAGCAAACTGAGGGGTATGGCCAGGTTTAAGCGGTCAAGAGGATAAAAAGATGAAAGATAAGCCTAAAAGCAAAAAAAGGATAATAGTGACATCGGCCCTGCCGTATGCCAACGGCCCGATCCACATAGGACACCTTGTAGAATATATCCAGTCAGACATATTTGTAAGGTTCCTTAAGCTCACAGGAAAAAAGGCTGTCTACTGCTGTGCAGATGACACCCACGGAACGCCGATACAGATATCCTCTGAAAAAGAGGGCATCATCCCGGAAGAGCTTATAGGCCGATTCCACAAGGAGCACCTGAGGGACTTCAAAAGGTTCCTTGTAAGCTTTGACTCATACTACTCCACTAACAGCGATGAAAACAAGTACTTTAGCGACCTTATCTTCCAACGGCTCAAAAAGAAAGGCCTCATATACAAGAAGGATGTTGAGCTGGCCTACTGCAGCAGGTGCAAAAGATTTTTGCCTGACAGGTACATAAAGGGAAAATGCCCGAAATGCGGTGCTGCTGACCAATACGGCGATGTATGTGAAAAGTGCAACGCTGCCTATAAGACAACTGACCTTATAGGTCCTTACTGCACCATATGCGGAAAGCCTCCTGTAAAAAAGATCAGCACCCACTGCTTCTTCAAGCTAAGCGATTTTTCAGATAAGCTAAGGTCATGGTTCAAAAATAACAAAAAGCTCCAGCCGGAGATAATCAACTACCTAAATAACTGGATAGAAGAAGGGCTTCAGGACTGGGACATAAGCAGGGACGGCCCCTACTTCGGGTTTAAGATGCCTGGAGAAGAAAACCTCTATTATTATGTGTGGCTTGACGCTCCCATAGGCTATATCTCAAGTTTCTCCACCCTTATGAAAAATGATGTAAAAAAGGCAGAGAAGGAATGGAACAGGAGCAGGATAATCCACTTCATAGGGAAAGACATAACATATTTCCATTTCCTGTTCTGGCCGGCCATGCTCATGGGAGCAGGCCTTGCTCTTCCTGAAGACATAATCGTCCATGGGTTCCTGACAGTGAACAGGGAAAAGATGTCCAAGTCAAGAGGGACCTTCTTTACTGCAGAGGAATTCTCCTCAAAGTATGACCCTGAATGCCTGAGGTTCTACTATGCGAGGTCATTGAGCAGGAAACTCTCTGACATTGACCTCGACCTTAAGGACTTTAAGGATTCCATAAACAACGAGCTGGTAGGGAATCTGGGCAATTTCTGCTACAGGGTCCTAAGCTTCGCAAACAGGTTCTTTAGCTCAAGGATAAAGGATATAGACAAGGATGAAAAGCTGATAAAAAACATCGAAAAAAAGGCAGAAAAGATAAGGGAAAGCTACTCCAAAGCCGATTATAACCGTGCCGTAAAGGATATTCTTGCCATCAGCGACCTTGGGAATAAGTATTTCCAGAAGAATGAGCCATGGAAGCTCATAAAAGAAGACAAGGAAAAGGCCCGAAAGGTGATAGGGTTATGCACAAACATAGCAAAGAACCTGTCTATACTTATATCTCCGATACTCCCTGAATTTTCCAGAAAGCTCCAGGAGCAGCTTAACCTGGAAAGCCTGGGCTGGAAAGACATAAATTTCAGCTATAATAACCGGGAGATAGGTGAAGCGAAGATACTTGTTGATAAGATAGAAGAAAAGGCCAGGGAAAAATTCCCTCTTAGCCTTAAGGTCGCAAAGATAAAAAAAGTAGATGACCACCCGGAAGCAGACAGGCTTTATGTCCTCGAAGTGGATATAGGTGAAAAAAGGCAGATAGTCGCAGGGATAAAAAAATTCTACAGGAAAGAGGAGCTTGAAGGAAAAAATATAATCATAGTGTCTAACCTAAAGCCCGCCAAGCTGAGAGGTGTAATCTCAGAAGGGATGCTTCTGGCCGTTGAAAAAGGAGATGGATGCAAGGTTCTCTTTGCTGAAGGAAAGCCCGGAGAGGATGCAGTTTTCGGAGACATGGAAAACGAAACTTCCCAGGTTAAGTTTGAAGTTTTCTCCAGGCTGAAGATGGTTGTAAAGGATGGAAAGGTCGTCTATAATAAAAAACCGCTAAGGGTAGGAAAAAAGGATATCACAGTTAAGATAGCAGACAACGCCAGGGTATGTTAAGGCTATTGAAATTTTCCGGTAAGCCAAAAAGGTTCGCTATGCCTTATTCTCCATAAGCTTCTAAGGATGTTAACAATAACAAAAAAGGATGTTATAGATAACAGAAAGATTTATATAAGTATAGTACTTACAATGATTACAGGGGTTATTTTTGATGATCAAGTACAGCAAACACTCAAGAGAAAGGATGGTCTTAAGGGGTATATCAGAAAAAGATGTCGAGGATGGGATAAAGATGGGCTCAAAAGAGCTGCAAAAGCCCAACAAGATATTGTCGCACTACAAATATTTTTGTGTTGTCTACAAAAAAATAAAAGAAGACATATATGTAATAACCATAAAACCAAGGTGATGATGATGAAATGCCCTGTATGTGAAAAAGGAGAGCTAAAAAAAGGAAAGATAAAGGAATCCATGTTCGGTGTTTATCTGGGAGAGTTTCCTGCAGAGATATGCCCTGCATGCAGGGAGTCTTTCACAGACCCAGAAACCACAAGAAAGATAGAGGATGTCGCAAAAAAGAAAGGTATCTGGGGCCTTGGCAAAAAGACACAGATAACCCAGGCTGGCAATTCGTTGGCTGTAAGGATACCCAAGAAGATAGCTGATTACCTTCATCTAAAAAAAGGAAAGGACGCTTACATCCACCCTGAAAACAACAAGATTGTCATTGAAAGCTAAAGGCAGGCTATTGAATTTCTTAAATGCGCAGATTCTGTTTGTTGTACGGGCTAGACTAATCCTTCGCACATCAACAAAGGAAAAAAGTTTCCTGCTGGCCTTATGATGCACCCTCAACCGTATGTATTAAGCTCAGTCGAGGTTGTTGCCAAAATGATGGGGGTCATCAATTCGTGAGGCTCCTGCTATTTCATTTTTTAGTCGACAAGGGGGTTGCCCCAGTCGGGGGATGTCGACAATCAAAAAATAAGATTAAGAGCCGAACCCGATGACCTCCCAACTGAAAGGAGAGTTTTGGCAACAACCTCTTAGTCGAAGCTTAATACATACCCTCAACCAAAACATTTATATATTAGTATGATAAATAGTACAAATAGTATTAGTATTACGAAAGATGAAAAAAGGCTCAGGGACTAAAGAGCGTATTTCTATCACCTTAGACAAGGCTGTGCTTCAGGACATAAACAGGATATGTGAAAGCAGGCTGATGAAGGTCTCTAATTTCATAGAAAAGCTGGTAAAGGAGGGGCTGAAGCATGAAAAGTGAGCATATATGTTCTATATCCTTGTTTATGATAGCCCTGATAATAAGCCTGCCTATATGCTCCTCCTCTGTCTTTGCAAGGCTGTATAACCCTAGGATTAAAGGGACAGGCGGCATAGAAGGATATGTAAAGGAAGGTGACACAATCTCACTAAGCATAGGAGCTGACATAGAAGGTGATGATGACTTAACCTCTCAGATACGCCTTGCGGACTTAAGCGGAGATGAATTTACCTCATGCGATGGAAGGTACTGCTATGATATGGACTCCCTCCACTACCTCTATCCCCAAGATAACGAGTTCAGCATAGATGTTTCCCTATACAAGGATGATGCCACTCGTGATGAAACTATCCCTATAAGAGGTACTAAAGACATCATTGGCCCTGAAATAAAAAAGTTTAGCGTTGACAAGGATATTGCAAAAGATGAGATAACATTCACCTATGAGATAGAGGACAAGGCTTTTGAAGGAAGCGATGGAAAATGCTCAGGAATATGGTTCCTTAGCTTAACCTCCGGAGGAAAGTACACCCATAGGATAGATATCGATACACCGGCAGGTGAATGCACACATGAAGGAAGCCATGAAGAGCTTATAGATGATATAAGCAACACAAATTATGGAGAGATAACAGTAGAGGCCATAGCTTATGATGTATTCAAGCATCAATCATCAACGTCCACTGTAAGCTTCATAATAGACAAGGAAGGCCCTGAAATAAAAGAAGATACGTTCAGGATCTTTGACAATAACAACAATGAGATAGAATACCTGGCTAAAGAAATAAAAGCCTCTGTCTCTATAGAGGTTAAAGACCCTTCAGAAATACAGTCTGTAAATGCTGACTTCTCAGGCCTCAAGGAAAGCAACGGAATAATGCCTGCCAACTTAATCGAAGGAAATCAAATAGAAGGCAAGTATGAATGGGTAAATGTATTCATAGATATAGGTGAAAGCGAAACTGTAGATATAAAGATAGATGCAATAGACTCCCTTGGAAACGTAGAAGATATCACTGTCCCATACAGCTTCAGCATAGATGACGAAAGCTCAACAGCCAAAGAGATAAGGACAGAAAGGACAGATGCAGACGGAAACAGCTATATCGGAAAGGATGATAATAAGATAATAGTAGAGATAGAAGAGGACGGGATAGGCTTCGGAGACAAGAACATATACCTTGACCTTGCCGAAATAAACGGAAACGAAAAGGTGCAGGCAGATGAATGCGCCGGAGAAAATGGGATATGGGAATGTACATGGAACATAGAAGAGGTAACTGCAGCTGACAAACCCTGTGAGATCAGAATAACGCCTGATTCTTCAGACGACCTTGGAAATAAGTTCCCCGCAGAAAGCCTTAAGGCAACCCTCATAGTGGACCGGACAGGCCCGGTTATAGGAGACATAAGCTACACCCCTGCTAACCCTACAAGTGAAAACGATGTTGAGTTCAGCTTTAACGTGATAGATAACAGCCCTGTAATGCCCAAAGTTAGTTCCTTTGTTGGAAGCTCGCCCCCTATAAGTTCAGCAGACAGCCATGAAGGAAGCTGCACTGAAGGGGTATGCACAGTAATTATGGACCAGATAATATCCTCCCATGTAGAAGGCACAGCAAGGATAACAGCAGAAGACGCGGCAGGAAACAGCGCATATAAGGACATTCCGGTAATAATCTACAAGCCTGAATCTGAAACGCCTCCTGAATTCGTAAGCATACGCCAGGAAGAAGGGATAAAAGTAGTGCCTGCAACAGTGGACAAGAAGGTAGCTGCGCAGATAGACATAAACGTCTTCGTCCATGTCCCTCTAACAATCATTTCCCCGGGAGAAATAATAGATATGGCCGCTGACTGTGAGGACAGCCTTCCTTACCTAAAAGAAGGGGAAGATATCGATGTCATCAACGCCTACGGAAACGACCCCTACATCCCATTGAAGATCGACTCAGGTACTGTAGCTACAATGGAAGGGAACTCTGTCCCCATAATATGTGAGTTAAGGCTCACGATAAAGGATGATGACGAGGTCTACACCCTAAAAGAGATACAGGATATAGAGACAGAGCTCCCCCTGTACGGAAATATTCTTGGAGATATGGGAAGCAACCTTAATGATAAGATAGCCTCTATAAACAATGACATAACAAAAGTTGAAAAGGATATAGATGAATGGGAGCGGTGGGTAGAGATATTCGGGACTTATTGCGAGCTCAGCAGGACGATGGGCCAGCTGAACCGTGCATTTCAGGCCCTAAAGGCAACAGGATTTATTATTTTAGGGTGGCTTTATGATGCTTTTAAAAACTCAACTTTATTCAGTTTTATTGCAGCAATAGCCTGGGCTGTCTGGGTAGCATTATGCACAATATCCAATTACATATCAGGAACTACTGAAGGCTTCTTCTGGCCGATGGGAGCCCCTACAGTCTTTTCAGGATGGAAAGCATTAGGCTGGGTATTAAAGATATCCTGTATGGTATTCTACAACTGCGCCATCTGTGACATGGATGAATTGATAGATTTAGGGGGCGAGTTTGTTCAACTAAAACAGTCAAACATAAAATCTATGAAACTCTCAGAATGGGATTGGCATCTTGGTACTAATCAAAATGAAGGGGGCCTTCCTATAGAAATAGAGATGCCTGAATGGACTCCCAACTGGGTAACAGACGGAGAGCGTACACAGATGATGTCTCAATCAGGGGGGAACTTTATCTTTAACCCCTATAAGAGCATACACTATGCATACACCTGCATGTGCCTGCCTGCGATAATATACAACCTGAAGAAACTAAGGCAGATAAGGTGCATGTATAAGAACTGCCTGATAAACCATGTCGGAAGCGGCCAGTCATCAATAGTCTGTGATCTGGCCTATAAAGAAAGGGAATGCCTGTACTATGAAAGTGCGCAGTATCTTGAGCATGGAGAGGATGTAAGGGAAGTTTTAAATGGCGTAGTTTCAGCCCTGCTTAAGTACCTAGAATCATTAGCCTTTGGAACAATAATTGCCGCAGTATGCTCAGGAGAGGTGATGATAGGGGTAAATACAAAAGACTGCAAAGGCCCTCCCGGAATGACAGATGCAAGCGGGATGAAAAGTGCTGCATGCGGGGTTTTGCAGGGAGTAGTTGGGATGACAGAGATAAATGACGTATTCAGCAGTAAATTCGGGCAATCTAAAAAATGGGAGCTCCAGGGAGAAGATTACTGCACAACAGGAAATTACTGATTTATATGTTGATAAAAGATGGAAATTAAAAAGCTAATAACTATAACAGTGGTCATATTGTTGGCTGTTCCTGTGATATTGGGGATAAAATACAGCTTTGATTTTGATCCAGAGGAAGCATGGGAAGGTTCAATAAGCAGTTTTGACCCAACGATAGAAGACTGGTACACCGGAGAGGAAGCCATACAGCCCAGAGACATAGAGTTCTGCAGGAAATGGGGAGGCTCTGCAGAGGCAGGGATAAACACAGGAGCAACCCCTTCCACCATACCTCTCTCGCAATTGACAGCAACCCTGCAGGCAGAAAAGACAGAATACAGAGAGATTGAGGATCAGCCTTCATTATACAGGGCAAGCTGGTATATAGAGCCTGTATCAGATATCAGCTACAAGGTTTATCTTACAGAAAAAGATGAAAAAAAAGAGATAGGCGGAGGGCAGGCATCTAACACAGAAGCTGGAATCGACTATTACACAGAATACCTGGAACAAAACTTTACCCATATCAGGATGGAATACGATGGAAGTTATATTCAAGTCCCGGTAGTTATATTAGGAGAAAAATGATAAAAAAGATAACTGGTATCATAAAAGGCTCATGTTTTGTAAAAAGCTTCAAAAGGCTGGATAAAAGGCTTTTTTGGGTGGCTGCCTCTGAGATTATGCTGGTAATAGGGATCTGTATGATACTTATCGTATCGAGCCTTTTCCTGAAGGCTGGCATGAAAAATCTGGGGCTTTCTGAAGAGCTTGCAGAAAAGATAAACACAAACCCAGAAGACCCAACATCAGCAAGATCATTCATACTTGAACGTATGATGAACAGCTCGCCTGAGGAATTTAAAGGGGCTTTGAGAAACATGGGGCTGAACATTGCTCTCTCCCTGGCAGCTGTTATAGTGTGCATAAGCTTCTTCAAAAGCCTGGGGTGGAGCAGGATAAAAAAAGAAAGGTTTACTGCAAAATTCTTTGCCAGATACCTGCTATTATTCATCACATGGAACGCTGCATGGCTCATATTATTATTCATCATATCATCCGGATTCAAAGCCAGCTATGCCGCTTATTCTATTATCATAGTATCCTTGTTCTACGCCTACTTTAGCTTTCTTGTCTACCCCATATTCATAAAAAGCAAAGGGATAGCAGGCTCTTTCAAAAAAACATTAAGGTGGGGGTTTATCAACCTCTACAGGCTCATATTGCCTGTCATCAACATCCTGTTGATGCTCCAGCTGGTCTTTGTCATAATGGTAATATTTTACAGGCTCCCGTTCCTGGCTGTTATCGCTTTAGCAGCATACCTTCTGTTTTATGTCTCATGGGTCAAGTTTTATATGTATGAGGTAGTCAAAGATGCTGAATAGAAAAGGGCAGATAAGCATATTCATAATAATAGGGATGGTAATATTATTAGGGGTTATATCCTATTTCTACCTCTCCAGGCTTAAAGCTGAAGAGATTGAAGTTCCTACCGAAAGGCTCACTGAAACGCCTGGCTGGGCAGAGCCGGTAAATAAGTTCGTTGAAGAATGCATCCGCACAATATCGATAAGGGGTTTTGAAGAGATGGGTTATCATGGAGGCTATATTGATCCAGATGATGGGTGGCTTAGCGGCAAACAGATCTCGATAAGCCAAAAGCCCACAGAATCAGATGCTGTCTTGCTTTCAGGGCAAAATATCCCTATAGCTTATTGGTGGTACCTAAAATCCCCCAATGACTGCGTTGATTGTGAAGCAAGCTCATTGATGCCGTCATTTCCGGAGATAGAGGGACAGATGGATAGGTACATCGAAAGAGAGCTGGAAAAATGTTTAGATGATTTCAATATCCTCAAAAAGCAGGGGCTGTCTATCGAAACAGGCAGCATAAAGGCGCATACCACTATCCAGGAAAATGACATAGGGATCCTAGTCGATTATCCTATAGATATTGCCCAGGGGGACAGAAAAACAACAATACCCTCTTTCTACTTTAAGCTGGACCTAAAACTAAGGGAAATAATGGAGCTGGCATTCTTAACTACGATAGACCAGATAAACATGCAGACACAGGAAGATATCCTGATGCACATGATAAGCATCTACTCAAATGCCGACAGCCCGGATAACATGGCCCCCATAGGCTGGGTTGACCATAAGAACAGCATAGTGACATGGAATGTAGATACGATAGAAAACAACCTAAAGAATTACCTTTTAGGAAGCCATATCCCCATGGTACAGGTCAACAAGACAAGAGAAGCTAAGCATATAACCTCTGAAGATCCTCTTGAACAGGGCTTATATGACCATATGTTCCTCAGGTTCCTGGATGATAGTTATAAAGACCTTGCACTTAGCTTCCATTATGACCCTTCATGGGAGATCTATTTTGACATAACCCCTAAAAAAGGGAATATAATAATGCCGACAACACACACGCAGGAATTCCTGATGAACATTGTGCCGTCAAAGAAAACAAACCTATACCACTTCTTCTATGACATAGGATATCCCGTTATAGTTACTATAAGGGACAATAGTTCTTTAAAGAGCCAGGGAAAAAAGGGTTATTCATTTATGTTTGCTCTTGAGTGCAATGTAAGAGACAATAAAGACCTGTTATCATGGAACCAGGGCCTTGGAACCTTAGGGGAGATAAGCTATGAAAATATAATAGCCAGTGTAAATATTGAACAGACTGTCACGGGGGAATGCAAAGAAGTCCAAAACAACGAGCCAAGATGGAAATGTTCGGTTGACGGGCAATTATATTCCAAACAGATGGATTGCGAGAAGCTATGTAAAGAAAAAGTCTCAGTAGTTACGCCGAATGCCAAAGAAAGCATTGTTAAATCCCTCGCCTGCAGCCCCCTCCACAGGATAAGCAAGCCAGTATCTATAACTATCCTTGATGAGCAGGACAACCCCCTTGAGGGCGTAGCGATCTCATTCAGGTGCGGCAACCACAAGGTCTGCCCTATGGAGGAGACAGGGGGTGATGGAAAATATATAAGCAGGTTCCCCATATGTGATGGAGACGGCTTCCTAACATTTGAAAAAGACAGTTACCTTACTAAGGTTGAGCCCCACATAAGCATAAGCCAGGACAACCCCCAAAGCTACACATTCAGGATGGAGAGCCTAAGAAAGATGGAGATTGAGATAGCTTACATAAATGTGACAAACATGTTCCGGATAAAAAAAGAGCTCAATTCCAAGAAAACCATGAACATCCTGAACAAGACAGATTATAAGGTTATCAATTATGATTCAGATGGGAATAAAATCACAACACATTATGGCATTCTGGAGGATATATACAGTGAAACAAGTGAAGACGAAGATGATAACCATGCGATGGCCCAGCTCAAAAGCCAGGTAAGGACCAAGCTCAAAAGCCACAGGAACATGATAGAATATGTACGAAATCGTATACAGGATGTAAACCACCATTACGAGATAAACAGGGCAGATGTTTCTATAGCGGCAAAAAAAGCCTTGGAAGCCATCGAATATTCAAGAAAGGTAACCAATGGGACGCTCGCTTCCTTCGATGTATCGATAAGCACAGAGAACAGGATCGAAGAGATCCGTGAATTCCTACGCAAAGAGCTGAAGAACATACAGTTCCTCGGAGATTATGAGCTCATAGACAAAAAGGTTGTCCAAAGATACAAGGATGAAGCCGACGGCTTAAAGATTGATGACCAGGTCATAGTTTCTGTAGAAAAAGTAAAAGAGACTGAATATGAACAGAATATCCCTCTTCCTGTCGATGTAGTTGAATACGGTAAAAAAGGGTATGTCAACCTGATTCCGGGAAAATATAATGTCATAGCAACATCTATAGACAAGATAGGATACTCTATCCCCAAAGAGGATTTTATGCCAGACCTTCCTGCCGGAACGCCTTCTTTCAGCGGCGCCGATGAGGACCAAAGCTACTCGATGATAGGCCAGTCAAGATTAGACAATGTAAGCGGCCAGTGGATCATAAGTGAAGACCAGATAAAAGATGCTACGAAAGTAAGGTTCTATGTATTCCGGACTGACAAGGTAGAGAATATGGAAGACATGGGTGAAGGCAATAATATAGAAGGTTACTCAAAGCGCTACAGGGCCTACATAGAGCCGGAGTTCCTGCCCTAAGGGGCCTACAGCTTACCTTAGTAAATTGCCTCAAAGCAGACAAGATTCTCAAAA
>JAHWIN010000082.1 GCA_019322475.1 Candidatus Woesearchaeota archaeon
AAAAATCAGTAACCTTTATATATGCCTCTTATTTCCAGAAAGACAGAAAAAAGCTTTTAGCAAGAAAAACAATAAAACAGGTGATTTATCATGTCAGACAAGCTGCTGCCTTTGGCTGCTATGGAGAAGATCATAAAGAAGGTCGGGGGCTCCAATATCAGGGTTTCTGACAAGGCAAAAAGCGCCCTAAAATCAGTGATAGAAGAGAGGGCAGAGGAGATTGCAGAAAAAGCCTGGAGGCTGGCTACACATGCAGGAAGGAAGACCGTCAAAGAGGGGGATATAAGGCTGGCGGTAAAGCAATAATAAATACTGACTGTAATCAATCATAAAGGGGGATAAGATGAGCACAAAACCAGTAAGCGTAGGAACACTAAAAAAAGGGAATTATGTTGTTATAGACGGTGCGGCATGCACTGTATCTGATACGCAGGTATCAAGGCCTGGAAAGCACGGCCATGCAAAGGTCAGGCTTACGGCTGTCGGCATAGTTGACGGCAAAAAGAGGGTCATAGTCCTTCCGGGCCATGATAATATTGATGCGCCTATAATAGAGAAGAAGATAGCGCAGGTCCTTTCGATATCGGGTGACACTGCAAATGTCATGGACAGCGAGACCTATGAGACATTCGACCTGAAGATACCTGAGGAGCTTAAGGAAAGCGCAGTAGAGGGATCTAATGTCCTTTACTGGATAATACTTAATGAAAAAGTGATGAAAAGCGTACAGGGCTGATTTAATATGGTAAAATTCAAAGAAGCAGAAGCGAGGAAATTCCACCAGGTATTTGTATGCAAGAAATGCAAGCAAAAGCTGAGGGCCCCTAACCTAAAGGTGATAGCAGAAAGGGTAACCTGCAAGAAATGCGGCAGCCATGCTTTCAGGCCTGTAAGGAAGAAATAGCAACATTTAAAAATTCTTGTTATTATTTTTACCTATCATGAACATACAGGCTGTCTTCGCATTCATATTCATATCCCTTATGCTCCTTTTTCTTATCCTTAAAAGGAAAAAGATAGACATACAGAAGATATTTCTTTTCCCTCTGCTTTATTTTGCGATGTACAGGACAAAGGTTGGATTAAGGTTCATGGACAGGTTCTCAAAAAAATTTTCAAGGATACTGAAGCATGTAGGATATTTCGCTGTCTTTATAGGATTCTTCGGGATGATAGTCATAACATATGCGCTGATAAAGAACGCCTATAAGCTGCTTACTGTCCCTGAGGCTGTTCCAGGGGCTGCACTTGTGCTTCCTTTTGACGTAAAGGGCGCATTCTATGTGCCTTTCTTCTACTGGATAGTGTCTCTATTTATAATAGCATTAGTCCATGAGTTTTCCCATGGCATAATAGCGAGAAAGTACAAGATGAGGATAAAGTCAAGCGGATTCGCTTTCCTCGGCATATTGGTTCCGGTGATACCTGCAGCTTTTGTAGAGCCTGATGAGGATGAGCTGAGGAAGAGGCCCAAAAGGGAGCAGCTGAGCGTGTTTGCTGCAGGCCCTTTTGCAAACATACTCCTTGCGTTTATAATTGTGGGGATTTCGGCGCTTTTGATAATGCCTGTATCCAGCAGGATGATGGAGCCAAAGGGGGTATTGGTGACAGGGTTTATGGAAGAAGGGATGTATCCTGCAGAGCAGGCTGGAATATCTCCTAATGAGCTTATAACAGGGATAGACGGAAAAGAGGTTACTGAGCTGGCCGGATTCTCAGAGATGCTGAAGGACAAGAAGCCTGGCGACATCATAGTTCTTGAGACTGACAGGTCTAGATATAATATAACATTGGCGGCGAACCCTGACAATGAGAGCAAGGCCTATCTTGGGATATATGTGCAGCAGAAGACAGAGCTGAAAGAGAGCTTTACAGAAAGGTATGGGAATTTTGTACCTGCCGCAATGCTCTGGATAATCGGGCTCCTGTACTGGCTTTATGTGCTGAACCTGGGGATAGGGCTGTTTAACCTTGCGCCGATGGGGCCTCTTGACGGAGGAAGGATGCTTTTAGTGGCCCTGCAGCACTTCTTCAAGGAAGAGAAAGCTGTTAGGTACTGGAAGAGCATAGGGGTATTCTTCCTTTCCCTTGTGCTCCTGAACGTATTGTTCGCTTTTATCAGGTAGATATTGTATTTACTCGAAAAAAATAGAAATGTTTATATATCATGCAGGCTGAGAGGGATTTGATAGGATAGAGGTGGAATGAATGGTTGAAGGACTTGGTCTGTGGGGCAAGAACATACATGATACACTCATCAAAGCTATAAAGATGAGGTTTGATGCCAGGCATGTTACTAAAGACATGAGTAAGCAAAAGAGGCTTGAGGAAGAGCTAGATAACTATGCAACTAAGCATGAGATTGATAAGATAGAAGAAATTGAAGATAAGCTAAACCACACAGCAGAAGATGCCACTGTCCATTCCCATAGGCTTATTGCATTGGATTTGTTAATTCTTTATGGTATTGTAAAGTATTGTGAAAATTTTGCTATTCTCCTAAAAAAAGAAGAAGGTGAGATTGAAAAAACAAAAAAGGAGAGGGGGCCTATCATCAAGATTATCAATAAATACGGGTTGAAAGAAAAAGATGTTAAAAACAAACTAGCCAAGGTCGTCTCTGATATAAAAGATAATCTAAAGAAAGATAGGGCTATTATCCTTGCTATGGAAAACATAACAGAAGGTAAAGAAGCGGTAGCATTACAATTAAAAGAAGCAGTAAGCACAAAGGCAAGGATAGTAAGATATATGAAGATGAGAATTGAAACCAAAAGGGCCAGAAAAGAGCTTAGGGAAGAAGAAAAAGGCCTAAGGGAATTAATGCCGTTATTGATTCATCTGGATCTGATACAAGGGATACATCAAAAGGGCACGACCTCAAGTAGAATAGAAAAAGAACTAGAAGATATTGATAAAAAAGAAAAAGATTTTGTTAAATCTGCAGGTAAGGGAGCAGAAAACGTGTATCGGTTATTTGTCAATGATTTCTTGGTGATGAGAATAATTATCCTACACCTATATGAAGAAGAAAATTTAACAGAAAAACTTGCTGCTAAACATGAGATTCCAAGATCCATAGCGGTAGCAGATAAAGGAAAAAAAGATAAGATATTAGCTGCAATTAGAAATAGGCTGCAAGAAGAAAGACAGGATATAAAGCAGATATGGGCTGAGATAAACAAAATTCAAGTCTAAAAAGAGGTAGATAACTATGATGGAGATGAAGGACTGGATAAGCGGATTAGTCGGTGTCATTATCTTATGCCTGGGGCTTTTTCCCCTGCTTAACTCAAGAGGAATAGGTCCTGGATGGTTTGGGCTTAGCCTGCCTGTCAGGCTGTTGAGCTGGGTCATTGTCGGAGGGGGGTTCTACCTTATAATAAACTCGCTTATCGAGATAACCAACAGCAATGTCATAGGATGGGTGTCTTTTTTTATAGCTGCTGTCATCACTGTTCTCGGCATCCTCCAGGTATTGAGAAAGATAACCTGGATAAGCGGGATCATATTCAATATCGCCTTTATCCTGCTGGGGCTTTTTTTGATGATTGCAACATTTGCGATGGAAATGTAGTTTTCTCTTGGAAAAGGTTTATATATAAAGAGGTATAAGGTTTAAGCAAGATGCTATGGTTCAAGTACAGGTGGGTTATAACTTTTTCACATGGGCTGTGCGTAAAGATAGTCAGGGGAGGGGATCATATCAAGGAGCTGGAAGATAGATTCAGAGGGTTATCAGGGATGCCTTCAAGTGCAAAGGTTATAAGCGCCAGGCTTGATGTTCTTCTAAAGTTTATTGGTGTCCTTGAGGATATAATATTTTCCGCAAGCGCCCTTATCTACAGGGAAGAGAAGAGCCTTATAGAGTTTACTGAAAGGGTAGATTCTGCTGCAGAAAGGCTGGTCAAGAGGCTAAAGGGCGAGAAAAAAAACTATGCGAAAGATGCTAAAAAATTAGAGGGCATGGTAAAAAAGCTAAAAGAGAAAAGAAAAAATCTTCCAAGAAGGATGGAAAAGAAGCTAAAAAAAGAAAAGGAGATCATGGAGGACGAAGAGAAAAAGAGGAGGGATTATGCATATATGCTTCAGGAGGTTACAAGCTTAATCGAGGAGCTGGATTACAAGATAATCCGTGACATGGAGCTTGAGGCAAAGGCCCAAAAGAGGAGGACGTGGAATACGTACCGGATAAAGGAGAATATAATCATCAGGTCTAATTTCAGGCTGGGGGAGCTTGCAGGAAGAAAAGGGGTAGAATCTGATGTCCTGATGAAGAAGACAAGGAAAAAATTGGACCATTTCAGCAGGATTGTCAAGAGGAACAAACAGCTTGAGGTAAGCCAGGTCAAGAACTTATTGAAATACTGCAAGGTAGAAGCTGAGGACCTGGAAAAGGTCTTCCAGTTTGCCATACAGGTCAGCGAGAGGGTAGAAGAAAGGCTAAAAAAGATAAGAATGATGATAAGGACTTACAGGCTTGCAGGGCTAACCAAGGAATATTTCACTGTCCAAAAAAGATTAAATATATTAAGAAGTGATATCAAGACACAGTGTATGAGGCTGGATAACGAATTTAAGAAATCAAAGATAATCTCATTAAAAGAAGGAGCTAAAAGATTAAAAAAAGCTGCTTAAAAAGAGGTGTTTAATATGCAAATAAAACTATGGAAAAAGCCAAAAAACCCAATAATAATAGAGGGGTTTCCGGGATTCGGGCTGGTAGGGACGATCGCAAGCGAGTTTCTTATAGACCATCTAAAGACAGAGCTTATAGGGA
>JAHWIN010000083.1 GCA_019322475.1 Candidatus Woesearchaeota archaeon
GACATTCAATATAATCGTCTCTAACGTGAATGACCAGCCTTACTTTGACCCTGTGCTGGAGGATAAGGTTATTGATGAGGACCTGAACTTCACTTATGATATAAATGCAAGCGATATCGATGAAGGAGATTCCTTAACATTTGAATCCAATATAACTGCTTTAGGGGGATCGATAAATGATTCTGGCGTATTGAAATGGACACCTGACAACAGCCATGTCGGGGACAATATTATAGAGGTCATAGTATGCGATGACAGCGGAGCAGAAGATAACTGCACATCCAGCAGTTTTACTATAGAAGTGGAAAATGTCAATGACGCTCCTGTGATAAGCCCGGCTATAGCTTCGCTTAGCTTTTTGGAAGGAAGGTCTGTTTCAGTAAACCTAAACGATTATGTGGATGATATAGACAATACTGATGAGGATATCACATGGGCTGCATCCGGCATGTCAGGCTTAAATGTTTCTATCGACCCTGCTGAAAAGATGATGGAGGTATCTGCTCCAGAAACATGGCATGGAACTGAAAGATTCAACCTGACGGCTGATGACGGGGCTTTAATAGAGCATAATGATACAGAAGAGATAACTGTGGATGTCCAGAGCATCCTGAGCTTCAGCGACCTTGTCGTAACTATAGACGGAAATGATTACAGCGCAGGAAACAATGATCTGGTCGGGCCTGCTTCACCGGACTCAAGCTTAAGCATAAGCCTAAAGCTTAAAAATAACTATCCTGAGGCTAATGAATGGGTAGAAGAAATAGTGATATCTGCAAGGCTTGACAGCTCTATAGATGATGAGACAGAAACATCCCTTCCTGTAAGCCTTGACGGCTCAAAAAGCATTTCCAGGCAGCTGACATTCCAAAATCTTCCGCTTGACATAGTGGAAGGGGAATATGAGCTTACGATAAGGGCTTCAGGAAACGATTACGATGGAGTTTCCAGAGAGGTGGAATGGGTGGTCTATATTGATTATCTGACAGAGAATAACGAGGTCAGGATATTAGATGTCTCTTTAGAGGAGGATGAGCTAAGCTGCTACAGGGAATCAGCCATAAATGTTTCACTTGTGAATACAGGGGAAACAAAGCAGCATGTCAACCTTACTGTCTCCAACGATGATCTTGGGATATATGAATCTGAAATAATCCCCATAGTTGCCAGAGACACAATAATAAAAGAGTATGGTATCGAGCTTTTCGATCCTGTAGATGCAGGGGACTATCCTATAGACGTAAAGATAGGCTATTATGACGGCGAAGGAGGCTATCTTACGTTCGAAGAGCAGGCCATCCTTGATGTAAAAAAGTGCTTTGATGTTGAAGGCCAAAATATTGATGAGGACAGCCCTGAAGACATAACTATAGACCTTGGGGATTATGTGGATGACTCTTTGAAAGATGATTCAGAGTTTATATACAGCATAGAAAACGAGACAAACACAGATCTTATAGGCTGTGAGATTGCCGTCGGCGGGCAGGACCTGATATGCAGCGCCCCAACAGCAGATAAAAACGGCTATTCGGATATCAATATAAGCGTTGTAAGCGAAAGCGGGCTATACACCAATTATGATGTGTTTAGGCTGACAGTCAATCCGGTCAATGATGCACCTGAGGCTTACGGGATCGAAGAAGAGGTGGATGAAGACGGTTCTGTGATGATAGACCTTAATTGTACAGACATAGATGACAGCTCATTGGCCTATGAGATAATCAGCCAGCCAGGACATGGAACATTGTCAAAGAACGGCTCCTCAGTCCTGTACAAGCCTGAAGCTGACTTCCACGGCATGGACCCTTTTACCTACAGCTGCAATGACGGCGACCTAAAAAGCAATGAGGCTAATGTTGAGATAACGGTACATTCTGTTCCTGATGAGCCTTCTATAGTAGATGCAAGCCCTGAAGATGCAAGCCCTGAAGACAGAATCCTTATAGGCGACGGCGTTCCACAGGAATTTTCCATAACAATAGACGACCCTGATAGCATATCCCCTTCGATAAGCTGGTATGTAGGTGGGGAAATTCAGGCTGAAATAGGCACAGAATTTACATATGAGAGCGATGAAAACTTCACAGTAAAGGTGAACATCAGCCATTCTGCAACTGATCATGAGCATACATGGAATGTTGAGGTTAGTGATGTTCCTGTAACCAGCTATAAAGGGACTATCCATGATGTAAATGAGTCAAATATAGATAGTTTTGAGGGCCTGACAGCTTACAACAGCTATGGCATGATCGATTTTGGAGACCGGGCTATAGACCTGAGCAATGCTGTTGATGTTGACAGGTACTTTAATATTACAAACGGCGCTGTAGGCATCGATTCTGATGCCGATGGGTTTGATGTATTTCAGGTTCCTGCAACTATAACGATGTATAACCTGCCTTACGAGTCTGTTCCATCAATCTATTATAACGACGGATTTGAGATAAGCGGAACAGAGGAATGCACAGGATCAACAGACCCTTCATGCACTAACATAAAATATAATTCAACGACAGGGACTCTTGAGTTTTATGTTTCCCATTTCTCTATGTTCTTCCTGAACATAGTCCCTCCGACAGCAGATGCCGGAGCTGATCAGGATGTTGCAGTCGGCCAGAAAGTGGTATTGGACGGCTCAGCATCATATGATGCAGACGGCACAATAGTCTCATACAGCTGGACCCAGATAGAGGGAAGTTCTGTCGCTGTAAATGAGAGCAGCAGCGCCTCTGTAGGATTCACCCCCTCATCTGCAGGCAAGTACGTGTTTAGGCTTACTGTAACCGATGATGACAGCCTTAAGGGAACTGACGAGATTGAGGTAAATGCAGAGGAGCTTCCTCCAATGCCTCCTGCTTCAGAGACAGGCAACCTTACCATATCCGACCTTGATGTCAAGATCGGGGGGGATAAGGACAAGGACCTTCAGGACAATGACAAGATAAGCGAAGAGGCAGGGCCAGGCGACAGGATAGAATTCGATATCGAGCTGGAAAACCTGTTCTCTTCCTCATCTGACATAGAGATAGAGGATATAGAGATAACAGTCACGATAAAGGATATAGATGACGGAGATGACCTTGAAGAGGAAGCTGAGATCGAAAGCCTTGATGCTGATGACACCGATTCAGTCTCCCTGGAATTTGACGTCCCTTATATCGTGGACGAGGGAGAATATGATGTCATCATAGAGGCCGAGGGGGACGATGACACTGATGATGAGAACAGCCATGAGATAAGGTGGGAGCTGGTGCTTGAGGTAAAGAAAGACAAGCATGACCTGATAATAAAGGATTTGAGCCTAAGCCCTTCCTTGGTAAGATGCAACAGGGACACTGTACTTGAGATAGAGGCTGTAAACATCGGAAGAGAGGATGAGGATGATGTCTCTATAGAGATAACCAATGAGGATCTTGGAATCGAGATAATAGAGGAGGAAATAGAGCTTGAGGAAGGGGATACTGATGACTCTGTCTTTGAAAAGAGCTACAGGTTTAGGATAAGCGATGATGTAAGGCCTGGGGTATATCCCATCCAGGTCGAGGTGAATTACGGCAGCAATACAGGAGACCACAAGGAACTGGAGCTTACTGTGCAGAAGTGCGAGGACATAGTGACTCCTGTCAAGTCAGAGCCTGTAGAGGTAGTGCCAATAATCCCGACACAGGCAAAGCCAAAAGAGGCTGCCAAAGAGGCTGCTCCAGAGGTCAGCTTCATGGACACGTCTAATTATGTGACCCTGCTGGCAATATTGTTTGTGCTTCTTTTGGGAGGGGTGATCTTCCTTATAGGGGCTGCTGTAATACTTTCGAAGAAGAGGTAGCAAGAGGATCAAAAAAAGGGGTTTTTGAAGATGGATGCTGAAGAATTTGCCCTGTTTAAGAAAGATCTTGATGGTAAAGAGCGTATTACTGAGAAAGATTTTATTGCTCTTCAAAGAGTATTGATGAAACAGTACTTTGATGGTTTCCTTGAAGGCATAGAGAAATATCCAATGTCTTCAGAATATGATTCGGATGATGAGTTCATGACTATGATTCTTTACTCTTCAGAGCATAAGTGGATCCCTGAATCTACTCAAAGAGGGGGTTATAAGTTCAAGTTTACAGTTGAATTAAGAGGCCGCATATTTAAAGATAGTCCTGACAAAAGAGAGCCTATTTCATCTATGGAGATGTACGGTATCTTTGGATTAAAAGAGATAGGGCTTGATTTTCCCCCGTTCTTAACTATAGAATCTTCTTTGGATTTAAATCATATAATAGATATAACACCTGGAAATCCGACAGTATCTAACTTAACTGTTCCTGATTATATTGAAAATTACAAAGGTAAGAAGATAGCTATAGGGATGGATGGTATCTTCAAAGAATTAGTGAATAATACCACAATCTACTCCAAAAACCGATAAAAGGTTTTTTACAACATAGGAATATCTGGTATGCTTTCCTCTTGTTTACAATTTCATAATCCCAGGGAAGAGACAGCTTCATACAGCTCTTCTATCTTTTTCTTGTTTTTTTCCAGTTTTTTATTGGCTTCTTCCACAAGCAGATTTAGGTAACTGTCCCTTATCAAAACAGCTCCATCTCTGGCTATTATCGTTTCCATGAACTCTGTGCCTATCATCTCTACTATTATGCGCTTTTCGGCATGGATAATGCCTGCTCTTTTCAATCCTAGGCTTCTTACAATACCTAGAAGCCTTATCGCTGCTTCGAGGTTTCTGCAGCATACATGAAGTATCACGGATTCCTGCTTCAGCCAGACATCTCCTTGGGGGATTGTTTTCAGGCTTTTTTTTATGTCATCAAAGGAAACTTCATTATGCTCTGCAAAGACAAACCTTGCATCCTTTTTTTTATCTGATTTTTTCTCTATCAGAAGTATCCTTCCTGAGCAGGAAGAGGTCGTATAATAGTCATCAAGGGAGTTGATATTATCTACAAGATTGATTATGCCTATGTCTATGCTTTTTTTGATGCTCTTATCTTTCCTGTTAAGGCAGCCTTCTTTTTGCTTTTCGAACATCTGCAATAAGGTAAGAAGGCATCTTTATTTTAAAATATTGCCCTAAGAAATCTACTTCCACCCTATGAACCTTCTCATCCTCTCTACAAACTCTTCAGCATGCTTATAGTAGCGGTCGAACTCCTCCCCTTTTATCTCTGTTATCTCGCTATGCGTTATCATCTTGCTCAGCCTGTAGAAGTTTCTCATCGTCGTGGTATATCTCTTTTCAAGAAGCCTGTTCTTTACCAGCTTTTCATCCAGGAGGTCAGAGATGTGGTCCGGAGAAGGAGGCACCTCTCCATGCTGCATCAGGGCTGCGTGTGCGGCATCTATGACAGCCCAGTAAAGGTCAAGGGTAGCCTGGAGGATATGCCATTTTGCGTTATGCAGGGTATTTGGGGCCCTTATATAGTAGTTCCATATGCTCTCATCTGTGGGCCTTATCCTGCCCCTTCTTAATAATATCTGGAGGGGTTCAAAGAAGCCTGTATCTATCAGAGGAACGCCGTCCCTGAGTATATTTATGGCTATAGGGTCTCCGTTCTTTACATACTCCCAGAATGAGCTGAACCTCAATGATGTGACATGGAGCCTTGTGGAGTTCTTGGCAATCAGCCTTTGCACTATGATCCTATACGCTTCTACGAGCTCAGCAGAGAAGTTAAGGGATATGTCATCTACAACTACCATGATGTCAAGATCAGACTCCTTCTTCCTCTTTCTCCTGGCAGAGCTTCCGAAAAGGACGACAGCCTTAAGAAATGTTCCAAGCTCCTTGTGCATATCTTTTGTAAAAGCATATGAGATGTCCAGATCTTCCTTCCTGTAAAGCTCGAGGTTTGGGTTTGTTTTCCTGTCTACATTAACTTTCATAGTATCCCCTTGTACCATTATCTTGCTGGTAGTTATATAAATATTTATGACTATTATAGAATAGTACAATTTAAATAGTCCTGGGAAAAGACCCATAATATGCTGCAGGAACTTAATAAGGTATTCCGGTCAAACATAAAATCACTGGAGATCCTCTATCTTCTTAAAGGGATAAAGCCGGCAGCAAGGATAATGGTAAAGGAAGAAGATAAGGAGGGAATATTTGATCTTTTCAGGAAAAACAGCATCTATTTTGAATTATCCGGCTTTAAGGTAGTGAAGCAGGACAGGGAAAAAGCGTATTCTGACAAGGGAATGAAGGTTCCTATCGGATCCAGCGAAAAAGGCTACTTTTTTGTGTATGCCTCTAAGAGGAAAGGATTAGCTGAAAAGGCAAAAGAGATGGAAGAAAAGGGCATGCACAGGGAATTAGGGGCCATATTAGGATATCCTGAATGCTGCTCATCTTTCTTTGAAAGGCATTTCGATGAGATGTCCAAAAGGAACAATGACTTTACGATGGCTTCACTAAGGTCTTCAAGCGGGCTTTGCTTTCCCTTTTACACAAACATTGCAGCGAGGCACTTTGACCTTGCTTTGCTGAACCATTTTCCCTGCTCTTTCAGCTGTGCAGAGTCTATAAAGATGGCTAAAAAACATCTCAAGGCCATAGAGGAAGAGGACAAGGAAGCAGCAGAGATAATAAAGGGCATGCTTAAGGGCGCTGTGCTTTATACAGAGGATAATGGTGTGTTTTTGCTCAGAAAAGCTGAACTTACAGGAGGCAGGCTGAGCTATCTTGGCGTTATGGGCTCAAAGAACAATCATCTTTATGAGTCATTGAAGAAAGCCCAGTATATTGAGGTTTTGATAGGCAATAAGGCAGTTATAGATGGAAAGATAATAGATGGTGCCGGGGTTATGGTGTTTGGGTGACTTGGAATGCTGCATGCTGGATATTTTCTTTATCACCAGCATACCTATAAAAACCAACCTCCACGCCGCATATATCTTTTAATCTGGATCATCCAATCTTTCTTGGTCAATCTCTAAGATAAGCATTTAACGCATTAGCATATATTTATCCCTTTCAAACTTAACTTTCCATCTTTTTAGGACATCCAAGATCTCATTATCTTTTTCTACAGGAACGATAAAACAGCCCGGGGCCAGAAATTTTCCCTTAAATTCTTCAATCAATCCCTTTTCCCTGCCCCTTCCTTTTAGCACATAAACAAACCTTACCCTCTCGCTTTTTTTTAAGCCTGTTAAATTATAATTATAAACACTCCATGATGTCAATCCATAATTTCCGGCTATAGCCTTATCTGTCAACAAGCTTATGCCCTCAAAAAATACAGCCCTTATCAGCGAGTGCGGTTTTGTAAAAAAATTATCGATGACAAGAGAGCTTATATGGGCATTAAATCCGTTCTTTTCGCAAGCTTCATCAAGCCGACCTATTAATTTAACATCAGCCTTGCCCTTAAAAATTACAGCGATATCTATATCCTGCGGCTCTGTTTTTCCTTTTACAGCAGACCCAAATAAGATAACATCAACAATACTTTTGCTCTTTATTCTCCGGGATATACTACACAAGACCGAGTATTTTTTTAAGTTTTTCAGCATTTTCTTTAAGCTTCAGGGCATCTTCCTGTTTCATCCTGAGATTATAGCTGTTTCTGTATTCATCAAACAAAGGGCTTAAAATCCGGTGGGCATCTGGAAGATGCATCTGTAAAAAAAGGAACCTTTCCTGATGGTTCTTAGGCAATAGTTTCCTTTCCTGATAGATCTTCAGATCACATAAAATAGCTATCGCCTTAAAATAAGAGCTAACTGCAGGATTGTATCTTTTTTTTTCCAGCTCATCATCTGCGCTGTTTAAGAAATCTTTAAAATTATCTAACAAATCCTTTTCAATATCTTCTGTCATGTTAATGTATTAACCTATAACTACTATATAAACCTTTTGGTTAATCTGTTAACGTTTTTATCCTTTTGGAAAAGTCAGACCAAACATTGGAGAATCCTGTATGAACTCTGCAAAAAATCACCCGGAATAGACCCCAACCAGCGTGTTATTCACCATAAAGCTTTTCTCTTTTTTCATGCTCCTGGGCTGGAAATGATGGCCTAAGACAATAAGCTTTCCTGTAAGCTCTTCCATCATCTTCTTTTCAGCTCCCCTTTCCATGGGCTTGTCAGGGTTTATGAAGACTATATCATAGCCGCTTATATCATGGCTGTGGAAGTCGTCGTTGTGGAAAACTGCGTTTTTTATCTTTAAGGCTTCTTTCATCTCAAGGGCCTTTTCGTGCAGCTCCTCATCTATCTCTATGCCTTCAGCATCCCTGCAGAACAGGGAAGCTATAAGTGTTATCTTTCCTGCTCCTGATCCAAGGTCGATAAAACTCTTAAATTTCTGAAGATCCAGCTTCCTGAACGCTTCATAGGCCTCATCGCTTATGGCGTCGTTCCAGAACCCCATTTCAGTTGACCTCATGGGAAGCTGCCCTTTGCTCAGCAGGCTTTTGTAAAAAGAGTCATAAGCTTTTTTTATCGACCTGAACTTTCCGGGCTTCATAGGAACCTTCCCTCCTGCTGGTGGTATTTCCTTATCTTGTATATTATTGACCTCGTGGCGACAGCCAGGTTAGCTACCTCTTTGGCCAACGTCTCGTATCTGGCCTTTTCTATCTTTTCCCCCAGCTTATCTATCCACTCGAGCTGCTTTTCGTCCAGCTTGTCATCGCTCTGGTACATGCTCTTGACCTCTTCATAGGCCTGCGCAAGCTGGTAGAGCTGGCTCTTGTCTTTTTCATCTTCATCGACACTTTTCTTTACAGCAGACTCCAGACCCTCTTCCTCTTTGAAGAGCCGGCTTATGTCGACAGGCCCTGTCTCAGGAACTTTTACAGATTCAGCAATATTGTCCTTTTCTATCTGTGATTCTGTCTCATGGATAAGCTTTTCGGCCTCTTCTATCTCCTTTTTGCTCTCTTCCTCTATCTTCTTAAGCCTTTTTATCCTTTCAGAAGGTGTAAGCTTCTTAAGCTCTTCCTTGTCTATGCCTGCCATGTTAGGTAAATAATACCTGGGGGTTAATAAATATTTTGTTTGACGTTTTCACAGCAGACTGCAAAGAGGATCTATCTTTTTCATCTGTCTGCAAGAGGACAAAGGCTGAAATGAGGGCCATGAAAATAAGACACCTATCTGAGCCTTGTTCACTCCATAGGAACCTGGCTCCATAGGGTCCAGTCGTTGCTTGGGGCGTATGCTCCGAAGATAAAATAAGGAGGCTTGTTCTGCCCGAAATAGCTGTACTGGACATTGCCCCATGTCTGGGGGGCATGAGGGGCGCCTCCTCCTCCGCCTATGCCGTAGATAGGCGACCCTAGGTAGCGCCATGTCTTCATCACGCCGTGGAAATCTGAAAGGTCTGTAGAGGCGTCTGCCCCTGGCTCTACTGTTATGGCCTTGTCATAGCCGTATTTCTTCAATGTGTTCATGACATCTTTTATAGGGGCGTTCCCCTGCCCCGGAGCTATATGATCATCCTGGAAGCCGAAGTTGTCTGTTAAGTGGATATTTCCTATATAGCCTTTTTTTGCGAGCTTGTCAAACTCCTTCATGTACCATTTCTTGAAATCCTCGTCTGCCTGCTCTATAGACTGGCCGGGCTTTATCTGCCAGTATTTTCTCCACATGTTTGCATGGCCTGTATCCCATGTTGCCTTTATGTATTTTTGTGCAAGCTTCTCTGCTTCCTGCTTGCTCATACCCTGCTTGTAGAACTGGCTTAGCCCTCTTGTGGTCCCTTTATAAGTGTCTTGTTCCTTGCCCATAAGGCCATAAGGGATCTCTTTTTGAGTTAAAAACCTGACAAACCATTCCCTTGCATTATCGATAACGTACTTAAGCTCCTGCGGATGTCCTCCAAACCTGTCAGGAAAAAGGTTTTCTATCGCTAGGAAAACAGGGTTATCAGGGTCCTTGGTCCTCTGCATAGCCCTTATGCCTGCCTCTGCATACATACGTGCTGCATGAAGCTTAAACCTTTTTGTAGGGTTAACTATGTGCCTTCTTGTCTCAGCCGTGTCCTCTGCCTGCTGAAGCTGGGAAGCAGATGACTGCCTTGCGTATTCTATCCTTGTCTTTACGTTTGAAATCTCCTCGTTTATCATCTTCAAAGGGTCTTTGGTTTCAGGGGGTATTATCCCATGAGTCATGTTATACATCCTTGCATCCTGCTTCATTATCTTCCATTTCTCTTCAGGAGGTATGTCATCGCTTAGCTTTTCATAGAACTTTTTTGCTTCATGAAGCTTTTCAAGTATCTTCAGGTGCTCTTTAGAGTCCTGGGCGAACTGTACAGCCCATCCTCTTGAATGCCCTTCATTGGTCTCTAAGGTTGCATGGAGGAATGCTTCATCTGCATGCCTGACCCCCTTATAATACCACAGGTCATCCTCGTCCCATTTCTTGCCATGCATCTCTTTCCAATGCTTCCTGTTAAATTCTGTCTCTTCCTCTGCCTCTTCCTTGAAATAATTGAATTCCTGATAATCTACCTTAAAGCCTCTTGACTCTTCGTCAAATTCAGGGACCCTGCCGAACTTTACATTATAGGGGTCTATTATCTTATTGTTCTCGTAATCTACATAGTCTCCTTTCTTTATCCTTACAGGCTCCCCTTTGTACTTGTTCATCCATTCCTCGCTTTTTTGTGTGGGGTGCACGTCCTGGTATTTTCCGTCATAGTCCTGGTCTGCTTTTTTCCAGACAGGGATAGACACTTTCCTGTCTTTCTGCGTAGTCTCCATCTTCTGTGAGGTTCTATCATCAAGAAGGATGAACTTAGCGTCGTGGGTTTCCTGCTGTATCTTCCTGAAAAGCTGCCTTCCATCCTCATCATATGAAAGGTTTATTTTTCCTGTAGGGTCGTCAAGATAGATCTCTGTCAGGGGCCTTTCCCATTCTCCTGTATGGACAACTACAGAGCCTGAGCCTGCTGTGTCAGACGCAAAGTCTATAGCCCTCTGTATCTCGTGAAGGTTCTGCCTTGCATTGGTCACAGAGAAATTATCCCTTGGGTCCCTTCCCATCATCCCCATCATGGGGTAAGGCGCATGCGTAGTCAGCTTTATCTCGTTTATGTTTGCCAGTTCCCTTATGGCCTGCCTTTGGTCCTCTCCGTACATGCCCGGTGTCTGGGCCTGCCTTTGGCCCTGCACAGCACCCGGAAAGCCTATCTCTATAGAGCCTATGCCCATCCTTATCTTGCTGTAGATGCCTGCAACGTTCTGGGCGGATATGCCCATAGGAACGCTCATCCCTATGTCCTTGATGCTTGTGCTCGGCTTTTCCTTTAGGTCATGGCCGTACATCTCAGGGTCCATAGAGTTCATGTAATCCACCATGGGGTGGTGCGTGTAGTATCTGAATTCCATCTTACCAGTTCAGCATAGCATGATGCTTTTTAAAGTGATGATAGATGCTCCACATAGAATCGTTTACAGCCTTTTTAGCTGACTCTTTTGCAGCATCCAACAGGTACAGCTCATTTTTAGAGGGTTTTTTCTGTCCGGCAGGCTTCTTGGCTCCCTTGTATAATCTGAACATATCCTTAAAGCCCATATAGATCCCTGTCAAGGGGTTTACAGTTGGCGGCTTCACTTCTTTTTTCTCCTCTTTCTTTTTCATCTCTTCCCCTGCCTCTGCAAGATACCTCATCAATTCATCCCCTAATGCCTCCATGGCAGCCTTTACAGAACTGTCTATGAGGCCCAGAAGGTTGAAGTCTTCCTGCTCCCTCATCCGCTTATACAGCTCTATGTCCCTGTCGGTCCAGGCATAAGACCTTATGGTTATCTGGACCCTGCCTACATGCAGAGGCCCTTTCTGGTAGCCTTCCTGGACATAGCTCATCTCAGGCCGGGTCCTGAACCAGTAGTGCACAACAAGGACCTGCCATACGCTCATCTCCTTGCCGCCAAGCTTGACCTCTTTTGGCGCTTTTTTTCCGAGTATCTCGACCTCCATCATAGAGGTCTCGAATGCAGCTAGGATGTCAGGGGTCTCCATCTTGCTCTGGTCCATCATAAGCCTCTGGATATTCTTAAGATAAGGCTTTACCCATGCCATGTACATCTTTATTATCTCGTAATGCTGCCTTAGGTATTTTAATGTAAATATCCTCCTGTTCTTCAGCTCTTCATAGGTTGACTCTTTCCATGCAAGGAATGTCCTTAGTTTCCTCTTCAATACCTCCCTTACCTTCCTGTTGAACTCTCCCCTGTCTTTTTCAACAGTAATATCAACATCCTCCTGCTTCAAGGGGTGGGTGCTGAAGAAAAGGTCAGGAAGCGTAGTAAACTGCACCTCCCTTGCCATGCCATAGACTGAAGCAGGATTCTTTGCTCCCTGCTCAACCATGTCAACCCATATTCCCTTAAGCGTTATCTCTGCGCTTTCCCTGCTGGGGCTCAATGGGTTGTATGAGTCAGAATAATAGCCAAGCCTTTCATCAAGGACCCTAAGCTCCCTCACAAGCTGGAAAAGCTCCTTTACCATCTTTCCTATGGTAGCAAGAAACTGGGATACCTTATCCTGCTGGAGCCCAAGCCGCTGCTGTGACGTGCCAAAGAAGGCTGAGTTTTCTGCTGCAGCGAATATGTCTGTTATCTTATCTATCTGGTTGAATGAATGGAACCAGCGCATGTAATGGAGGATCCAGAAGTAAGGCTCTTCGATGGATATGTTATAGCCCTCTATAAAAAGACGGTATTTTCTCAGGGGCTCAGGGTATCCTGTAGCTATTTTTTTCCCGTCCCTGGACTCATCATTGTCTTCTTTTTTGTTTCCTATCTCCTTTAAAAACTCTTTTGGGTCTTTCACCATATCGCCTCTTTTCTGTATTATGCATCTTTTTCCTTATATATATTTTATGTTTTTAACCATCCTGAGCCATTTTTCTTCAATCGCCTAACAAAGAGGGTATTGCGGCCAATCTCCTTTTGCAATCATTACCTGTAAACAGGTATATAAATCTGCTCCTTATGCCTACTCTCCCCTAAGCCACCTGCCGACAGCTTCCATCCGCCTCAGCATATCAACCTCTCCTCTTTTCCATCTGGTTATATAGGCAATAAGCTCTGTCAGGCTTACTTTTCCGTCCTTGTCTGTATCAGCATCATCATCAGTTTCAATACTAAAGCTTATAAGTAAATCATCTGTGTTAAAGTTACCGTTAGTATCACTGCATCTTGCATAATAAGCATAACTCTGCCCATCCTGCAAGCCCTCAATCAATTGAGAATGGCTCATGCCTCCTGTTGTTGTAAATGTATCTGCCATGTTCCCATAAGCAATTCCGGCAGTTGTTGAATACCTGCATTCCGCATTTTCACCAGTCTCTAAAGAGATTGTTGTCTGTGTTGTTCCTGCCGGCAGCGTTCCAGATGGCTGCGGGTTTGAGCGTGTTGGAGGTGTTGTGCCACCAGTTTCTGAACTAAATGTTACAGGATAACCCTCACTTGAAGTTCCATCTTCATCAACAACAAAGACATAAGCCGTTTCGCCGTCTTCAAAAGAGCCCCGATTAACATTAACGACAATCTCATCGTCAGACCAAGATGTTGGAATCTGTATCTCATGATGCGTGCACATGTCAAATGATTCATTGTCTCCGATTTCTACCCTTGCAAAACTATTGTCTATATAAGCATCATCTATGTAGAAAAATTCATCATCAGTCTCTGAATCGTCCCATGAGTCATAAAAACCCACGATAAAGGGCCTTTTGTATCGTTGGTTATTCTCATCCCTTGTTATCAGGTTTGACCTTCCAAAGATCAGCTTCCCATCATACCACATTTTTACTGTCCCGTCAGCAACCCCCAAATCGGTGCTGTCAGAAAATTCAAACTGCATCAAATGCCACTCATCTAAGGTTATGTCCAGAGGGTTCAAGGGGATATAACCTCCCTGTGAGCCAATATATTCTACAGTTTGATAGAGATCATTTGCCCAGCCCCATAAAGCCATCACATAATTTGCCTTGTCAGTACTGGTGCTCCATATCCTGAATATCTTAACATTTGCAAGATTCTCATCCCCATTGCCATATGTTGAGGTTCCCCATGTCCAGTTAGGATGAAGCTTAAACCAATACTGGACAAACCATCTCATTGAATCAGAGCCTCCTGTAAAATAGGCGTTTCCATCTTTCCCGCTGCCCATATTTGCATAAGCGCAATACTCTGAGTTTTCATGCCTTTTTGCCTCATCGCTTATCTTCAGGCTGTGATAGCTTGACCACGAATTGATATCTGCAGTTAAATCGCAGCTTCCATCCTCTAATGTATCCCAGACAACAGGGGATGCGGAAGATTTCTCGCCAAAACCCATCCCTGAAATAGCCAGGCTTTCACCATGACCTATGGATGAGGAATTTAAATCTGCAACACCAGGCAATGCAGAGACAAAACCAACACCAAACAAAAGAATACAGGCCACTAGAATTCCAAACAATACTATTTTATTTTTCATTTTTTTTCATCCTCCTTTTATTGTCTATCGATAGCTGTTACCCTCATCAATAGGTTTACCTTGCCTTTTCTCCAGGCTATGCATGCCCTGAGTTTTTTATCATCAGCTTTCATTTTCTTGCAGTTACAGGCTATTAGTGTGGTGGTTTGGGTGCTCATGGCCTATGCTCTTCCTGTGCTTCAGCTCCCTGATATGGCTTAGCTTGTTCTCAACCACCTTTCTGGAGTTGTTGCTGAATTTCTCTATCAGCGTGGATACATGCTCCCCTCCAAGGAAATGAGGGAGGATGACGTAATCTGCCCCTGAAGCATAAAGGTTCAGCGCCTTTCCCACCTCTGAAGATGTAACATATATAACTGCATCCTTGTTTGACTGCCTTGCTTTCTCTATTATCAGCTTGTTGACCTTGCTGCTGGGTATCGTTGAGATGACTATCTTAGCTTCGTCAAAGGGGAGCCTCTCCAGCAGGTCAATGTCACCTGCATCCCCATACAGGCACGATATTTTTTTTCTTATGAGCATCTTAAGTATCTCAGGGTTATAGTCTATGACAAGCATCTTTTTTCCCATATTTTTTATAGTCTTTGATATGCTATAGCCTATCCTATTGTGCCCTATAAGGATAACCTCTGTCTTTCTTTTTCTTGGAAGGTATTCCAGCTGCTCATACCCTTCTGTAAGCCTGTCAAAAGGCCTTAACAGCCCCCTGAACCGGGAGTAGAGGCTGTTTTCAAACTTTATGAAATAAGAGGTTATCACCATCGTTATTATAGCTACAAGGATAGTGAGGGTAAATATGCTTCCCGATACGTGGCCTAACATCATCCCCTGGCTGACTATGATCAATGAGAATTCGGATATCTGGGCAAGTGATATAGATGCCATGAAGCTTACCCTTCTCTTATAGCCGAAGAAAGAGCATAAGAACATGGTTATGAGGGGCTTAATCAGTATAGCAAGGGTGATAAGGATAAAGAGCAGGGGCAGTATGCTGGTTATCTGGTTAAGCATAAGGTTCATGCCAAGAGATACGAAAAAGATAGTTGCAAAGAAATCCCTGAGGGGCCTTACCCGCCCTATTATAGCGAAATTATAAGGCAGGTTAGCTAAGCTTAATCCTGCAAGAAAAGCGCCTATGGCTATCGAGAACTTAAGGTAGTATGCTGCTATAGACAATAAAAAGCAGGCAGATATGGAGACAAGAAACAGAAGCTCCTGGCTTTTTGCAGCAGTCTTAAAGACTGAGGGGAATATAAAATTTGTCAAGGCTAAAGCTGCCAATAAAAGCAGGCCTCCCTTGAAGAGAGCAAGGACGACAGCCACAAATGAGTTCCCCCCTAACGATGTAAGTATGGAAAGGGCAAGTATCGCCAGGATGTCTTCCATCAGGAGGATGCCCACTATTATCCTTCCATGAAGGGTGTCAAGCCCTTTTTTGTCAGATATCAGCTTGACCACTATCATGGTCGAGCTGAACGCTATTATTATCCCTATATATGCTGCCTCCATGGAGGTAAAGCCCAGGATCAGGGATATGATAAAGCCTATGCTGAACATCGATACGCTTTTTATGGTCCCTCCGAGGCCTGAAACGACGGCAACGTTCTTAAGCTTCTTAAGGTCCATCTCAAGCCCTACGATAAACAGGAGGAAGGCTATCCCTATCTCAGAAAGCGTCGTTATAAGCTCTTTGTTGGTTATAAGGCCGTAGAGCGGGCCTATCAGAAGCCCTGTGATTATGTAAGCAGGTATCATTGGCTGCTTCAGCTTTTTCGCTATAAACGCAAATAATGTAGCTATTATGAGTATCAGGCCGATCTCAAAGAATACATCGTTGGTATGGGCCCCTATAAGCATATTCCCTATCTTTGGAGCCAGCTGAAGCAAGGCATTCATTTTTTTATCTGAAGTATAAACCCCTCCTTGTGTTTCTTGAACTCAACATCCATCCCTTTCTTAAGGCCCTCATATTCAGCCAGCCTTTTAGGTATAGTGAGGACCAGCTGGCCGGAGTAAAATTTTTGTATCTTTACCATCTTGGCTTTTTTATGATCTGTGTTTTATTTTCCAGTTTTTCTTTATACTAAAATACTAGTATTTTTATTATTTTTTTTATTATTTTTTTAGTTATTTTGTATATAGTTAAATATACTAGTATTTAAAGGTTTCGTATTTTTGGTTTTATTAAATTGGAGCTATCTGAGAAACCCTATCGGTTTTAAACCATGCATATTTAGGCTTGTTTTCCAAAAGATTTAAATATAGATGAGCTATCTCTATACATCATTCAAAATATTATGAGGGGTGTTTTTCATGGCAGAAGTTTCAAGACCTTTAGATGCATTGAACAGGGCAAGGGATAAGAAGGTAATCGTAGAGCTAAAGAACCAAAAGCAGTATGTGGGGAACCTTAAGTCATTCGACATACACATTAATGTAGTCTTAGAGAATGCAGAAGAGAGGGAAAACGGAGAGGTAAAGAGGAAATTAGGCGTCATCTTCATAAGGGGGGACACCATAACAGTAATATCTCCTGAGTAGGGCGGATTCTAAGATGGGAAAAGGAACAGCATCCATGGGCAGCAAGTCTGGAAAGAAGAACATGATACATTGCAGGCGCTGCGGAAAAAGAACGTACCATATAAGGAAGAAGGCATGCTCTTCCTGCGGCTACGGAAAGTCCTCTAAGATGAGAGGATACAGCTGGCAGAAGAAATAAGATTTGACCTATAACCTATCATCATGCATATCCTTTTACATGATTTTCTTCCCTCTGAGAGGGCAATATGCTGGGTTTTATGCTGTAAGAAGAATCAGCTCTCGTCACTTTCATTGAGCAGGGACCTTACCATAGCCTTGCAGGCGTTTTTTATCTCCCAATAGCTTGCACCATTACATATGGATTCATCCAGCTTTACCTGGGCTATCCTCTGGTAGCAGATATCTCCTATAGATACTGTTCTTGTTTTTTCGCAGAGCGACACATTCAATGTCTCTACTGCAATAAACCTTATGCACTTGTCATGAGTCAGTTCATCATATATGTAAGAGCAATAGCCTGCATCAAGCAGGGCTCTTGATGTAGTGTCATAACATTCGTCTTTCTCTATGACATTAGCGACCTTGACACATAATTCAGGGTTGTCTGTGGATTCAGCAATGCCCTTATTGCAGACATCTGACCAGAACCCATCGGTTAACTGGCTGCATATTGATGCATCCTTTTTGGAGAGGGCTATCTTCGTCAAGCAGTAGTCTTTTGATTTGCTTTCTATGGTGACGCATATGGATTGATCATCTTTTTCTATCCCTATCTCTGCAATGCATGAATCTCTTACTATGGATGACTGTATGCTGCTGCAGGTTTCAAGCGAGCCTGTTTCCTTTGCAGCCTCAAGATAGCAGTCATCTATGTCTGCCTGTTCTTTTAGCTTGTCGCATGGGTGCTTAGGGGCACAGCTTACTATCAGAACCAGGGCTGTTAGAATCACTATCAGTGTAAATGCTTTTTTCATCGTCTTTTGGCAAATGCATCCTTATTTTAACTTATCATCTCAGGCGCTGTCATCTAAACTACATGGCGGGCCATCCGGGCCCAGCCTGAGCATATAATATTACAGCCTGCTTAATGCTACCTCGATCGTGGAGACCCTTACGTCCCTCCCTTCCTTGTTCTTAAACTCTTCAGAGTCTATCCTTATGTTCTTAACACCTACTTTCCCTTCAAGAAACCTTTTCGAGGCAACCTCTGCCACATCCACAGCCCTGGATATGAACTTGCCTCTTGCCTTCACTATCACTTCAGGCACATCCTTTGCCGTGAACTGCATCACAACCCCTGTGACATAGTTCATAAATGGCTTTCCGCCGATAAAGATACTGTTGTCTTCTGCCATTTGTATCCCTCCAAAATCACGTTGTTTTTGTATTTGCTTAAGTTCCTTTGTTTTGAAGTAGTCTTTTTAGATTTATAAAGTTATCGCTCATCCCTCATTTCAGAAGGTTAGAGATAAATTCATCCCCCTTTATAATGCCATACTTCCCTTTCTTGCATGATCCCTCATCCAGGCTTTGGACATCGTCTGCCTTTTCACCTGGCTTGCAGATCAGGAAAGGGACGTTTCCATGGACGTGTATCTTTAGCTTTACAGGCGTAAGATGGTCCGGCAGGATAGCTATGCAGACATCTTCGCTTATATCATGAAGAACATTTCGCAGGAGCCTCTTGTCAAAATCCTCTATAGCCTTTATCTTCAGCTTCAGGTCTCCTATATGGGATGCCTCATCCATGGCCTCAACATGCACATAGACGATATCATGATCCTTAAGCGCATCGATACAGGCTTTTGCTTTTCCTTCATAATTTGTATCCCAGAGCCCTGTAGCGCCTTTTACGCCAATGACATCAAAGCCTGCATATATGCCGAGGCCTTTGATCAGGTCTACAGCAGATATGACAGCCCCTTTGAGCCCGTAGAGCTCCTGGAATGTTTTCATCTCCGGCTTTTTTCCGGGCGACCATGGCCATATGCTGTTGGCAGGATTTTTCCCTTCTTTGATTCTTTTGGCATTTACAGGATGATCTTTCAATATAGGCATGGAATCCATGACCATCTTGTTAAGCAGCCTGGCAGTCTCTTCTCCGTCAACTGACCTGGCTTTTACCATCAGCCTTGCTATGGGCTCTCCGGGGTGGTCATGAGGCGGGAAGCATTCTATATCTGTCGAGAACTTCTTTCCTTTCAGGACAAGGAGGTGCCTGTAGCTTATCCCAGGATAGAACCTGATAATGCTGCTTCCCAGGCTTTGGCCTATGGCTCTTATCAGCTCTTCTGATTCCCTGCCGGATATGTGGCCTGAGGAATAATCCTCTATCTTATTGTCCTTTACAGTTATAAGGTTGCACCTTAATGCAACATCCTTATTTTCCAGCTTAACGCCCATATTTGCAGCTTCAAGAACAGCCCTTCCCTGGCAGCATCTCTTGATGTCATAGCCAAGTATTGAAAGGTTTGCTGTGGCAGAATCCGGTTCCATGCCTTTAGGGACAGTCTCAAGAAGGCCGCACCTTCCTTTTTTTGCAATGCTGTCTATGTTAGGCTTATCTGCTGCCATCAAAGGCGTCTTTCCGCCAAGCTCATCGATAGGATGATCTGCTGCGCCGTCTATAAGGAATATTATGTATTTCATTTTTTGGTTCCTAACCTTTTAATATTTTTATTTTCGGTTAATAACTTCATCTGATGTATTGCTATCTTATTTAACTTGATTAGCCTCCTATCTTGGGGTAAGTTCTCGTTAATGAATAGGGCATTTAAATTTTCTAGGTTAGAAAGGCATACTAACTGGGAAACATTCGCATAATCCCTAATATTGCCCTTCTTCTCCTTATTATTCTCTCTCCATTCTTTAGCAGTTATTCCAACCCATTCTTTTACACTTATCTTATAATTGTGCAACCCCTCTTTACTTCTAATTGCGGCATATTCGCCATAATTAAAATTTGGGTTGTTTAAATGCTCCCAAATGCCCAGAAATTCCACTGTGTTTCTATTTCTGAGCCAGTCTGAAATAAAAAAATCACCATCTTTAGCTTTTAGCATATCAGTAATAGAAATATAATCCTCATTTTCTATATCCAGTATGGCGATTTCAGTTCCTTTTACGCTGATTTTGGTCATTTTGCTGTCTTTTCCATGTTTATAGCCTATGTATGATGGTGTAATGAGGATTGATATTTAAATATTCCACTTTTTTGAGAATGATCTGTAAAATTAGGCATAACCAATCCGCAATATAAGAATACTTGCTTCAAAAAAAGCAATTCTTAAAAGAAAGATTAAAAAAAGTATCATTAGAGCAGTTTTAAACATAGTATTTTTTATTCTTAATTTTATTGATTCTACGATTAATGCAAGGAGGAATGATAAGAGAACATATTTTGATAGGTCAGCTAAGACCCTAGGCCAATATAAACTTCCTGACCCTAATATGCTTGCCATAAAACCAGCTGCGCCAAGTGTTCCAAAAGTCCATAATAATGCTTTTTCAATGGTAATTATTACCTGGCCCGGCTTATACTTATTTGCTATTATCTCTCCAATGATAAAGCTAAAAAAGAATATTATCATGAACTCAACCATTACGGGGAGTGTTTCAAAAATAAAATCTTCAAAAAAAAAATCTGGAAATAGAATTGTCCCCCTTAATACGCTACCTATGCCATCTATAAAATGGCTGGAAAAACCTAAGATTGAAGGGGTAACTACCAATAATAGTAGGAATAACAGTAATTTGTGGATATTTGGCTTGAGTATCTGCTTTAAACTAAACATAAAGTGTTTTATGTTAGACGTAATATATAAAATTACCTAAAATCTTCATTTTCCGACCAATTAGGCCTACCTTTAAAATTATAAAGTTTTAAAGGTTTGGTAATTTTTGATTTTCAAACAATCTCAGATTGGTGGAAAATGAGGATTTTATCATATTTACTCAGTTCCTTAGATATTATTCAAATAAACTTAGGCATAACCAATCTATGATATAAGAACACTTGCTTCAAAAAGAGCAATCATCAAAAGAGAAAATAAAAAAAATCCCATTAAGGCATATCTTAAAATACTCTCTTTTATCCTTAATCTTATCGATTCTACAATCAATGCAAGGATGAATGATAAGAGAACGTACTTTGATAAATCAAATAGGACCTCCGGCTGATATAAACTTTGTGATCCTATTATACCTGCCATAAAAATAGCTATACCTAGGGTGCCAAAAACCAATATTAATGCTCTTTCTAAAGTGACTAATGCCGGACTAGGTTTATATTTGTTTGATATTATCTCTCCAATGATAAAACTAGAAAAGAATATTAGTAGAAATTCAATCATTAAAATAAGGAATGTTAAAGTACCTTCAAGGTAAAATTCTGGAATAAAAATCCATACTCTTAACTCGCTACCCATGCTATCTATAAAATGGCTGGAAAAACCTAAGATTGAAGGGGTAATTACCAACAATATCAGGAATAACAGCAATTTGTGGATATTTGGCTTGAGTATCTGCTTTAAAGTAAACATAATGTGTTTTATGTGAGATGTTATATATAAAATTACCTAAAAAAATTATAACAGTCTAACAGATGCAAAAATTATCTTTCTCTATTCTTGTCCTTGCTTCGGAATCTGGTAATCACCGAAGCTATTAGGCATGCCAGGATATACCAATAAGCAAGAAGCACCGGAATCGTAAGAATAAGTTTTAGCCGCATGAATTCACAGCCTTTTATGCAGTTTGCTGGCGGTCCTTTGCCCTTAATAATCTTGTTGATGGTTCTTGTGAAAATATTGGATGGAATAGGTGGCCCCTCCGTAATTAAAGTTATAGGATAAAGGACTGGATTTGGAATCGTAACATTCTGTATAACCTTTGGACATGATCCAATGCACCCAACAGACTCTTGCACAGGGAAATAAGCAATATAAGGAACATGCATTATTATGAATAAAAATAAAAGAATAGATATTGTAAGTTTATTTGGCTTGAGGAATTGTTTCCACGTTATTATGTATATTTTCGCCGAATAGCTATTTATATTTTTCAGTTTGATTGCGGTATTGTACGATTTCAAAACTCTGACCATCTCTTAAATTAAGGTTTTTGTCAAATTTTGGAATTTTACAATTGGATATTGGTGTAAGTATTGGAACTAAAAGTTAGTAAATTAACAGATAAAACAGCAACTGAAAGTATTAAACAGTTAAAGTCATAAAGAGATGAGGATACATAGCTTCATTAAGCATAACTTAGATTCTAAGTGTTAGTATTCTTCTTTATCCTCTCTTTAAATTCATCATAGTCATTGTTGATAGTCTCAAAGCTTTCTTCCTTATCATCCAGCCCCTTTAAGCTTTCAGGAACCTCAGGATATAAGTTTAACAATTCCTTTATCTTTTCAGGAAACTTAGCAGGATGCGCTGTCTCTAATGAAACGATCAAGCCGTCAACTGCGCCATTAAGCTTTGCCTTCTCAACAGCTGCAACACCAACTGCTCCATGGGGCTCTAACATCACACTATATTTTTTATAAATCTCTTTTATTGTTTTATCCACCTCTTTATTGCTTATAGAGAAGCTGATAAAGTCTTTCCTCAATGCTTCCATGTCAGGCTTTTCCTTTAGCAGGCC
>JAHWIN010000084.1 GCA_019322475.1 Candidatus Woesearchaeota archaeon
ACAGCTTTGTTCATAATTACTGGCCTGCAGTTCCTTCTTTTTGCATTCTTATTTGACATGCAGCAGAACAAAAGTTTACAGTAAGAATCCAAGAAAAAGTTATGGTATAGATCAAGCAACAAAAAAGAAAGCTATAAAAAGGATAAGCAAATTATAACAAGGATTATGGCCCCATCAGAGACAAACGGCAAAAACATACTAGACAGCGTAATCTATAAGTATGCCTCAAGCTCCACCCAGCTTGAAGATGAAAACAGGCTTCTGAGAGAGACCGTTAATAAGCTTAGGGAAGAGGTTGAAAAGTTCAGGTCCCCTCCATCCATGGTATGTGAAGTAAAGAGTATAGATGAAAAGACAGCTATAATAAGCGTGCCTAACGGCAACCAGTTCTGCGTCAATATCTCAAGTTCATGTGAACGATTAAAGGCCGGCGACATAGTCCTTGCAGAGCAGAAGAACCTTACAGTCATAAAAAAAGTCCCTATAACTAAAAAGTTCAATGTTGAAAAGTTTGTCATAGTGGAAAAGCCCACTGTAAGCTGGAGCGAGATAGGCGGCCTTGACAAGGAAGCAAAGGAGATAAAAGAAGTTATAGAGCTTCCCTTGAAAAAGCCGGGGCTTTTCAAAAAAGTCGGCATCAGCCCCCCAAAAGGGGTATTGCTGTATGGCCCCCCTGGAACAGGAAAGACGCTGCTGGCAAAGGCTGTAGCTAATTCTACAGATTCCACTTTCATAGAGATAGTAGGTGCTGAGCTGGTCCAGAAGTTTATCGGAGAAGGGGCAAAATTAGTCAAGGAGATATTTGAGATGGCAAGGAAAAAGGCGCCTGCCATTGTCTTTGTTGACGAACTGGATGCATTGGCTGCAAAAAGGGTCGAGGTTGGAACATCCGGAGAAAGAGAGGTTAACAGGACATTCATGCAGCTGCTGGCTGAGCTCGACGGTTTTGACCCTCTCGACAATGTAAAGATAATCGGCGCCACAAACAGGAAAGACATCCTGGATTCTGCAATAATAAGGCCGGGAAGGCTGGACAGGCTTATCAAGGTAGGCATCCCTGACAAGGAAGCCAAGATAGAGATATTTAAGATCCACAGCAGGAACATGAAATTAAGCAAAGATGTGGACGCTGAAGAGCTAATCAAGAAGATGGAAAGCTTCTCAGGAGCAGAGATCAAGGCAGTCTGCACAGAAGCAGGGTATTTCGCCATAAGGGAAAACAGGACCATGATCAGCAGGGAAGACCTGAAAAAAGCCATAAAAAAGGTAAAGATGGAAGAGAAGGAAGAGGGAGATGATTATTTGAGGTATTTTGGATAGGTTTGGTTTCTTGTAGTATAAATCGGTTGTTTTAGCAATCTATGTCTAAAGTTAAGAATAAAAAACAGCGCGTGTTCATCAGTTACTTTCCGTTCATCATCCTTGCGTCAGAGGGTGTTACACCAACTCATCACACGCGCCACTATGCCCAAAATGAAGATTGGTTTATAAGGTTATCTTTAAGTCCGGCTTCATCCATAAAATGAAGGTTACCATCAATTTTGCGAACGATGCATTCATTAAAATGATTACAGCGGAAGGGGACGCCCCATCCGGGAGGGGCCGCTCTTAAAATATAGCATTTCGGAGTGAGCCGATGGCAACCCCCCAGGATTTTATGGATGAAGGCCTTAAGCCCCTATAATACCTTAAAATCCACGCATATCCTGTATATTCCGGGTCCGAACTGCCCGCACCTGGCAATATTTATTATCCTATACCTCTTGCCCGCCTTTTTGCAGGCTTTCCTTATCTTATCCCTTGCTAAGCCAAACTCTGTCTCATGCAGAAAATCATAGAAATGTATCATTGAATCCTTCTTCGCCGCTTTCAGCGCAACATCAAGGTAATCCTCAGCTCCCCTGGGCAAAGGCATAAGTATCCTGTCGAACCTCTTCTTTAGTTTAGGAACAACAGTTCTGGCGTCCCCTAAAAAAAGCCTTATGTTTCTTGCCTTATTCAGCTCCAGGTTATGCTCTGCATACCTATGCGCATCTGGATTTATCTCTACAGCATATATCTCCTTTGCCTTTGTGTTCTTTGATATGTTCAGGGGGTATACTGCAACACCCGAAAACATTACCAGCACAGACTCTCCTTCCCTTACAAGCAGGTTTATCCTCTTCCTCTCTGTAGCAAGCCTCACAGAAAAGTATGCCTTCTCAGGGTTGATCTTAAGCCTTATCCCGTTCTCCTTTAGCTCTGTCTCTTTCCGCCTCTCTCCGGCAATTATCTTTAGTTTAGGCGTCCTGAACGTGCCTGAATATTTCTTGGTTTTCTTAAGAACAACCTTTATGTTCTTGTTCAGCTTCAGCAAGGACTCTCCCATAAGCTTCTCTTCTTCCCTCAGCTCTTCAGGAAAATCGGAGAATATCGCAAGGTCCCCGAGCATATCAAAAGACGACGGGACTAGGTCAAGCTGTTTTTTTGTAAGCTTTCTTCCTAAAGACTGCTTTAATTTTGGCATCAGAAAAAATCCCCCAATCCCTTCTGCTTCTTCTTTTCGCTTTCCTTTAAAAGCCTGCTTAACATATTGCTTACCCTTTCTTCTGAAAAATCATGGTCCTCCACCAGAATCTTAACAGCCTTATCGCTATCTATCGCTTTCCATTCAAGCTTATAGCTGTCTGTTACAGGCATCTTCTTGATAAGGTAAAAGACGTCTGTCCAGGAAAAATCAAAATATTCACCCCATTCTGAATCCTTGAACAATGAATCGAAATCAGACTTGTATTTTTTCACCAGCTTCAATGCGTTTTTTGGGCCTATCCCCTTTATCCCCCCTATGTTATAATCTGTTCCTACAAGCATGGACAATGCTATAAGCTGGTCATTGTCTATCCCCATATTGTTCAGGTTGTCTGCAAGGTCGACAAGCTCTGGCTTTATGGTTTCATACGCCAGCTTGCTGGTCCTCTTCCTTTTCCCTGCAAGATTAAGGTTCCTGACTATCCTTGGAGCCCCGAACATAAGCGTGTCTGCGTCGCTTGTGGCAACTGCAAAAGCATCCTTTTTCTTGGCTATATGGGCTGCCTGAGCCTCTGCCTCTGAAGGTGATTCTATGACTGGAAGCCCAAATGCTTCCAAAAGCCTCTTTGACTCCGCTATCATATCTTTTGTCAGTCTTGCTGTCCTCGAAGCATATTTCTTCATCTCCCCCAGGTCTTTCTTCTTCGCTGCCTCATCATATCTCCTCTCTGCCTCTATCTTTAGCCCTTTCCTTCTTTCCCTCTCCCTCCGCTTAAGCTCAGGGGCTTTTCCGTCAAAGCAAAAGGCCATCCTGATGCCTTTTTCCATAAGCTTAGGCACTCTGGAGGAAAAGCCTATAAGGTGTGAAGTGGTATTTCCCTTAGAATCAGACAAAGGGGATCCGTCTGGCTGGCGTATAGAAGTAAGGAACTGGTAAGCCCACATCGGAGCATCAACTACAAGGATTTTCCCTGCCAGCTCATCTATCCCGATCTCTTTTCTTATTATAAGGTCTGTTATCGCCACTCCCATCTTAAGCCTCTAGCAGCTCACCGTAAACGATAAGCTTCTTCCTATATAAATCTTAGCGTCATAAGTTCCCAGAAAGCAGATAAGGCTTCCCATGATTTGATGCCTGGAAAACCAGGTGATTTATAGGGCAATCCGCATTATACATTCCTGACCCCCATCCCCTTAAAGTCCTTCTCCAGCATCTCTTTAGCCCTTTTTGTAAGCTCTCCTGAAGTCAGGAAGAGAACAGGAAGTTTCCTTAGCTGGCCCTGCGCAAAAGCTGCCGCCAGGTCCGGATCATTCACCTTTTTCTTGTTTTTGGCCTTGCAGTAATAAGCAAGGTTTCCGACTGCAGAAGGCACCTCTATGATAAAGTCTATCTCGGTCTTCCTTATAACCTCTTTACTGGCAATGTTTATCCTATTTTCGCTGAAATACCTCAATATATTGTCCATAAACTGGCTGTTGTCTTTCCTTGCTGGCTTTTTTCTTTTTGGCAATTCCTGTTTCCTAAGCCCTGTCTTCCCGTCTTTATCAAAAGCGCCTTCTTTTTCTTCAGGGCCTTTTTTTATCCCTGCCGTTTCTTTTTCTTTGCCCTTTGGCGCCTCTTTCACTGCCTCTGCCTCTTGCTGCCCTATCTTTTGCTCTGTTATCTTTTTTTCTTGAGTATCTTTTTTTTCCGTATCATCTGCTCCCTCCCCTAAAGGAGCATCGTCTCTGCCAATATCCTTTTTCACTTGACCTTTATCCTCCTCTCCCTCCATCATTTCAGGTATAGCTCCCCTTATTAGCTCCTCTGCCTCTTGATTCGCCAGAAGATACCATCTCCAGAATATCTCAGAAGACCCCGCAAAAGATACCTGAAGAGGAACAGCATAGTCTTTTATTGCTCTTAAAGCTACCCTAACTACCGGCTCAAGGTCATTATCCCTTAAGACTTTTTTTTGGGACAATAGGTCATAGGCCTTTTTCTCCTTCTCATGAAGATTGCCTGAAAACCTCTGCAGTTGGCTTTCCTGCCCGGGAATAAAATAAAGGGGGGAGCCGCCAACCTTGACGCATGATATCTTAAGGATGCTTCTTGAGGTTAGTTCAGAAAGGTGGGCAGAGGCCATAAGTATATTAGAGCCTATATGCCTGGCTACATCTGCAGGAAGGGCAGGCCCCTTCTCTTTTATAAGCTGCAGGATCATCTCTTTGGTATCTGCCATCTGCATAGGTAAGCTAAAGAGGTTTATATACTTTATTATAGCCTAAAATCCTGTAGTCAGATGGTTCAAGCAGGCAAAAAAGTATAGAAGTTTTATTTGAGATCATGCACTATGCCCATTTACGGCCTTGTCCATTTGACCTCATAATAGGTGCAGTCGCTTTCCTCATCGACTATAGCCAGCAATAGCCTTTTCCTGGTAGAATGCGCAACCCTGTTCTTGGCAGAGAACTCATACCAAGTGAGGGTGCTTGCCTCATGGACAGGAAAAACTATCCATTTTGCATGGTCTTCCCCTGGCTTTACACCCCTGTCATAGACCCTGAAATCTGCTCCGAACTTCAAAGCGGTTTTTATTATATAGCCCCTGTTCCTTATGTCTCTAAAGACGCAGTAGCGTATCCAGAAGTTAGGCTCCAGTTTCTTTGATTTTTTCAGGAAACTATCAAAACGCATAGGCTTATTCCTGCCGTCAAGTACTGTCAGCCTCTCCTTCTCAAGAAGATATAAAGCTTCCAGCAGGGACAGCTGGACCTTGCCGCTGTCAAGAAGAGTCCCATATCTGCTCTGGTTATAGAGGTCTCTCGCATCATCTGAGTTCTCTGTAACGACCCTTTCCCCTGCAAAGATGGATTTCACAGGCTCTTTCCTTGGCTCTTCCTTATCCTTCTGGGTCTTGTTCTTTTTTGGCATAGTTCATCTATTATTTTCCGCCTGCTTAAAAATGTTTCTTTTTCCGACATATTTAAATATTGCTGTGTTTTAATCTTACAGATGGAAGTCACCATCCTGGGAACATCATCTATGGTGCCTACAAAGGAAAGGAACCAGTCAGGCGTTTTTATAAGGTATAAGAATGAAGGCATATTGGTAGACTGTGGAGAAGGCATGCAGAGGCAGTTCAAGCAGAAAGGCATCCCATTAGGCAGGATTACAAAGATACTTATAACGCACTGGCACGGCGACCATGTATTTGGGCTTCCAGGGATAATGGCTACATTAGGTTCAGGAGACTACAGCAAAACATTAAGGATATACGGCCCGACAGGCACCAAAAAGCATATTGATTCTATGTTTAAGGCGTTTATTTTTGACAAAAATAACATAAGTTTTGAGGTCAAAGAGGTAAAATCAGGCAAGGTCTTTGAAGATAAGGGCTATGTCATAGAAGCGCTGCCTCTTGAGCATGGTATAACAACCCTGGGTTACAAGATAACAGAAAAGGACATAAGGCATGTGGATATGAAAAAGGCAAAAAAAGCAGGCATCCCTGAAGGCCCGTTGATAGGAAAGCTGCAGGATAACGCATCATTCAGGTTCAGGGGAAAAAAGATAAGCCCAAAAGACTTTACTTATATCGAAAAGGGAAAAAAGATAGCGGTTCTTGGAGATACCTGCCCCTGCAAAAATGCTGTGACTCTGGCTGACAGCTCAGACCTTTTGGTCTGTGAAGCTACATACAGCTCTAAACTGGAGGAGAAAGGCGAAGCTTATGGCCACATGACAGGAAAGCAGGCAGGCCTTATAGCAAACCAGGCAGATGCCAAAAAGCTCATCCTTACCCATTTCTCTGCAAGATACAAGACTACTCATGAGGTTGAGGAAGACGCAAAAAGCGTATTCAATAATTCTATAGCTGCAAAAGACTTCATGGTGTTCAGGGTATGAGCCGAAAAACAAAGGGGATAAACGCTGAAAGGGATCTTGTCCACAAGTTCTGGAAAAATGATTGGGCTAGCTGCAGGATTGCAGGCTCAGGCTCTATGAGGTATCCTTCTGCTGACATCTTAGCTACAGATAAGACAAGAAAGCTTGCCATAGAATGCAAGGCTGTAAAAGGATCAAGCAGGTATATTGAAAAAAAGGACATGGAACAGCTAAAGGTTTTTGCAGAGTTGTTTAACGCTGAACCCTACATCGCAATAAAATTCAACAATAAGGATTGGCTTTTTTTGACACTAGAGGACATGGAAGAGACTAATAAGAACTTTGTAATAAATATAAAAAATGCAGAGATAAAAGGGATATTGTTTGAAGAGCTTATCAGGTGATTACCTTCTCTTCTTAAGCTTCTTTTCTATCCTTACCTCTTCCTTCATCACCTTCTTGACTACATTCTCTATATGGCCCTCTATCCTGGCTATCCTCCTTTCCATCAGAACAAGTACTCTCAGCGAATAGACTATTGCCGCCAAAGTGCCTACGATTATGGCTAAAGTAACCTCTTGAACCCCTAAAACCATTTTTTCCACCTCTTTTTTATAGTATTAAAGATATCCTGTTATTTGTATAAGTAATATATAAATGTTTGTTTTATCGGACCCTAAAAACACCAAAAACCACCCTCTATTAAGGTATTGTACAGGTTTTAGAAAAAAGGGTTTTCTGGATCTAAAGATAGTCCTATGATAGAATAGGTGTTTCTCAGCCCATTATACTCGGGCATTTCCTTATCTTCCTGGAGACTATAACCGTAAACAAAAATGTTGTAAAAAGTGCCATGGCTACTAAACCGGAATAAAGCTCAACAGGGATCATGCCGCTCCTGAATGCTATTAATGCCAAAGCTATCTCGACGGCTCCCCTGCTGTTCATGGCCCACCCTATCAAGTAAAGCTGCCTGAGGCTAAGCCTTGTAAACGGCTTTGAGATCATTGTCCCTATTATCTTTCCGGCCATTGCAGTCGCCATGAGAACTATCAATATGGTGGGGTTGATAAGCAAAGAAGCAAGGTCAAAATACATCCCTATAGAAACAAAGAAAAAAGGTATCACTGCTAAAAAAAGCCCCTTTTCTATATATCTGACAGCCCTAGAATCCCTCCTTACCTTCTGCTGGATCCAGACCCCCGCAAAAAAAGATAAGATAGTGCCTGCAAGAAGGAGGTCTTCTTTTAGGTACGTAGCCTTAAAAAGATAAGTTACGATAAGGAACAGGGATATCCCTACTATCTCGTCAAGGATGCCTGCACCCATCATGGCAGACCCTACCTTGGTCCTGAGCTTCTTCAGGTCTAAAAGGACCTTTGCCTTTGTGGCTTCAGCAGTTATGCTCATGGATATGCCCACTATAGCTGACACGAGGACAGAAAAGCCAAGAAGCCTGAAAACAAAAAATCCCATGGCAAGAGGGAACAAGGAAGCAAATAATGCTATCACCAGTGAATCTTTCCTTTCTTTGTACATAACGTTCCATGAGCTCTCAAAACCTGCCAACAGCATCAAGGCTATGAGGCCCGCATCTGCCAGGCTAAAGATAAGCCACTCATTAGGGTATATTATGATGCCTCTTAAAGGGGGCGTTGAAAGGGATATGCCTGCAAATATAAGGCTGACAACTGCAGGTACCTTCAGCTTAGAGCCCAATCTTACAAAAAGCCACGAAACAAAAAGCACCAAAAGGACCATCAAGGCTGCAATCATAAAAGCCTAACAGGGATTAATGATATAAATACCTTTTGGATAGCCCTGCCCGATGTGGGTGATGATGGAAAGGCCTGAGGTACTGAACCTCCTCGGGAATTTCCTGCGAAATTCCCAATAAGCTGTACTGATTCAGGGAAAAGTTCCTAAGGCTCCAGGCAGGGTTGAGAAAATTCAGCAGCATTAGTGAAGTATGCCTCAGGGATACCCGAAGCGTACTTCATTTTTGTAGCCTTATTGCTCTTTTTACCTTAAACCCGTATTTTTCCAGCATTTTGATGTCCTTTTCCAATGATTTAGAGTGCATCTCTTCTTCGTGGTACTGAGGGGGTTCTTCAGGTCGGCTTGCAGGGATAACTGCCGGATTGGATTTCATATAGCCCTTGCTTATTTCCTCTTTTTCGCTTATCTTTTCCTTAAGTTCTTTTAATTCCCCTATTATTTCAGGAACCAGGTCTGTATTGCTTAACTTAGCCCTGATTTCCTTTGTTTTCTCTTCAAATCCGGTTGTGTTTAAACTGGTGAGCTCTAATTTGATATTCTCCATTAGTTGGACTTTTCTGTTAAATTCTTCAAATGATTTTTGCAGTGCTTCTAATTTAGAGTTCATTTTTTCCCTTGATCCGGATTCTTAATTCGCTAAGTATGCCATAAATAAGGATTTTATCTTCTTCAGGAAGCTTATAATATCTTTTTAGGATTGAGATATATTGGCTCCTTAATTGGGTGTAGCTCCATGCATTGATATTGCTGTTGCATAGGAATATCTGTTTTATTAGGTTTATCAGTTCGGATTTCGATTCTATTTGCTTCCTCCTTATTTGGAGCTTTAGTTTGCCGATTGATCTGCTTATTTCCCAGGTATCCTGGAGATTGAATATTTTTTCTCTGATTAGGGATATTTCTTCTTCAAAACCTCTGATGTCAAGGCTGCTTAAGATACGCCTTAGGCTCTCTAGCTCATTGATCCTTGATTCAAAAAGGACAAATCTTCTTTTTAACAGGTCTAATTTGTTCTTTCCCATTTTAGGTAATCGTTTAATTCGTTTTCCAGTCTTTCTGTTTTGTACTCTTGTTTTTTCCACATATCCAGCCTGTATCTCATCCTTTCGATAACCAGATTTTCACCTTCCAGTATCTCTTTTTCTCTTATGAGGTTCAGGCCTTCCATCTCCTCTTCAAGGCTTTTTGTATCATATCCCATCACCTTCCATGTATTTATCCTGTTGATCATAGCCTGTCTTTGGGCCTCGGTCAATTGGAGAGGTGTTTCTTTTTTCTTTTTGAAGGAGGGATAGGCTATTAGTCCAAGCAGTGCGATTGATATTATGATGATCAAAACTGCCAAGATTCTTTCCCTTAATTTTTCAAGCGCTCTTTCTAGTATATGCGGAAAGGAAGGGGGCGATAGTCCTTCAATCTCAGATTCTTTTTCTGGTTCAGCAGATTCTTCTGTTGGAGGGGTAATGGTTATTTCGATCGGCCTATGGGAAAAAACGCTGTAACCTTCAAAATTCAACTGTACAAAGAAATCATATTTTCCAAGCATATCCTTATAGATATAGATGTTTGCTTCCTCTATTTTCTCTTCAAACTTTCCAAGGTAGATGGCATCTTGCCCTGAAAGGATGATTTCATTATTTTTTTCTATCCAGAACCTGACTATTACATCCCCCTCGATATCAGCCATGCCTTTGATCAGATAGGTGAAATTTAGGTATTGGCCTGATTCGATAGGGGAATCAATGCTTAATATCTTTATGTCAAATAATTTAAGGCATTTCCCATTGATGCATTTTTCATTTCCCTTGCAATCGCTATCTCTCCTGCATCCTGTCCCTGCAGAAGCGCCGCCGCCTCCCCCTCTCTCGCTTCTGCCGGCTATGGCTGTTGGCGTTTCTTCAGCAGAATATGATGTAAAGCGCGTTACATTGAATTTCAGGTTTCCGCCTGAGTAGTTTATTTTGGTGCAGATCGATGATGGGCAGGGTATATTGTCTCTTAGTATCCTTGGGTTTATGAATGTAAGGTTATATAAATAAAGGACAGCAGATTTATTTAAAGCTGGCAGTGCAGTTGAATTTATTTCGATTCTGTTGAATGATATGTTGACATGTTCGTCTAGGTTCCCTCCCCCTCTTAAGTCGATGCTTTGGCTAAAGTTGATCTTGCCGTATGTTGGCTGGTCAATGATAAGGCGGGTTATATTGGAAATGTTTACTAGGTCCAGATCAGTCGTATCCCCCGGAAACTCAGAAGAGATGATTATGCTTAAACCTCTTGTCTCGCTTTCGCCAGTATTGCCGACAATATCTGTACAATTGATGCTCCAATTATAGCTTCCAGCAGTTAAATCATTCAGCGTAAAGCCCAACTCAGTATCTTTGGTTATGCTGGAATTTGTCAGGTTTATCTTATTATTCCAGATCAAGGAGCAGTTTGTAATGCTGTTTGCATCTGTAGCATTATATGAGATGGTTATGTTTCCATCGGTATCTCCGGCGTTATTATCGGGTGAGATTAAACCTATGGATGGTGCTGTAGCATCAAGCCTGAAGCGCCTTGCAGAGCTGTTGGCGCTTGAATCACTGCTGTCGTTGGCAGTTACAGTTATGTTGTAATAGCCGTCAGAGGCGTTCCATCCTGTAACATTTACGGCTGTTGTTATGTTCAGGGTGCCGTTGATGTAGATTGTATAGCTTATTGCATCCCCGTCAGCATCAGCAGATGAGTAGTTGATATAAGGTATGGATGAATAGTTCCTGCCGTCTTCAGGGTAGTATAAGGCAGGGGTTTCAGGAGGGGTGTTCTGGACAGTAAAGCAGCTCATATTAGTCTGGTTTATATTATCGGTGGTATCATTAACCCAGAACTGGCCGCAGATATAATTGCCCTGCGCTTTTGTTATTATTGCTGTTTTATTGATGAAAACAGATGTTCCTGATATGGTGCCATTGCTTACGTTTGTTAAAGTCCCTGATTGGTTATGTGCAAAGAAATGGTAGCTTAACCCTCTCTCATCTTGTAGGATGACTGACCAGTTTACTATGCCGTTGCGTTTAGTGTCTGCAGAAGCATTGTTCTGGAAATTAGAATAGGTAGGTGCGATATTGTCCTCAGTGATGGTCACAGAAGTGGTAAAGTTAAATGTGTCATTATTAGCAGGATTCCCTGCCCCATCCCAGACTGTTAGATTGATAAAGTATGTTGTTACATTGGATAAATTAATTAGGCGAGGATTATGGCTAGTTGCAAATGTATTATTGTATATTAATCCTATCAGGTCGGTACTATTGTACCACAATAAAGAATAGTTGCATAACTCATTGCAAGACCATTCTATAAAACTGCTATCGTTTGTTGTGGAGGTGTTTCTTAAGTTTGAAATTTCCGGAGATGTAGTATCCAGCCTGAAGTGCCTTGCAGAGCTGTTGGCGCTTGAATCGCTGCTGTCGTTGGCAGTTACAGTTATGCTGTAATAGCCGTCAGAGGCGTTCCATTCTGTAACATTTACGGCTGTTGTTATGTTCAGGGTGCCGTTGAT
>JAHWIN010000085.1 GCA_019322475.1 Candidatus Woesearchaeota archaeon
CCACCACCCCACCGCCGCGAACCGCCCCCCCCCAGCCGCCAGCGGAGGGGGGGGCGCAACAATCGTAGGAAGGACGTCAAAGATGTCTGCAGGAGATCTGGGGGGATATGCTGAAGCCAATAATAAATGCACCAGCGAGTTCTCCGGAAGCCATGTGTGCACCGTCAATGAGATATTAAATACGATAATAACCTATGGAGATACCATAACTTCACTTAATGGATGGGAAGAGGGCCAATCAGGCTGGATAATGGGGGGTCCTCCAGGATACAACGCTGTTTCAGTCAATGATTGTGACGGGTTCACTTCAGATGACTCTTTGTATTATGGGAGGTATTGGCTCTTTGTCTTTAGTGTGACAGAGCCCTCAGGCCCTGGACAGCTTCCGACTACAACTTACTATAATCAGGGAAAAGGGATGTTGAGCAGCTGCAATTCAGATTTGCCGATTGCCTGCTGCGGGTGAGCAGTTAGTGTGATTGAGTTATAGGATAATTTCAGAAAAAAGGGAGGTGTTTTGTATATGCTAAAGAAAATATTAAGTATGGTCCTTGTGTTTGTTCTTTTTGCAGGCCTGGCAAGCGCTGCTTCGTGGGTCAATGACCCTTCAACATGCCCAAAGAGCGACCCTGATTTTCTTGGAGTGCTTTGCTCTTATGACTCATTCATGTGCGGAGGATCCTGCTATTCAGGGGTTATAAGCCCGCCTTCAGCTGCAGCAGAATCATCTACTGTCTATTATTCGGGCTTAGGGGGAGGCTATATCCTTGACTGCTTTTCTATCGATGGTGCTGAGCCTTACTGTGATAATAATGGTAATGTATGGTGCAATGCAGATCCAGGCTGCACCGCTGTCCATAGATTAACCCAGTGCACTGCAGATGCGTGGGAAACATCCCAATGTTCAGGATGTATCAGCGGCTATCAATCATGCGACGGGCCTTATACAGATGCGAATGGATGTGAAATACGAACATACGTAACATCCTATGGAGAGCCGAATGTCGTGTATATAGATGGCTGTGATTATGACTGTATCGGGGATTATGAAGACTGTGATGGGGATATGGGCGAAGGCGGGAACGGGTGTGAAATATTGGATGGGGGGCCTTGTATGATTGGGGAGGTAGTTGGGACATACGAGGGCTGCAAGTGTGAAGGTGATATTAACAGTTTTGAGACAGGAATCCAGATTAAATATTCAAGCAACGACCCTCTGCTCTGGGGCAGGCAGTTTGGAGATGGCTCTATAGCGAGCTTAAGCTCTGTAACAGGAGGGATTTTTGGGATAGACAATTCCGGAAAGGTAGGCATAGGGACAATAACGCCTCAGGCTTATCTTGATGTAGACGGTACAATCAGGATGCAGGATTTTCTTTCGTGCACTGCTCTGGAGACAGATGAAAGCGGCAACCTGGTCTGCGGGGCTGATGCTACGGGTGTAGGTGAAGAGGAGGATCCTGTCTTTGCTGCATGGGATAAAAGGGCAGGGATATTAATCACAGAGAGCCAGATAACTGACCTGGAACATTTTGAAAATGCTGATGAGACAGACCCTACAGTTACACTTGCAAAGCTTAGGTCTTTGGTTACCAACGATTTCCATAATCTTGGAGGCGCTGATGCTGTCCTTACTGATGTTGATATCTTCAGCATGGGCTATATAAAGAATGCAGGGGAAGCAGACCCAACAGTAGCTGCTTCAGTCAAGGATGGTGTTTCCTGGACAGAGGTAGCTAACAGGCCTGCAGGATTAGACGATGGCGATGATAATACAGACTGCTCTGTTGGAGGCTCCTGTGCTTTGATAACCTATGACAGCGAAACTTCGGGCTGGGATAAGACTCAGGGAGATGACCTTCTCATGTCAACTTCTTTTGGAGGGGATGTCAGCGGAACTTATAATGCTATAGATATAACCTTAAATACAGGATCAGGGATGCAGTCTGATGCAGGGGGGTTAAGCCTGGTCAGAAGCTGCGGTGCAAACCAGCTTCTTAAGTGGAATGACATGCTTTCTCAATGGTATTGTGCAGAAGATTCCGGTGTAGGCGCAGAGACAGACCCCGTCTTCACCGCATGGGGCAAATCATGGTCAGATATCACAGGCGTGCCTGCAGGATTTGCAGACGATGTTGACAATGTTGACGATGCAGATGCAGACCCTGCAAACGAGATGCAGACATTAGGGGTGTCTGGGAATACGATAACCTTGACGGGCTCTGCTTCTGTTACAGCACCATATGCTGCAACAGCAGGAAGTGTTGCCTGGACCGGTGTCAGCGGCAAGCCGGCAAATCTTGATGAGGATTCTACTGATGATGTTACTAAGGCAAGCCTACAGTCTGACTTAACAGGGTTAACTCCTAATCTTGGAAATACTGTTGTTACCGGCAACCTGCGTGTTACCAGCCAGCTGCTTTTAGATTCAGGAGAGATCATCCCTACATCTGCGGTCAGCATAGCAGGGGACAATCTGCCTTCCATTGATGCCTCTTTTGACCTGGGTTCAACAGAATTAAAATGGAAAGACGGCTATTTTAGCGGGACTGTAGGTGCAGCAACCCTTTCAGGAGACCTGTCTTGTGCAGGGTGTGTTGCAAGCACAGACATAGCAGACGGAACCATAACAGGCGCAGACATCGCAAATGAGGCAGTCGCAAGCACAGAAATAGCAGACGGAACCATAACAGGCGCTGACATAGCAGATAATACCCTAACCGGCGGAAATATTGCAGACGGAACCATAACAGGCGCAGACATCGCAGACGGCACAATAGGCGCAGCTGACCTTGCAGATGATGTTGAGGGAGCAGAGTCAAGATGCGGGCCATCCCAATATCTGACTGGAGACGGGCAGTGCAGGTATGTCGGGGCTGACAGCCGCAGCGTCTTTGCAGGCAAGACCTCAACTAACTATAACGGCCTGATGATTTCCGGCATATTGAAAGGCTATGCAGCTGCAAATGCCTTGTGCGATGCAGATTTCCCCGGCAGCCATATATGCAGGGCTGATGAGATATTAGACACTATCACTTATGAGGATTTTGAGTCAATTCCTGGGTGGGATGGAAGCGGATGGGTTGCAGGAGGGCCACCTGGCTATACCGCTTATGCCAATGATTGTTTAGGCTTTACAACTTCAGCATCTAATGATGGCGGATCTCCACCCAACCCTTATCTTGGAAGGGCATGGTATTTTAATTATGGAGGGAGCCCAGCAGGTTCAGGATGGCTAGTCACCTGCAACTCTCAGATTCCAATTACCTGCTGCAGGCTGCCTTAGGGACTGAAAAATAGCTGATATCCGCCTATAATCAGATGATCATTAGGAGGTATAATAAAAGACAAAGTTTTTGGACTAATTTTGTCTTTTTGTAAATTGAAATTTCCAAACCTTCAAACTTGCTTTTCAAGTATTGAAGTTTAGCAATAAGCAAGGCATATTTTGTATAAAAAATTGTGCTTTGCTGTATATTAGAATGGCTGGAAAAACAATAATCTTTATCTTATTGGTTATACTATTTAGCAGCATAGCCTCAGCATCCTATTGGGTCTCTGACCCTTTTACCTGTCCGAAGAGCGACCCCGCTTTTCTTGGCGTACTCTGCTCTTATGACTCATTTATGTGCGGAGGCTCCTGTTATTCAGGAAATATAAACACTCCTTCTATTGCATCAGAGTCCTTTACTTTGTATTCTCCATCTTTAGGGGGGGGCTATATCCTTGACTGTTTCTCTATCGACGATACTGAGCCTTACTGCAACAATGACGGAAACCTGTGGTGTAATGCAGACCCAAGCTGTACAAGCTTAAACAGGATGACCCGATGCACTGCAGATGCCTGGGAAGAATTTGTATGTTCAGGCTGCATGCCTGGTTTTGTGTCATGCAGCGGGGATTATGCTGATGCAGACGGCTGCGAGATAGAGGCAGGAGTAACGCCTTATACTGAGCCGAATGTAGTCTATTACCATGATGTCAGCTGCTATTTTGACTGCAAGGAAGGATACCATGACTGTGATGGCGATGTTGGGACAGACGGAAACGGCTGCGAGATACAGGATGGCATTTCTTGTATGAAAGACAGCTCTGAAGGCGTATACTCCGGCTGCTACGGCAATATCGGCAACTGCGAGGTAGCTAAATTTGTCTTCGAGACAGGCAGCGAGGTTGAGTACCCTACTGAAGACCCTTTGCTCTGGGGAGAGCAGAAAGGCGGGGGGCCTATACTTAATCTGGCCTCTCAATCAGGGATATTTAGGGTTACCAACATGGGAGATGTTGCAATAGGCACTACTGATTCCCAGGGAGAGCTTCACATCGAGGATTCAAATACTGCAACAATTCATCTTGAGGAATCAGGGCAGGAGGAATGGGAATACAGGGCTGTAACAAGCGGCCACGGCCTCTATGAGGATAATGTCCCAAGGATGTGGTTTGAGGAGGGAAATGGACATGTCTTGATAAACCCCCTAGGAGGAGGCAACGTAGGAATAGGAACGACGGGGCCTGAAGGCAAACTCCATGTAGATGATGGTGAAATCGTCATCGTTCCAGATTCTTTTGGGGGAACAGCAAGACGTTCAAGCGATGATAGTAATATAATAACCGGTGTAGGCACCACATCTGATTATGTCATCTCTGTCCAGGATGGGACAGGAAGGGTTCAGCATTATTGGAATGCAGAACCTTCTGAAGAGACTTATCTTGTTTCAGGCGAGGAAGCAGGAAAGATCTTATTCAGCCCATCTACCAATGCTTGGTTGGAATTTGATTTTGCAGGAGAGGGTACAGCGGGGAACCCGATCACATGGGATAGGCAGTTTGTAATACAACAGGACGGCAACGTAGGCATAGGCATAACAAATCCCTCTCAAAGGCTGGATGTAAACGGACAGATACATGCAACAGGCGACATCTGTACAGACACTGCCTGCTTAAACTCAGCAGGAAGCTGGACTTCAGGAATTGGGGATGAGATCTATAGGTTAAGCGGAAATGTAGGGATAGGTACAGCAAGCCCGGGAGCAGCCCTTGACATAGACGGAACTGTAAGGATGCAGGATTTTACATCATGCACAGCCTTAGAGACAGATGCAGCCGGAAACATAGTCTGCGGGACAGATGATTCAGGCCTTGGTGTAGAGACGGATCCAACTGTTCCTGCAGCCATAAAAGACGGAATAAGCTGGACCGAGCTTTCAGGCATCCCTGCAGGCTTTGCAGACGGCACTGACGCAGACACCAAGCTTACCGACCCGGATATAGCAGCGATGGGCTATATAAAGAATGCTGACGAGACAGACCCTACAGTTACGCTTGCAAAGCTTAGCTCTTTGGTGTTAGATGACTTCCATAACCTTGGGGGGGTTGATGCAGACACCAAGCTTACCGACCCGGATATAGCAGCGATGGGCTATATAAAGAATGCTGATGAGTCCGACCCCACAGTGCTGGCTTCAGTGAAGGACGGCGTGTCATGGCCTGAGATTATAGGGAGGCCTGCAGGCCTGGACGATGGCGATGATGATACAACCTGCGCAGTTGACGGCACATGCCCAGGTATGACCTATGATTCTGAAACTTTAGCATGGGACAAGAACAGCGCAGACGACATAACGACAGCAAATATAGGCTTCCAAAACGTAGACAAGGTTGATGGTTTTGACCTTGACCAGGATGTAAGGACCACATCGATACCTTCTTTTGCAGGCTTGGAAATAACAGGCGATCTTCATATAGATGAGCCTGGAAGGCTGTTATTGGATACAGGCCAGGTAGTTCCTGTAAGCTCTGTAAGCATACAAGGACATCATCTTCCTGAGTCTGACGGCCAGTTCGACCTGGGCTCTTCATCCAAAAGATGGAGGGATGGGTATTTTGGAGGCAATATCAACATTCAAGATGCTAAGATGATCCATTCTGATGGAAATAACCTCAGGTTTGCAGCAGGAGGATTTGAGAGGTGGAGGGTAGAAGGTACAGGCTCAAGGCTTGTCGGAGGGGCAGGAGCCGCAAGAGGCGCTTCAATAAGGGGCGAAGCAGGGGCAGAGACCATACCTAACTATGCATTCAATAATGACCTATCTACAGGGATGTGGTCCCCTGCAGCTTCAACTATAGCTTTAAGCACAGACGGCTCTGAGGCGGTCAGGATAGATAATGACGGCAATGTGGGGATAGGGACCTCAAGCCCTACAGGAAGGCTGCAGGTCATAGGTTCTGGAGAAACAATAGGCATGGCAACATTCAACAACGGTTGGCTGCAGATAGGAACTTCTGCAGGAGGAATCACAATAGACCCTAACGAGCTTTATTCCAGCGGAGAACACCTCAATCTTGGAACAATTACATCCCATGACATAAGGTTTAACCTGAATGGAAACACAAATGCAGTGATCAAGCCTGACGGAAAGGTAGGCATAGGAACAGGCAGCCCGGCAGGAAAACTTCATGTAAAGGGAACAGATTATCCAATCACTAAGTTTGAGCGTGATGTTGGAGATTCAACATCAGCAGCATGGTCTGTGCAGGATTTAACAGTTACGACAACAGGGACACCCCAGGAGGATATGGCTGTTGGGCAGTTATTTAATCTTGGCCCTTCCGGCAATATTGGAAGATTGTTATTTGCTCAGGGAAGCACTTCTGGGCAATATGGGAAGTTTAAGCTGCAGCTTGCTAAGGGGGGTAACCCTAACTCTAATACCATATTGACAGCATTAGATAATGGCAATGTCGGGATTGGAACTACTGATCCTCAGGCTAAGCTGGATATAATAGGCAATGAGCTTAGGATTGAACATACAAGTCCTCAGATAAAATTTACAGACACAGACCATGAGGATTATTGGATCCATGCCAACTCCGATAGGCTCTATTTCCTTTGGGACGAATTGGATGACGGAGACTGGGACAGCCCCCATCCTCTTTATCTGCATGGAAGGAATGCTTATTTTGACAGCTCTACTCTTGTAGTTGATGGCTCTGCCAATAGGGTAGGCATTGGAACAACAAGCCCAGCAACTACCCTTGATGTCAATGGAGGAGCATCTTTTAATGGGATAGAATACAAGGGCAGGTCAGAGTATTCAGAAAGTGATATAATCTGGAATGCCCAGCCATATATTGAAGCTGAACGGTGGCCGTGGATAGGAACACCAGACTCTTATGTTACAGTAAACAGTCCAGATGCCCCCTATGGCAAGGTGGCAAAGTCCACATCTTATGATACTATGTACAGCGATTATATGCCTGTCCATGCAGGAGAAACACTCTATGGGGAGATATGGGCTATGAGGGACGTTGGAGCAAGCGGAACTGCAGGATTTTTATACATGGGGATAGAAAGGTATGATAAAGATAAAAAGGCAATTGCAGGTAATAGCGGCTGCACTTATTTTGTTGCCAGCGCAAAAACTGTTCCTGCAGATGGAGTTTGGCATAAGTATTCAGGATATACAACATTGTCAACTTCACATATGCCTTATAGTGGAAGCGACGGAGGCCCGGTCAGGTATATCAGGGTAAGGATACTCGTCGATTATGATGAAGGGACAATTCCTACTTATTGGTCCGGCATGAAGATAAGGAGGGTTAAATCACCTGTTGACGAGGGTAATGTAGCTTTTGGAGGGAATGTAGGGATCGGTACGACAACGCCTGCAGAAAATTTGCATATATCCGGGGAGGACGATTCAGATTATACTTCTGTCCTTATTTCTGATGCCGGCCTTGGTGCTGACCAAGCCGCACGATTAGAGTTTAATAATTTTGGCATGGGTCATGCAAGCATAAGAAACCGTCTTGAAGGGGGGACGCATGCACTTATTTTTGATGTAGGGGGTGCTGCTGATATGCTTGCCTTGCGTTCTAACGGCAATGTCGGAATCGGGACTACTGATCCGGGAGAGAGTCTGGAGGTTGTGGGAAATATGCAGATTACTGGTGATCCTAATGGCCCTAAACTTTATTTTCAATCCTCCAACACAGGAATATGGTTTGATAATTCAGAGAATAAACTTAAATTTGCAGTAGGCGGTTTTACAGATAGGTTAACGATAGAAGGCATTACAGGCGATGTCGGGATAGGGACGACAGATCCTAAGGCTAGGCTTGATATCGATGGAGATGTTGCACTAAGGGGGCAGGAGATAATAGATGTGAAATATCAGCTTGTGTCGAGCACATCAGAGGTTATCGAGTCACCGAGATGCTCATGCGATACAACTCAGTTTGCTAAGGAATGCCCGGATACTTTTTCCGCTTCCTCTTCCGATGTTACTTCTCTTTGTTACGATCAAACACAAAACTCTTTGCCTCCATTAGGCATACCTTTTAAGAGGGTATTGGATGTCAGCTTCCGTGACAGCAATGGTGATGAAAGGGAAGGAGGCCTTAATGTGGGCGGAGGTATCAAGAATGTTGATGGTGTTACATCTCTATACTCTATAACCCTAAAGAGATATCATGTAGAGGCAACAAAAGCACGGGTAGAAAATACAGTTCCTCTGGATATGGATATCTTGAAGGAATTATGCGCAGATGAAGACGGATGCCAGTTTACCATAGGCATGCGTGACTGGACTAATGACAAGCCAGGCCTTACTGCATTAAGAGGGCCATACAGGCTTTTTATGTCAAAGACCAGCAATTGGTGGAGAACAGACTTGGACATACAGGATGTTAATGTGGGGTCTCATTACTCCATGGAAGGAGCAGATGGTAATGGAGTTGTAAATCATGTATTTGGCACCTGGGGCTGTTATTTTACAGATGGGGAATATGCAGCATCTGCAGGTTCTGATAACAGCGTACAACTAGGGCTGCTTAATACGAATGGCGGCGGCTATAATGATCCGGATATGGTATGTATCTTAACTTTCGATGATTGAGCTTGGGCCGTTATTGGGAATTTAGCCAGAAATTTCATAGGGGGTTTCTTGGAAATCCAATATGATCCCTAGGCCTTTAGGATGCTGACATATTCAAAAGTGATACCCTGGCATTTATTCAGATGTTAGCAGGCAACAGACCAGCCTGGTGGCCTGTTAAACGTCCAACGCATAGCATTGGCGTTTCCGATCTTTCAAACCAACGGCAAATACTATGGCCACTTAAAACAAGGTTTCAAACCCCTCAACCAAGTTTGAGGTTTAGGTAGGGGATGGCCCCTGGTTTGAATTATCTGGAATAAAGGGGATTTGTTATAGGATGCAGGTTTACTATACCAGCTGATCCGGTAAAATTAATGTTATGATATTGAGAGATATTTGAGATGCTAACAAAAAACTATTTAAATAAGAAGGACCATCATCCTACATTGATGTAGGGGCTATATCCTGCCCCTGTTGCAGTAAGGGCTTTGGCTTTTTAGCTGCCCTTTTTTGGCAGATATGCTTGATTAACCTAAAGAAGGAGAGGGAGGTAAAAAATGAAACCAAGCAAACAGACAATGGTGATTGCGGCTTTGGCTCTTTTGCTGATACTGGCCTTATCTTATATCTGCATCGGCATGTATATCAGGAACAGGCAGCAGGAGCAATTGGCTGTCTTCCAGCAGGGAGCACAGTACGGCTATGAGCAGGCAGTCATAACGATAATACAGCAGGCAGCAACATGCCAGCAGGTTCCTGTCTTTATACAGAACCAATCGATGAATCTTGTGGCAGTCGAGTGCCTGAGACAGGGCCAGCCTGAAGCACAGGATTAAGCATTAAATGGCAGCAGGAAATGCAGGCAAAAAAAAGAGGATTGACTTATGCATGCTGGCTCTCGTCAGCATCATCTTATTTATAGCTATATCTGGTGCAGAAGCATTTATGATAAGCAAGGACGGCAACCTTAAGGGAAGGATAGACAAGCTAAGGGTCTATGGGAAGGAATTGACGGAGGAGGAGGTGAGCCAGCGCTATAGGTCTAATTTCTATCAGTATTACCCTAACGTATGGAACTTCTACACTTTGGAGGGAGACCTTGTGCATGGGACATACGAGTATTATGCCAGGGCTATCGACGGAACTTCGGCACAGAACCAGACAGGGACAAGACGCCTTATAATAAATAACGCTCCTGAGGCGTCAAAGCCGAAGCTAAACGCCTCTTCAAAGCAGAACACCGCTGATGACAGCCTTCTATGCACGATAGAGGACCAATCTACAGACGATGACGGGGATACTGTAGCGGATATAATAAGGTGGACCAAAGACGGCGTTTTTCAGGACGAGCTTACAGGACTATTGACCGTGCCTTCAGCAAAGACGGGGCTGGGGGAAGATTGGATATGCATAATAACCCCTTTCGACGGGATTCAGAACGGGACACCCCAACCGAGCGATGAGCTTCAGGTCTGGTGCGAGGATGACGATGGGGACGGGGTATGCAATGATGGTGATGGGTGCCCAGGGGTGACACAGGCAGAGGAGTTTTTAGGTGACTGTGATTATGGGAAATTTAATCAGAGTACGGGTTGCGTAGATGTGTTTTATTTTCCTGAAGGAACTGTTGTTGAATCAGCTCAGTTCCAGTGCGGCCCTTATGATAATCCTTGCATCGTTTATAAGCAAGATAACTCTACCTGTGATGGGGCGGGAAATATCATACCTTTTAATTGTGATAATCTTGAAAATACGTGCGGGACAGAGCCGGATGGATCCATGCAGAATTGCGCAGATAGTTTTGGAGTTAGTGTTGGATCCATATCTTGCCAAAAGGCAGGTGATCATTGTTGGGATCCTGAAGTAACCCCAAGCTCTGAAGCGTATACGTCCTGCTGCGGGGATGATGGAGTACTTGATACTTGGGTAGATGATACAAACAAATCAGGCTGTATGCAAGGAGAGTACATAACCGATCCTGATAGGGATGGGGCTTTTTGCAACTTAGTCGGAGAAAAGAAAACAGGGTTTAATCCTACACTTTGTGACAGTGACGGGGAGATATACTGCCAGGCAGCGGGTTCGCATCATACACAGGGTCCTGATTGCTGCTGCTGCGGGGATGATCCTGGGGAGACATGGACTGTTTTTTCATCAGGGTTGATCCTTGAGAATATTATCGTAGAGGGCCTATGCATAGACGGCAAGTGGGTCAGCAGGTCTTCAGCTGAATTCACAAAGTATGATGTTTGGACTTCAATAGAGCCTTAAAGAAGAGTGATACTATGTGCAGGAAAAAGAAAGGGCTTTTGGGATTAAGGGCTTCCAGGAAAGGCGATATCGGCCTTTCAGTAAGGCTTGTAGTGCTTATCATAATAGGCCTAGTTACACTTGTCCTGGCTGCAGCCTTTATCAGGTACTCATTCGGCCAGTCAGGCCTGAAGTTTAGGCAGCAGCTATTGGGATATGCTAAGCCTCCTGTCCCCATAATATCCTCACCTAATAAAGGAGACGTCTTTACCGTCTTCCAGAAGGTGACATTTGACGCTTCCAAGAGCTATGACCAGAACTATAATATAGTAGGGTATTTCTGGGATTTTGACGGCAATTCCATCATAGACAGCCATGAGGCTGTCGTCAATGACTCTTATTGGGAGCCAGGGGAATATAACCTTACTTTAAAGGTAGTCAATGAGGAGGGGGCTATAGGAACTGCAAGCCAGATAGTCAGGGTATATACGAAGAATGAGAAAGACATGGCAAGCCTGGAGGATTCACTTTTTCTTGTGAGGGATAATAAGAGGGCCAACAGCGAGACAATATTAAGGCTTATACCCCTTATAGTCTGGAATGATGCTACAGGGTTCCATAGGATACCCTATTATGTCTATTACATGGATGATGAAGGCACAAACATCAAGGACAGCGACCTTAAGGAGATAATGGACTCTTATGAAAAGACAAAGGCGTATATATTTGATGACGACCTTATGTTTGATAACACCCCTGGCTCAGATCCCCATAAAAGGAGCACAACAAAGACTATAGGCGGAAAAAACTATGATCTGAATATCTACAGTACAGACGGCTTTGATGAGGCTTACTTTGATTTTTGGGACCTGTATGAATATGTTGTCTTGGTGGATCCCAGTGAAACAGGCTCTAAGCTTATAGCTTCCTTATTTGCGGCTTTTTATAATTCACCTATAATGTTTGTCAATGAAGGTAATCTTGAGGCTTATAAGGATTATATAAACAATAGCGGAGAAAAAGGGCCTACCCAAAGGGTATATTATGTCCCTTCTATCTATTCTATAGGTCCTGAAGTGGATGATTTTGTTTCTAAGCCCCCTTTAGAAGGAGGCATAGGCGTGGACAGGCAGTATTATTCAGAAACAGAACTGAGGAATGCCGCAGGGGTAAACAGGATAATAAAGCTTACGTCTAATGTTACGATAAGGGAATCCTGACTTTTTAAGGTACTTTCTTTTAAGGTATCCTTCTGAGGCTTTTTATAAGGCAGCTCTCTTCCCCTTCAACCTCTGAGGGGATGGGCTTTTTTTTCTTCGGCTCTGATCTTGGCTTTTCTCCAAAGCCGATGTTTTCTATCTCTTTTTTCAGGCTTAATTCTATAGTGGACATCTCCTCTTCGCTCAGCTTTTTCGGCTGCCACTGGAGGCTGATATTATCATTGTTTTTTCTTGGGATAATATTGATCATGAAATGGGCGACCATTTGGCCTGCAGAAACGCCGTTGGCGACGAAGATGTTCGTGCCTTCAACATTTAACGAGTCAAATATTGCTGAGCTTATCTTGTTTGCGACGTTGAACAGCTTTCCTGCAAGGCCGTTGGGTATCTGCTCCAGTATGGGGATGTGCTTTTTTGGGATGACAAATGCGTGGCCGGGGTTAGCTCCGTTGAAATCCAGGATGGCAAGGACATCATCATCCTCATAGACCTTCTTTACAGGAATCTCTCCATCGACCATCCTGCATATTATGCACTTCTCAGCCATCATTTAACACCCAGGATCCTTGTTATCTCATCCAAGTCAGCCTTTTCAGGACCTTTTTTGGCAGCCTTTCCTTTTTTAGGCGGGCTTTTTTTCTTGTTTTCTTCGCTTTTCTTTTCTGTGAATTCAGCAGGGACCGCTTTTTTCTTTTCCGGCCTTTTGCTTTTAGGGCCTTTTTCTTTTGATGTTCCCAGCTTAGCTTCCAGCTTTATCCTTATATCCTCAAGCTCTTTTTCTGATATTTCCTTTTTGGGGAGCTTGAACTCTATGCCGTCCTTTTCCTTTCTTGGGATTATGTGGACCATGAAGTGCTGTGCTTTCTGGCCTGCTGCAATCCCGTTTTGCACTATAAGGTTTGTTCCCTGGACGCCTAGAGCCCTTAGGATAACATTAGAAATTGCTTTTGCAACCATAAAGATGTGGGAAACCTCATCTTCAGAGAGCTGGGCCATTATAGAATAGTGCTCTTTTGGCATCAGGAGGATATGCCCTGGGTTTGAAGGGGCAATGTCAAGGATCGCCAGGCACAGGTTATCCTCATAGATCTTTTTTGACTGGGCTTTCCCGCTTATTATGTGGCAGAAGATGCACTGCTTTTTCTGGAACTCCTTAAGCTCTTCCGGAGACATATTCTTTATCTTTTCCTGCAGCTCCTTAAGCTGCTCTTCACTCATCTGCTGCTGAGGCATACTTTCTTTAGAAAAAAGGAATTATATAAATCTTGTCATAATTCTTCCAGGTATCCAAGATCCTGAAAATTCTCTTCAGCGCAGCTTCTGCAATAGCTCTCGCTGGACCCTTTTATACAGAATTCAGCTGTATTTCCACATATTATGCACTTTTTAGGCATGAGCGGCAATCACTTTGACCAGGCACATAAGCATCCTAGGCTTATGCCAGCCACATCCAATCTTCATCAACGTTTGTGTTATCAGCAACCTTTCTTGTCTTTTACTTAGAATGATAGTAATATGCTATACCCCTTTTATCAGCTTTTAGGCGCAATCTTTTGGCATTTTATAAAAAAAATACCACCCCCCTTTTCGTGCTCTGTGGTCTCTTTCTGCCACCCCCCGCACCCTATAATCTTTCACTTGGCCATTTAAATAGTTTTGGTTTGGAAAATATGATAATATTATTCTAGTATACTAATTAGGATACTAAAAACAGAAATTTTGCTGCTTGGGATGGGATTTTGAGCGAGCTGGCTATTTTTGAGAAAATGCAGGATACCTAGAAAGCTTTTTAAGTATCCTGCTGTTTTTTAATCATCAGGAGGGCATCGATAAGATGGAAGAACCGGGAATACCAAAGCATATAGCGATAATCCTTGACGGCAACAGGAGGTATGCTGAAAGAAAAAAGCTATCTAAGATGAGGGGCCATGAGCGGGGGTTTGAGAAGATCAAAGACCTTCTGAAGTGGTGTGTTGAACTTGGGGTAAAGGAAGTAACATTATACTGCTTTTCTACTGAGAATTTTAAGAGGGACAAGGAAGAGGTAAGCTACCTTTTTGACCTCTTCAGGAAGAGGATAAGCGGTTTTAAGAATGATAAGGCTATCCATGACAATAAGGTCAGGGTTTCTGTAATAGGCAGGATAGAGATGTTTCCTGAGGATCTGCAGAGGTCTATGGGGGATATCATGGAAAGGACTAAGGATTATGATGATTACAGGCTGAACCTTGCCCTTGCTTATGGGGGCAGGGCAGAGATAGTGGACGCTGTCAAAAAGATAATAAGCTTGGGCGTAAAGGATGTTGATGAGAAGGCGATCATAGACAACCTGTACCTTAGCGATGATGTTGACCTTCTGATAAGGCCAGGAGGAGAGCACAGGCTTAGCAATTTCCTTCTTTTTCAGAACGCCTATTCTGAGCTTGTTTTTACGGATAAGCTTTGGCCTGAGTTTACCAAGCAGGATTTTATAGGATGCATAGATGAATATAAGAGGAGGGAGAGGAGATTTGGGGGTTAGCCCCTTAATATCAATATTAGTGTGATCCAGGCTAGTTTGTAAAACCTAAAGTTTTTTAAATAGCCTATATTTCTCAAAGAACAGGTGGGTAATTTGCAAGAACATAGCGGGGAAAATCAAGAGGAATCTAAGAAGGGCAGCATGAATGATCCTGATGCAGGCAACCTTAACGAGCCCGAGATAGACCTTATAGACAGGGAAGGGCATAAAGAGAAGCTGGAGACCTATACTTCAGATAATCCTGATAATTCTACTACAGGCAATAAAGAGCCAGGGAATACAAGAGAGAAATATGAAAATATTGCAGAGAAAAGCGATGTTAACACCAATAAAGGGGCTGAGCCGGGGAAAAAACATGAAAAGGGTGTTGAAGAGGCGCTTAAAGAGCCCAAGAAGCCAAAAGAGCCCCTGCTAAGGAGAATCCTGAATTTTTACGATACCCAATATAAGAAGCTGGCTATAATCCCTGTAGTGGTCTTTGTCCTTGCCATCCTGGTTATCGGGTTCCAGATAGCTTCGACAGGATCTTTTATCAATAAGGATGTTTCATTGAAAGGAGGGGTTACATTAACTATAACAAAAGAGGGGCTTCCAGACATCAGCCTGATAGAGCAGACCCTGGAGAAGAGATTTGAGAATAACGATGTTTCTGTAAGGGCCCTTAATAAGGGGGGAAGGCAGATAGGGGTAATAGCGGTTGCAGATATCGATGGCACAGACGAGGCAGAGCTTGCATCTTTTATAGCAGAGGTTGAGTCATCTATAGGCCAGGACCTTATCGAGGAAGAGTACAGTGTTGAGGTCATGGGATCATCTTTGGGTGCTAGCTTCTTTAAAGAGACATTTGTGGCTTTGATAATAGCCTTTATACTTATGAGCCTTGTCGTATTTGCATATTTCAGGACTTTTGTTCCAAGCCTGGCGGTAGTCCTTTCTGCGCTTTCAGACATAATCGTGACATTGGCGATAGTTGACCTTCTTGGGATGAGGATAGGGACAGGAGGGATCGCTGCTTTTCTTATGCTGGTGGGATATTCTGTAGATACAGACATGCTGCTTGCTACCCGGCTGCTGAGAAGGAAAGAGGGGACAATATTTGACAGGACGATAAGCTCCCTGAAGACAGGAGCCATGATGTCGCTGACTACGATGGGAGCGCTTATAGCAGGCATAATCTTTGTAGAGTCTGCTGTCATAAGGCAGATCATGCTTATAGTGATTATAGGGCTTGCCGTGGACAATATGAGCACATGGATCCAGAACGTGGCTATATTAAGGTATTACCTTGAGAGGAAGGCTGGGAAACATAAAAATGAATAGAAAGGCAAAAAAGATATTCACGAACTTTAAGATATTGCTTTCATTAGCTTTGGTGCTGTTTGCGCTTGTAGCTATCTACCCCAACCCTTACAGGAAGGGTGTTGCCATAAGGAGCGTAATCTCAAACAGCTCTGCTAACCTTGCAGGCATACCAAGCCCAAAGCCAAGCACACCCCCCATGAGCAGGGAGGCGGTCATATCCATCAATAATAAGGTCATAAATGATGTTGAAGACTATTCTAATGCCCTTGAAAGCCTGAAGGCTAACTTAAGCGTCCAGATAAGGACCAACAAGAAGCTCTACAGGCTTGAGACCAGGGAAAAAATAGAGGTTATCGAACTGAACGAGACAGAGATCAGGGAGATAGAGGAGACAATAGAGGTAAACGAGACTATCAATGGCAGTACAGTGAAGGTAAATAAGACCATTACGAAGGAGATAGAGGTTCCTAAGACAAAGGCCATAAGCCTGGGCATGGAGGATATAGGGCTCAGGGTCTATGATGCCCCTAAGACAAACATAAGGAAAGGGCTTGACCTTCAGGGCGGGACAAGGGTCCTGCTTCAGCCAGAGGTAGAGATAGAACAGAATGACATGGAAAACCTTTTGGCTGTCATGAAAGAGAGGCTTAATGTTTACGGGCTTAGCGACCTGGTCATCAGGGAGGCAGGGGACCTGTCAGGCAACCAGTATATACTTGTTGAGATCGCCGGAGCTACTGAGGAAGAGGTCAAGGACCTTTTGGCCAAGCAGGGCAAGTTTGAGGCAAAGATAGGCAACGGAACGGCTTTCAAGGGAGGAAGCGAGATAACCTATGTATGCAGGTCAGCAGACTGCGCAGGGATAAACCCTTACCAGGGATGCAGCCAGAGCGGAAGCCAGTGGTTCTGCAGGTTCAGGTTCTCTATAAGCCTGTCTCCGGAGGCGGCCCAGAAGCAGGCTGACCTTACAAGGGATCTTGAGGTAGTCACAGAGGACAAGCAGCAGTACCTAAGCAAGAAGCTTAACCTTTTTTTGGATGACAACCAGGTTGATGAGCTGAGGATAGGGGCAGAGCTTAAGGGAAAGGCTGAAACTAATATCCAGATATCAGGATCAGGATCAGGGATGTCCCAGCAGGAAGCAGCTATGGACGCCCTCCAAAACATGAAAAGGCTTCAGACAATACTTATCACAGGCTCCTTGCCTTATAAGCTCAATATAGTAAAGACAGACACCATATCCCCTATGCTGGGGGAGGAGTTTGTCCGGAATGCGCTTTTTATAGGGTTTTTAGCAATCTTTGTAGTGGCAATAATAGTCTTTATACGATACAGGAAGTGGCAGGTATCCATACCTATAGCCCTGACTTCGATAGCAGAGGTTGTCATATTGCTGGGTGTTGCTGCATTGATAGGATGGAACTTGGATCTAGCGGCTATCGCAGGGATAATAATAGCTGTGGGGACAGGGGTGGACCATAAGATAATAATAACAGATGAGTCCTTGAGAGGGGAAGAGTCAAAACAGATATTCAACTGGAAGGAAAGGATCAAAGGTGCTTTCTTTATAATAATAGGGGCTTACCTGACAACGACATTCGCAATGATCCCGCTTATATTTGCAGGGGCAGGTATGCTTAAGGGCTTTGCCATAGTCACCATAATAGGGGTTTCTATAAGCTTTTTTATAGCCAGGACATCATACTCTGACCTTATAGAGATACTTTTGAAGGAATAAGATGGCGACAAAGGTGTGGGCGATCGGGCTTATGGTCATATGCACTGCTTTCACTTCTATAGCCCAGGTCCTCTATAAGCTTGGGTCGGAGAGGCTTGAGTTCAGCTTATTGGCTCTGATTACAAACCTTCCCCTTATAACCGGCATGGTGTTATATGTCCTGGGGGCTTTTATCATGATACTTGCATTCAGGGGAGGGGAGGTCTCTGTCCTTTATCCGATAATAGCTACTGATTACATATGGGTAAGCTTATTGGCAGCTTATTTCTTCAACGAGGCGCTTAATATCTTCAAATGGACAGGGGTAATATTCGTGATCATAGGGATAGCCTTTATAGGCATGGGATCAAAGGAAAAGGAAAGCATAGAATACACTAACGTGGTATGAATGGCAACTCAATTATGGTCAGTAGGGGTGGTATTGGCGGCAGGTGTCATAGGCTCCTTAGGGCCCATAATGCTCAAGAAGGCATCTTCCAGGATGTCACTTAATGTAAAGAGCTTTTTTACCAATTACTACCTTATTGCAGGATTCCTGTTTTATGGGGCAGGGACAGCATTGTTCATACCTGCACTGAAAGGGGGGGAGCTTTCTGTGCTTTATCCTTTAGTTTCAATAACATACATCTGGGTAATCTTATGGTCTATAAAGCTGCTCAACGAGAAGATGAATATCTACAAATGGGCAGGGATAGCGCTTATAGTTGTAGGTGTTATGTTTATAGGGCTGGGGGCTTAGCGTTCTTTAGGCCTAAGGAAGAGTCCTGAACTTAGTCGTAGAAAGAAGCCATTCCAGGCTTAGCGTTATGAACCCTATGAACAGAAGAAGCCAGGAAAGGGGGAAAGCGCTTTTTTTTACGGCAGATGAAGCTATCTCCCTGAAAGACTCCTTCAGGACGTCATTATCTTCTGCCCTGAAGTATTTTCCTCCGGTCTGCCCTGCAACCATCTGGAGGGTATCCTCATCAAGCTTTGAGATGAACTCTTCTGTTTTCCCCCCTTCTTTTGTAGCTACCCCTACCGTATATACGGTTACGTTGCTTTTGCTCAGGTAATCCAGGGTTTTTGCCGGCTCTGGCCCTACATTGGACTGGCCGTCTGTAAGCAGGATCAGCTTTTTAGGGTTGTTTCCCTCAAACAGGTTGCTTGACGTTATCAATGCATCTCCAATGTTTGTCCCTCCTGTCTTTTTGAGGCTTATGCTTTCAATCCTGCTTTTTACTTCCTTTGCCCTGCTTGTCGGCCTTAAGTCAGTATAGACCTCTCCTGCGAACGATACGAGCCCTATGTTTGTCTTCTGGTCAAGAGAATCTACAAAAAGGATAGCTGCCTCTTTTGCAGCCTCAAGCCTATTGGGCGAGAAGTCATCTGCCAGCATGGACGATGAAGAGTCAATGGCTAATACGAAGTCAGATGTGCTGGCCTTTCCCTGGTACTCTATCATCATCCCGCTGATAGCAAGTATGAAGAACAGGTATGTCATCGTCCTTATCAGGAGGAGCGTCAGGTCCCTTCTTGTCACTATGCCTTTTGTGGATGCTAAGAATGATTTTCCTGATACCTTTTCAATCGTGGCAAAGTTTGAGAATTTTAAAGCAAGAGGCGCCCTTTTCTTGAATATGAATATATGCGCAAGGATCAAGAGAGGAAGGATAAGGAGTATCCAGAGGTAAATGGGATGTGTAAAAACGATCTTCATTTTAGGCTAAGATTGAACCAGCTCTATACCCCTTAATTTATAACCTGATATATAAGCATTATGGTATCCTGCTTTAACATACCTTAAGAATGCTCAGGGCCTATAATAAAAGACATCAATAATTGAGCAATTCATGCCTTTTATTAATAAGCAAAGAGCATTAATTATTGCTCAAATGTTTGTGCTCTTTGCTATAATCAAGCTTTATCTTTCCGGTATAGAGGGCCATGCCGAGAACAGAATTGACGCCTATCCTTTCCAGCCTTTTTATCTCATCCATGGAGGAGATTCCTCCTGCTGCTGTTATCTCATTTGAGGTAGCCTGCTTTAGCCTTCTCAGCATGGGGAAATCAGTTCCCTGCATCATCCCTTCCCTGTCCACATAAGTGTAGAGGAATTCGGAGCAATACGGCTCAAGATCCCCGATCATATCCAATGTTTTGATGCCTGTAGATGTTTTCCACCCATCTACCACTATCTTCCCTTTTTTGCTGTCTATAGCTATTATTATCTTTTCTTTTCCTACAGCCTTGTTGAGCAGCTTTAGGAACAAGACGTCTACCTTTCCACCCCTGAATGCAGAGCTGCCTATTATTATCTTTTCAGCGCCTGCTTCTATTATCTCTTTCGCTTTTTCTAATGTCCTTATGCCCCCTCCAACCCTGCACCTGAAATGCATGCACAGCCTTTTTATCATCCTCAGGTTATCCCCATTTCCCATGGCAGCATCCAGGTCAATGAGCTGGATATGGTATCTGGAGAATCTCTTTGCGAGCTTCAGAACATCATCTATCTCTATCTTCTTGTCCTCTTTTTGGCCCCGGACAAGCTGGACAGCCTTTCCTTCCATAAGGTCTATGCTTGGAAATATCATCTTAATGATTTAGATTACTGCTATGTTTAAATATTTTGCCTTGAAGAAATATCAGCGCTCTTTTTTCTCTCCGTTGAACAGGAAAGAGACTTCTCTAAGCAAAGGCTCTTCACCGTTAAACCTGAACTGCTTCGGCGCTATGAAAAAACCTGTGTTGAACCACATCTTATCATTAGGTATTGGCTGTTTCTTTAAAAAGCTTGTTTTTCAAACGATATCAAGAAGCTCCTTTAGATTGCCTATCATCTTATCACCTTCCCTCTTGAAGCCTATCGTCATGCATCCTGCTGCCTTTCCTGCTAACATGTCTGCTTTTGAGTCGCCTACATAGATAGAATCTTTAGGCTTTACCTTTATCTTTCTGCATACCAGCAGTATCATCTCTGGATCCGGCTTTCCATGATTTACCTCGTCGCCTGCGGCTACAGCATCAAAATATGCATTTAGCTTTAGGTACTCCAACAGGCTTAACGCCTGCTTTTTAGGGGTGTTTGTTGCCAGGCCTAACTTTAGGCCTTTGCTTTTTAGGAGGCTTAAAACCTCTTTTGTCTCCGGAAAAAGCCTTAGGTTTTTTTTAAATATGTCAAAATTACTGAAGTAGAAGTTCTTTATCTTTTCTACAGGCTGCTCAAAAAATTCCTCTGCATCCCTTTCTATCGGGCCGCCCCAAACCTTTTCTATAAACCTTTGTTTTCCTATATCTTCCTTTCCAAAATACCTTAATGTCCTGTTGAACAGCTTAAACCATGCTTCCAGGCTGTCGACAAGAACGCCGTCAAGGTCAAATATAAAAGCTTCTGCCATCTTAGTTAAGAGCACTAGATAATTCCCTTGGTGCTGGGTATGCTTTCTTTCAGCCTTTTGTCTTTGCTTACAGCCATCTTAAGGGCCCTTGCAAAGGCCTTGAAGACGGCCTCTGCATTGTGGTGGTCTGTCCTGGCATCAAAGCTTCTTGCATGGATGCTGCATCTAAGGCTTTTAGAGAATGCCTCGAAGAACTCATAGACCATCTCGGAGTCAAGGTCGCCTATCTTCTCTTTTTTGAAGGTTACATCAAATTTCAGGAAGGGCCTCCCGGATATATCTATAGAGAATACAGCCAGGGCTTCATCCATGGGCATGGCAAAGAAGCCGGCCCGGTTTATCCCTCTCCTGTCCTTAAGGGCCTTGTCAAAGGCTTCTCCAAGGGCTATCCCTATATCTTCGACTAGGTGGTGCTGGTCAACCTCAAGGTCCCCTTTTGCTTCTATCTCCAGGTCAAATGTTCCGTGCTTTGCGAACAGCTTAAGCATATGGTCGAGGAAGCTGATCTTAGTGCTTATCCTGCTTTTTCCGCTTCCTTCAGCGTCCAGCCTGATAGAAACATCCGTCTCTTTTGTCTTTCTTTTCCTTTCAGCAATGTTTTTCATCTTAGTTCCCCTTTCTTTTGCCCTATGGCCCTAAAGATTTTTGACTATATCATTTATGTCATCAAGCACTATCTCTGCCCCTTCTGACGCTAAGAGGGACCTTAGGCAGGCCTTATCCACATTCGGGGGGATAACACCTATAAAGCTGATGCCTGCCTCTTTAGCAGACCTCAGGTCACTTATGTTGTCTCCCACATAGACTGCTTCTGCTTTTTTGACTTTCATCATCTGGATAGCTTTCAAGAGCCCTTCAGGGTCAGGCTTTCCCTTAGTTACGTCCTCTTTTGCAACTACTGTGCTGAAGCTTCCTATGATGCCAAAACGATCGAGGCAGTAGTCCGCCTCTTTTTTCGGCCTTCCTGTAAATATTCCCAGCTTGTAGTTTTTAAGCTTTTTTAAAACATCACTTTTTATGATGCACTTTTCATCCTTAACAAAGCCGTCCATATTTCTTCCAAGATAGTATTCCTGGAATTTCTTGATTATAGCTTTTTTCCTGAAGTCTCCTCCGTTTTCCCGGATAAGGATCTCAGAGGCGTCCCAGTCGTCATTTATGCCCCGGTTCTTGACAGCTTCGACATCTTCCATCTTCAGGATCTTTCCCAGGAAGAATTCTGCTGTTTTTTTTATGGCCAGGCTGTATGACCTGCTGGTATCTACAAGGACACCATCTATGTCAAATATTATCGCCTTGACCTTATCTTTTGCCGGCTTCATCTTTAACCTTCTTTTCTTCCAGAGCATTATCTTTTTCAGGAGGGCTGTTTTCCCTCAGCATCCTGTTCCATCTCCATTGGCCTATCAGGGCCCAGTAAAGGGCAAGGAGCCCTATGATCGAAAGTATGAAAAGAAGGGCAGGGCTCATCTTAGGACCTCTTTTAGGGCATCCAGGAAAACTTTTGCCTGCTTTACTGTCCCTATGCTTATCCTTATGCAATCTTTCAGAAGGGGGTAGCTGCTCCTGTCCCTGACAAGGATCTTTTTTTCCTTCAGTTTTTTTACTACCTCATCAGCCCTGTTGGGGAATTTAGCAAGGATGAAATTAGCATGAGACGGATAAGCAGCTATACCCAGCTTTTTGAGCCCGCCATAAACTATCTTTTTAGCTTTTTTTACCTCTTCAACATACCATCTTACGTAATCAATGTCATAGATGGCTGCGCTGGCAGCTGCCATAGACACAGCATTTGCAGAATAAGGGGAGCAGACTTTCATCAGGTCTTTTATCATCTCCCTGTTTGAGACTGCGTAGCCAAGCCTTAGGCCGGCCATGCCGTAGGCTTTTGAGAACGTCCTTATGATGATAAGGTTGCTGTACTTTTCAATAAGGCCAAGGCATTCCTGCCCTGAGTACTGGTAATAGGCTTCATCCAGAAGGACGATAGCATCATTCTTATCAGCTTTTTCAATGACCTTTATGACATCATCTTTGGATATTATCGTGCCTGTCGGGTTATTCGGGCTGCATAATATGACCATCCTTGTTTTTTTGGTTATAGAATCAAGGACCTTTTTGCAGGGAAATTCAAGGCTTTTTTTGTAAAGGACCTCTTTTATTTCTGCTTCCATAAGGCTGGCATAGAACCTGAACATGGCGAATGTGGGGACAGGAAGGATAACCTGGTCCTGCTTTTCGATATAGGCCTGCATCACGACCATGATAGCCTCATCGGCAGCATTCGTTACCATCAGCTGCTCAGGCTTTACTTTTATAGACCCTGCAAGCTTTGCCTTGAATTTTCCGTATTCAGGGTAAGAGGATATGTCCTCTTCTTTTATGCTGTTTATGGCAGCAAGGGCCTTTGGGCTGCAGCCTATGGTATTTTCGTTAAAGTCCAGCCTAAGGAAACCTTTTCTGCCCTCTAACGGAGGCTTGTACTCTTCCATTTCCATAACAGCTTTTCTTGGATATATCATCTTTTATGCGCCTTTTATTTTTTAGAACCTTTTCTCTACGCTTTTCCTGTGGCCTTCCAGGCCTTCAGCATCAGCCAATGCAGTTATGCTTTCTTTTAGGCTTTTCAGGCCTTCTTTACTAAGATTCTGAAATGAAGGCATCCTTATAAAGTCCATCACGCTGAGGCCTGCCCTGAACCTTGACGCTTTTCCTGTCGGAAGGATGTGGTTGGTGCCGGAGCAGTAATCTCCTGCAGCTTCAGGGGAATACTCGCCTATGAAAAGGGCTCCAAAATTGCTTAGCTGCCTTATAACCTTTTCAGGCTCCTTTACTATTATCTCCAGGTGCTCAGGAGCAAAATCGTTGGCAAATGATACTGCCTCTTCCAGGCTTCCTGCCACTATTATACATCCGTACTTCCTTAATGATTGAGGGGCAAGGCTGTATCTTTTCAGCTCTTTCAGCTGCTTTTCCAGCTCTTTTTCAACCTTTTCGGCAAGCTCTTTGCCCGTAGTGACCAGTATCGAGGATGCCAATACATCATGCTCTGCCTGCGCTATCATGTCGGCTGCTATAAACTTAGGGTTTCCTTTTTCAGCGATTATCAATATTTCGGAAGGGCCTGCCAGGAAGTCTATCCCGACATCCCCGTAAACAAGCTTCTTGGCTGCTGTGACAAATATGTTTCCAGGCCCGACTATCTTGTCAACCTTGGGGACTGTTTCAGTTCCGAAGGCCATGGCAGCTATCGCCTGGGCCCCCCCTATCCTATAGACCTTATCTGCCCCTGCAATATCACATGCAGCATAAAGCGCCCAATTATCCTGTTTAGGGGGGCTGCATACTATGATGTTTTTTACGCCTGCAGCCTTAGCAGGCACGACGCTCATAAGGACACTTGAAACAAGCGGAAAATTTCCTCCGGGGACATAGCACCCTACAGAGTCCAGGGGCTTTACAAGCTGCCCTATCCTGATGCCTTTTGAGATTTCACTTTCCCACCCCTTAGGCATCTGAAGCCCAGCATACCTTTTGATGTTTTCCTTCGCTTTTCTTATGGCGCTTATTGTCTTTTCATCAACTTTCTTATAGGCTTTTTTGATCTCTTCTTCGCTTACAAGGATATTGTTTTTTGTGGCTTCAAAGCAGTCATACTTTTTTGCATACCTGAAAAGGGCCTTATTTTTGAACAGCCTTATGCCTTTTATTATGGGGGCTACCTTTTCCAGGGCAAGGCTGAAATCCTTTTTAGAGCGCTCTTTTATCAGGCTGACCTTTTTCTTTTCCCCTATGCTTATTCTCTGTATCATCAGACTATTACCTTGTTCAGCGGGTATTCAACTATTCCCTGGGCCCCTGCGCTTTTAAGCTTTGGGATAAGGTCCCTCACTATCTTTTCGTCTGTTACCGTATTTACGCTGACCCATTCCCTGTCAGAAAGCCTTGATATGGTCGGCTTTTGAAGGGAGGGAAGGATGTTTAATATCCTATCTACCTGGCTTTCTTTTATGTTCATCATCAATCCCACTTTTCCTTCTGCTTCTATGGCGCCTTTTAGAAGAAGGGCTATCTCTTCTATCTTCTTCCTTTTTTTTGCGTCTTTCCATGCTTTTTTGTTCGCTATCAAAACAGTGTTTGATTCCATGATGGTGTCGATTATCTTCAGGTTGTTGGCCCTTAGGGATGATCCTGTCTCGGTTATCTCGATTATGGCATCTGCAAGGTTTGGGGGCTTTACCTCTGTGGCGCCCCAGGAAAATTCAACCTCAGCATCAACCTTGTTTTTTTTGAGGTATGCCTTTGCAAGATTGACGGCTTCTGTGGCTATCTTTTTCCCTTTCAGGTCCTTTACGCTTCTTATCCCGCTTTCAGGAGGGGCAGCCAAGACCCACCTGACCTTGCCAAGCCCCCTTTTTGAATATACAAGGTCCTCTACCTTGATCACGTCAGCATCATTTTCCAGGACCCAGTCCATCCCTGTAAGCCCAAAGTCAAGGACTCCATTTTCTACGTACCTTGCCATCTCCTGCGCCCTTATGAGCATGCACTCCATCTGAGGGTCATCAACAGAAGGAAAATAGCTCCTTTTGTTTATGCTTATGTTGAATCCGGCTTTTTTGAAAAGAAGCGCAGTAGCTTCCTGAAGGCTTCCTTTTGGTATTCCAAGTTTTATTTTATCCATTTTATCTATGGTAATATGAGGTTTTATATTTAAATTTAACCGCAATAGTGCTGTTTATGGAACCTGGCAGGTAAAAAGCTGTGCTGCATCAAATAATACGGAGAAATGTTTATCTTATCTTTTATCTAGGATAATCAGGATTATGGTTTATACTTTGAGCGGTCACCATATCCTCCTGACCCAGGATAGTTTTTAGCAATACCTTTTGGGGGAGAGGACATCCAACTATTTTTTGAATTAATATCTATAATCTGTTGAGCCTTAATTCCAGTATCTGTATTTATAATCTGTTTAATCTTTTCTTCCAATCTTTCTGTAAACTTACCCAAATCCTCTGGTTTTTCTTCCTTAGTAACTCGTCCAGCGATGCCCATTACCATAACCTATTAAAAACTTACAAAACATATAAGCTTTTCGCTTTTTAAGGAATATCAAGAATTATACACCTTCTTAGGGTCAAACACTTTCTTATCTTTGATATTTCCATCTATGTCTTTGAAGAAGCAGCTTTCATATCCCTCATGGCATGCAGCCCCTCCTTTCTGCTCTGCTTTTATCAGCAATGTGTCATTGTCGCAGTCTACAAGGATCTCCTTTACAACCTGTATATTGCCGGAGCTTTCTCCTTTCATCCACAGCTTGTTCCTTGTCCTGCTGAAGTACCATACATTGCCCGTCTCTAAGGTCTTCTTGTAAGCTTCCCTGTTCATGAAGCCCACCATAAGAACCTTTTTGCTCTTGTAATCCTGTATGACTGCGGGAACCAGCCCGTCTAGCTTGCTGAAGTTTAGGTCCATCATGATAATACAGAATATTATAGTTATATATTTAAATTTAACCGTAATAATGTGGCCTGCTTAGAAGAATAAAAAATCTCGACTTCAGCAATCTGAAGGGCATTATCCAGCCTGAGCAAAGCTTCTAGCCAATTAAGATATAAAGATCTAGCTGATAAGTACAGCATTTACAACGCCGTCCTGGCCGGGCCTTGACGTTATCCTTGCCTTTCCTATCTCTGTCTCTATGATGGTCCCTTTGGTCATTATGTTCCTTCTTACAAAGTGCCTGTTAGCGGGATTTTCAATGGTGTTTTTTATCTTTACTTTCTTTACTTTCCTGTTTTTTGCATCAGAAACATTTACAAACTCTTCACTAAGAAGCCTTAGTTTCCTTTCTCCTCCAAGGATCCTTATGGACTGCAGCCTTTTCCTGCCAAGCCCTGTAAGAGACGGAACCCTGCCAAGCTCATGCTTCTTATAGTTCCTATACTTTTTGTATCTTGAGCCTCTTGGGCTTCTTTTTCCTTTTCCCTGAAATATAGCCATAGATATCAGAATTGCTATTCTTTTTATAAATCTTGCGGTGGGTTTTGGGGAGCAGAGGGTGGAATGCCACCAATACCTTTTTAAACAAAACTTGCTTCTTTTGGGCTATGTTCGGGAAAATAGAAGACGCTATAAAGCAGCTGCAGAGAGGGGACTTTGTGATCCTAGTTGATGACGAGAACCGGGAGAATGAAGGCGATATAGTTTTGGCTGCTGAGAAAGCCACGTGCTCTAAGCTTAACCATATCATACAATGGGCAAAGGGGCTCATGTGCGTCCCTATAGACGGCAAGAGGCTGGACGACCTTAAGATACCCATGATGGTGCCTGACCATACTGACAGGTTTAACACCCCTTTTGCGGTTTCTGTAGATGCCAGGAAAAATACAACTACAGGGATGAGCGCAAGCGACAGGCTTGAGACCATAAAGGCCTTATTGAGCCCTGGGAGCAGGCCTGAGGATCTTGCAAGGCCGGGGCATATCTTTCCGTTAAGGGCAGCCGATAAAGGGGTTTTGGAGAGGCAGGGGCATACTGAGGCTGCTGTCGAGCTTTGCAGGCTGGGAAATCTTTATCCTGCAGCTGTTATAGCAGAGGTCATGAACGATGACGGAAGCATGGCAAAGCTGGACGACCTTAAGAGGTTTGCTGAGAGGCATAATCTTTCTATATATACCATAAAGGACCTTGTGGATCATGTAGGCAAGACTGGCTGTTAGCGATAATATCTTTTTATTGGGGGATATTCTTTAAAGCTTAGCTTATGCTCCTATTGCCGTGTACTCCTGCCAGGCTGTTTGCTCTTTCTTTCCTGATCTACAGGCGATATTGAAAAGTTACCCTACTACGCTGACCAGAACGCCATACTTCGTATGGCAACCTGGTCATCTCGCTTTGAAAAGCTTCGCTTTTCTAACCTCTTACCCTGCTTCGCAAGCTAAGACGTC
>JAHWIN010000086.1 GCA_019322475.1 Candidatus Woesearchaeota archaeon
AGGTAGAGGACTGGATATCAAAGAAAGGGAAGGAGAAAGAGATAAAGAAGAAGCTGGAGCATGTAGAGCCTAAAGGGAAGAATATAGAATGGTTCATAGAGATATGGGAAGACCTGAATGAATATACGAGGACTGTTGTCAGGCTAAGGGCTCTTTTCACTGACGTTAAAGAAACAAAAATAATGAAGGGTAAGTCAAAAAAGAGGGTCAATAAAGGCAATGTTCTGATAGTCCTTGATGGGATACTTAAGACTGACCTTGCAGCAAAATGGCAGCAGAAGCCCTGGTTCTATTTCCTGAGGGCAATCACCGACAAGTTCATCTATAAGTTCTACCTTAACAAGTTTGAGGATGCCCTGGCAAAGGATGTTTTTGAGCTGCATGATGAGCTGAAGGATTTCTTCGGGTCTTACCAATAGGCAAGAGCTTCATCCATAAAATCCTTCGGGGTTGCCATCGGCTCGCTCTGAGCTGTTATTATTTAAAGGGCGGCCCCTCCCCGTAAGGGACGTCCCCCTCCGCTGTGATTGTTTTAATGGATGTATTGCTCACAAATTGATGGCAACCTTCATTTTATGGATGAAGCCAGGCAAAAGAAAACTTTTTTAAACCTAATCAGACCAATCTCTTATGCCAGGCACTATGCGAGGGTAAGCACCAATATCTTTGGCGCTCCTCAGAGCGAAGCCTGGTCAAACGCGCAGGCCTCTTTAAGAGTGCGAAACTTAAGACCAGCGCTCCACAATGGAGCACTTACCTGTAAGTAAGATATCCTGTTCCTTAGTGGATCCGTGGGTTCGAATCCCATCCCTCGCATCTTTCTTATTATTCACGAAAAATGGATAAAAAGTACAGAAAAAGTGAAGAATAGGCGTGTTTTTTCTGTATACATAACCACTCCAAAACAATAAATTATAAATAATAGCCCATATCAGGTTAATTAAAATGACTGTTGACAAGTCTAACCTGATCAAGGTTCTCGATGATTTTCCCAGGCAGTGCAGGGAGGCTTTGGCGCTTCCTGAGGGGATAAAGGCCAAGGGCGATGTTACTTCTGTGGTTGTCTGCGGTATGGGGGGGTCTGCTATAGGCGGAGACATATTAAAGGCTTATTGCAGCGATACGAAGATTCCTGTCCTTGTCAACAGGGACTACAAGGTTCCTGAGTATGTTGATGAGTACACTCTTGTTTTCACTGTTTCATATTCAGGGAACACAGAAGAGACATTGTCTGCTTTCTATGATGCCAAGAAGAAGGGAGCGCATATAATTGCGGTAACATCCGGGGGGAAGCTTTCAAAAGAGGCTGAAAAGGTTATAAAGATCCCTTCCGGGTTGCAGCCAAGGGCAGCTTTAGGGTATCTTTTTTTCCCTATGATAGGCGTTCTTTATAATTCCAACCTTATCGATGTGAAGAATACTGACCTGAATGAGATGCTTGGGCTTCTGGAGAAAAAAGAGGAGATAAAGGAGATTGCAGAAGAGCTTGCAAGGAAGATAGAAGGCAAAACTCCGCTTATATACTCATCTGAGCTTTTGAAAACAGCTGCATACAGGTGGCAGACACAGATAAACGAGAATGCCAAATACCCTGCCTTCCATTCTGCATTTTCTGAGATGAACCACAACGAGATAAACTCTTTCAGGGCCATGGACAGGGGCAGGTTCTTCGCCATATTGCTGAGGGATGAAAAAGACAACATGAAGATAAAGAGAAGGATGGACATCTGCAAGGAGATAATGGAAAGGAACATAGATACAGCAGAGGTCAAGATAAAAGGAAATTCCCTGCTGGCCAGGATGATGTATGCAATCTATGCAGGGGATTATACATCATATTATCTTGCATTGAGGGAGAGGGTGGATCCTACCCCTGTAGAGGTAATAGAATGGCTGAAGAAGCAGCTAGCTTAAGAGCTTAACCTTTCCTTTGTCCTCTATCAGCTCGCCTTTTTCCAATAATGAGTCCAGAGCGCTTTCACCGAACTTTTTTATGAGCTCAAGGCTGTCAACATCTCCTTTCTTCTTTATGTAATCAATCATACCAGAACAGGATTTAGCCTCTTTCTTATCCAGCTTATCCTGCAGGAACCGGAGGTGCTTGCAGAGCCCTCCAGACCTGGCCAGCCTAAACCTATAATGGGGGCAGGTGCATGACCTTTTTTCAGGATCGACTATATAGTACCTGCCCGGGGTGCGGCTCTCTACCTTGAATGTGCCATCTTTCTGTTTTAATGCCCTCATAGGGCTGTATAGGTTATCAAAGTTTAAATTAGTTTTTGTTTCGTCTCTGTTTTGGCTAAAGGGGGAGGAGGGGGAAGCAGATAAAAAACTATATATAATCCAAGGGGTTGCCTATCCTTTGGGGAAGATGATAATCAAATCAATAAGGCTGCAGAACATCAGAAGCTACACAAACCAGGTGATAGAGCTTCAGACCGGCTCTACACTTCTTTCTGGAGACATAGGCTCCGGCAAATCAACAATATTGCTGGCTATAGAGTTTGCGCTGTTTGGGGTAAAGAGGAAGGATCTTTCCGGATCTGCACTTCTTAGGCATGGGAAAAAAGAGGGTGAGGTGGAGCTTAAGTTTGAGATCGGACAGAAGGAGGTAATCATCAAGAGAAAGCTGAAGAGGGGCAAGGATGACATAAAGCAGGAAGCAGGCTATATCATCATCGACGGAATAAAGAATGAAGGGACCCATATAGAGCTTAAGAGCAGAATCCTTGACATATTGGGGTATCCAAAGGACCTTATAACCAAAAGCAAGGACCTTGTCTATAGGTATACAGTGTATACTCCTCAGGAGGCCATGAAGCAGATACTTATGGAAGACAAGGACATCAGGCTGGACACATTAAGGAAGGTCTTCAATATCGACAGGTACAAGAGGATAAGGGAGAACTCCCAGATGTTCATAAGAGAGCTGAAGGAGAGGAGGAAGAGCTATGAAGGCAGGATAGAGGATCTTGATGAGAAGAGAAGGATGAAAGAAGAGAAAGAAGAGGAGGTCTGCAGGATAGATAAGGGGATAGAGGAGCTTACGCCAAAGCTTGAGAAGGCAAAAAGCGAGCTTATGGAAAGCAAAAAGCTCATAATAAGGACAGAAGAGGGGATAAAAAGGCTGAATGAGCTAAAGAAAGAGATACAGCTAAAGGAGCTAAGCCTAAGGAACAACCTTGAAAGAAGAAAAAGGAACGTAAAAGAGATAGAGGCTATAGAAAAAGAGATGGGCAGGATAAAAAAAGAGCTGGAAGGAAAGGAGATAACGGACATGGAAACAGTGATAAAAGGGATAACGGAAAATGAGCGGGGCCTAAGGCTTATGAGAGAGACCATACTTGAGATAAACAAAAAGATTTCCGGATTTGAAGCGAGAAAAAAGCACAGCCTGGAGACAAAGGAGAAGGTATCAAGGATAGACCAATGCCCTACGTGCCTGCAGGAGGTTGCAGAGGAGCATAAAAGGATGATACATGAGAAGGAACATAAGCTTATAAGCGAGCTTGAAGAGAATATCAGGATCCATAATGAGCAGGAGAAGGATGCAAGGAAAAAAGCTGATGAGCTGAGCAAAATCCAGGATAAACTTAGGAAAGAGCAGGCTGACATAAAGGTCCTGCTCATGAAAAAAGAATCGATAAAAGAGAAAGGCAGCAAGAAAGAGGAGATAGAAGAGCAGCAAAAACTGATAAAGGAAGAGATAGGAAAGATAAACATGGAAAAGATCGAGCTGAACAGGAAGATCGAAGAGGAGGGGAAGATCGAAGGCGAGTACAGGAAGATAAAGGAAAACTTTGAAAAGATACAGGAAAATGAAAGGAGGATGGAGATAGAAAAAAAAGGGCTGGAGGTAAAAAAGGAGGAGGTCGGCAAGGCAGAAAGGATGCTGAGGGAAGAGATCAACAGGAAACTGGAGACGAAAAAAATCCTTGAAAGGGTATCAAGATACCAGGGCTGGCTTGAGACGTATTTCATAAACCTTATGAACACCATGGAAAGGCATATGATGCTCAGAGCCTACAGCGAGTTCAACAGCCTTTTCCAGCAGTGGTTCAGCACACTTATAGAGGATGAAACATTGGGGGTAAGGCTGGATGATGAGTTTACCCCGATAATAGAGCAAGACGGGTATGAGACAGATTTTATCAACCTTTCAGGGGGGGAAAAGACCGCTGTGGCGCTTGCATACAGGCTGGCCCTGAACAGGGTGATAAACGACATCATAGGGGACATAAAAACAAAAGAGATACTTATGCTTGATGAGCCAACTGACGGATTCTCTTCAGAACAGCTGGACAAGATAAGGATATTGCTGGAGCAGATAGGGATAAGCCAGATAATAATAGTCTCGCATGAGTCAAAGATAGAGTCTTTTGTAGATAAGGTTATAAGGATAAACAAGAACGAGCATGTGAGCGAGGTCGTTTGCTGAATAT
>JAHWIN010000087.1 GCA_019322475.1 Candidatus Woesearchaeota archaeon
CCAATCTTCCACAACAGCTCAAAATAGTTCTTATAAGATTCAGCTACCTCTTTGCTTTCTATCATTATGGCAAGGGGCTCTTCCAGCCAGAGAAGGATGGCTGCCTTATTTCCATAGACAACTGTTGTCGAGGGGCTTGAAAACTCCTTTGGGATCCACCTGTATTCGTTTAAAGGTGTCTTTACGGGATAGGTCCCCTTGACAGCTACAAGCCTTGCTTTTATCTTCTTCAATTCCCTCTTTTTTATGAATATGGATGAGAATCCCGGCAGTGTCCTCTCAAACTCTCCGCTTGCACCGAAGGCTATAAAATCCTTTCCTGTGTTCAGGATGTCGTTGAAGACTGACTTGAAGCCCGGCCTGCCTGCATAAACCTCTATTTCCGGCTTTTTCTTCCTTGCAGCTTTCAGCTTAAGGAGAGAAGGCAGAATAGCACTTATGCTTTTTTCGTTGTCCTCTATGCCCCTTTTCCTGTTTTCAAGGTAGGAAAAGAGCTCTTTCGGGTCTGCTGCCTTGAAGTATTTCTTATTGTTCCTGATTATGTAGGAGACAAGGCCCTTATCCTGAAGCCGGCTTATAGAGTCATATATGTGGGGCCTTGATATGTTGGCCTTTTTTGATATATCGGATGCTGGGGACTCCCCTAACTGCAGCAGCATCATGTATATCCTTGACTCGTTTAAGGTTAGGCCTGCTTTTACCAGGATAGACTCTTCCATATCTTCTGAGGAACATCATATGCTTATTAATCTTTCTAAAGTTGTACTTCTTAGGTACAATGACCATCTTACAAGCACAAGCAGAGATAGAAATATACAGGAAGCTATTCCCTTAGTTACTTTTGTAGCAATAAAATAGTTACTTATGTAACCAAAAGATTTATATATCTGGTAGCTATTATTTGTTACAACTGTATCAATAAGATAGTTACGTCTGTAACATGAATTTAGAAAAACACCTAGAAAGGCTAAAGGAAAGCATAGAGGTTATAGATGAAAGCATAACAAAAGACATTACAAAGAGGCAAAGGACAATAGGGTTCAGCATCTCTGCTGCATCTGCTGATATGTTTGAGATATTCCTGCATAAGAACAGGCTTATCGATCCAGGGTTTGTAGTAAAACATGAATGGTTCAAGTCTAAGAACAAGACCAATGAGAAGTTTCCGTTTGATTTTAAGGGCAAGGAGAAGATCCTGGAGCTTATGCATTCCATCGAGGAGAAGAGGGATTCCCTTTGTTATGGGGTCCCTAAGGAAGAAGGAATCATAAGAGATACGATAAAAAAATTCAATGAGCTAAAGGAGATATTTAAGAGAAAGGGTGTTGATGTTGAATGAGAAGATACTAGGCTATGCTGTTGATTTTGTATCTTTTTTTCTGGAAAGGATAGACAAAGGCTATATAGAGAAAATAATATTATTCGGATCTGCTGCAAGAGATGAAGCTGACAGTGACAGTGATGTGGATCTTTTTATAGAATCAATAGATAGTGCAAAAACTAAAAGAGCTACCGATAAAATAAAAAAAGAATTTTTTGACTCAATAAGGTTTAAGAGCTATTGGGAACTGAAAGGGGTAAAGAACGATATCAGGGTGGTGACGGGAAAATTAGACAACTGGAAGGACATAAAAAACAGCGTAATAGCCAACGGAATATTGCTATACGGCAAATATGAGGCCACACCCAGGAATGCTGTCCATAAGACAATATTCTCATGGGAAAAAGTAAAGCCAGAATCTAAGAGGGTTTTGCTGTTTAAAAGACTGTTTGGGTTCAAAAACCAGAAAAAGGAGTACAAAGGGCTTTTGGACAAGTATGGAGGGGAAAAGCTGAGCAAAGGAAGCATCATGGTAGCTACAAAACATTCTGTTGAGTTTATGAAGCTCTTTAAAAAGATGAGGGTAACAGTGATGATAAGGAAGGTTGTGGAGTACAGCTAGACGTGAGGGGTTTATTAAGTTGTACTTCTTAGGTACAACATAGTTTTAAATAGTACAGCACTTCCAGGGTTAAAAGAGGAATTATCATGCCACAAACAATAACTGAAAAGATACTTGCAAGACATTCAGGAAGGAAAAAGGTAAGTCCTGATGAATTAGTGAACATCGACCTAGATGTGATACTATGCCATGAGGTTACAACCCCCCCTGCAGTCACTGCACTTGAGAAGATGGGGATGGATACGGTGTTTGATGCTGATAAGATAATAGTGACTCCGGACCATTTTGTGCCTAATAAGGATGAGAAATCTGCAGAGCTTGCAAAAAGGCTAAGGGACTGGGTCAAAAGGCACAATATAAAGAACTATTATGAGATCGGGAGGCATGGGATATGCCATACCATACTGATAGAGCAGGGCCATATAGTCCCTGGAGAAACGGTCGTTGCAGGAGATTCGCATACATGCACACATGGGGCAGTAGGGGCATTTGGGATGGGAATCGGGTCTACTGAGCTTGCCGCAGCTATTGCAACAGGCAAATGCTGGTTCAGGGTTCCATCTACGATAAAGGTCAATATAGAAGGGAAGCTGCAAAAAGGCGTCTTTTCAAAGGATGTAATACTTCAGGTTATATCTAAGATAGGGGTAGACGGAGCTACAGACAGGGCGATAGAATTCACAGGAAAAGCGGTGGAGGATATGGAGTTTGAGGACAGGATAACATTGACGAACATGGCAGTAGAGGCTGGGGCAACAGTAGGGATAATAAATCCTGATAAGAAGACTGTAGATTATGTAAAATCCAGGTCTAAGAAAAGATTTGAGATTGTCAGATCTGACCCTGATGCAGAATACGAGAGAGTGTTGAACTTTGACGTTTCAAAGCTGGAGCCTTTAGCGGGTGTTCCGCCTTTGCCAAGCAATGCAAAGCCTGTAAAGGACATAAAAGATATCAAGATAGACCAGGCAGTGATAGGGTCATGCACGAACGGAAGGATAAATGACCTTAGGGAGGCTGCTAAAATACTGAAAGGCAACAAGGTAAAGGATTTTGTAAGAGCAATAATAATACCTGCCACTACAGATATATGGAAACAGGCTGAAAAAGAAGGGTTATTTAAGATATTTACAGAAGCAGGAGCTACCATATCCACACCTACATGCGGCCCATGCTTAGGGGGGCATATGGGGGTTTTGGCAGCAGGAGAGACAGCTATCGCTTCCACGAACAGGAACTTTGTAGGCAGGATGGGGTCACCTAAATCATATGTATATATCGCAAGCCCTGCAACTGTCGCGGCTTCGGCTATAGAAGGCAAGATTGCTGATCCAAGGAAGTATATGGGGATAGATGCTTATATTAAGGAAGGATATAAAAAATGAAAAAGACGATAAAGGGAAAATCATTTTTATTTGACAAGGATGACATAGATACAGACATGATAATCCCTGCAAAATACCTAAATACAGATGATGAAAGGGAGCTGGCAGAGTATGCTATGGAATTCATAGATAAGGATTTCCCCAAAAAGGCAAAGGAAAAGAATGTAGAGATAATAGTTGCAGGAAAGAACTTTGGATGCGGATCTAGCAGGGAGCATGCTGTCTGGTGCCTGACAGGGAACAACGTAAAAGCTGTCATCGCTGAAGGGTTTGCAAGGATCTTTTTCAGGAACTGCGTAAATTTCGGCCTTTTTCCTGTGGTCTGCCCCGGGTGCACCAAAAAAATCTCTAAGGGAGATGAGCTGGAGATAGACATCAAAGAAGGCATAGTCAAAAACCTCACGAAAAATGAGGAGTATAAGGCAGAGCCACTGCCTGATTTCATGATGGAGATCGTAGAGGCAGGGGGGCTTTTGCCTTATGTCAAGAGGATGAATAAAAAATGAAAACATACAGGATAGCAAAGATGCCCGGAGACGGCATAGGGCCTGAGATAATAGCAGAAGGCGTTAAGGTTATAGATGCTGCCAGCGACAAATATAACTTTAAGGTAGAGTGGGAAGAGTATGATAATGGGGCAGAGAGGTACCTTAAGACAGGCGAACTGATAACAGAGGATACACTAGGAGAGATAAAGAAGAAATGCAAAGCTATCTACCTGGGTGCTTTAGGCGACCCAAGATGCAAGCCAGGGATACTGGAGAAAGGCATACTTCTGAAGACAAGGTTTTATTTCGACCAGTTTGTTAATTTAAGGCCGATCAAGCTTCTAGAAGGGGTTTCATGCCCTTTGAAGGACAAGAGCCCAAAGGACATAGACTTTACTGTGGTCAGGGAAAACACAGAGGATTTCTATGTTGGTATAGGAAACAGGGCAAAAACAGGGAAAAACAGGCAGGAGCTTGAGGTTGTCAGGGAGCTCTATAATGTTAAGTTTGGCCTTGACATCGAGAATTCTGATGAGATAGCATACCAGATAGGGGTTATGAGCAAAAAAGGCGCTGAAAGGGTGATAAAATACGGGTTTGAACTTGCCAAGAAGGAAAAGGCTGATACAGTTTATTTTGTGGATAAGGCAAATGTGCTTTCTGACATATACGGGTTCTGGAGAGAGAATGTAGAAAGGATAAGCAAGGGGTATCCAAAGATAAAGCACGAGTTCATGTTTGTAGATGCAATAACCATGTGGTTTGTCAAGAACCCTGAATGGTTCAAGGTTGTCACTACGCCTAATATGTTCGGCGACATAATAACCGACCTAGGGGCCATGATACAAGGAGGATTAGGGCTTGCTCCGGGAGGCAACATCAATCCTGAAGGCATCTCCATGTTTGAACCTATACACGGGTCTGCACCTAAGTACAAGGGGATGAATGTAGCTAATCCTTTAGCTACAATATGGGCAGGAGCTATGATGCTGGATGAGATAGGAGAGCCTAAAGCAGCAGAAAGCGTAGTTAATGCTATAGAGTCTGTACTGAAAGAAGGGAAGATAAAGACAAAGGACCTTGGCGGGAAAGACAAGTGCTCTGATATGGGCGATGCTGTTGCCGGGAAGATCCAATAAGCACTATATAGGACAAAACTTCACCACCTTTTAGTTTTGATAAAGATTTATATTAGTTCTTGAGAATCTTAACAGTGATGTATGATATAGTCATAGGGAGAAGTGAAAAGGACAGGCTGAAGTACGGGAAGGAAGGGACTATATTTCTAGGTAAGCATTATGTCAAGATGGGGCAGACAACTTCCCTCTCTAATGAAATCTACATGGATGTCACAAGAAGCCATGTTGTGTTTGTATGCGGCAAGAGGGGATCAGGAAAGTCTTATACCATGGGGGTAATAGCAGAGGGTATGACTGACCTTCCTGAAGAGATAAAGAAGAATCTGGCAATAGTGATGCTTGACACCATGGGCATATACTGGACCATGAAGTACAGAAATGACAAGGAAGGGGACCTTCTTAAGGAGTGGGGGCTTGAGGGAAAAGAGCTTGATGTAAAGATATACACCCCTGCAGGGTATTTCAAGAGATACAAGGATGAGGGAGTACCCACTGATGAGCCATTTTCCATAAAACCTTCTGAACTAGACCCTTCTGATTGGTGCATCACTTTTGGGATAGACATCACAAGCTCTCAAGGCGTCCTGATAGAAAGGATAATCAACGGGCTTAAAGAGGAGAAAAAAGATTATGACATAGATAAGATAATCAAGACCATAAAGGATGATGAAAGAAGCAACCAGGAGGTCAAGGATGCTGTAGAGAACAGGTTCATAGACAGCAAGAGGTGGGGGCTGTTCAGCGAAGAAGGGACCTCATTGAAGGACCTGGTCAAAGGAGGGCAGGTTACTGTGCTGGATGTGAGCTGCTATGCCACTACGCCTGGAACACAGGGGTTAAGGGCGTTGGTGATAGGGCTGGTGGCTGAGAAGCTGTTTGTGCAGAGGATGATAGCAAGGAAGAATGAGGAGCTGAAGTCCATAAAGGAAACTACCCATTTTATGGGGGGCAAGGTCGAGGTCAAGCAGAAAGAGCCCTTGGTGTGGATGGTAATAGATGAAGCACATGAGTTCCTGCCCTATGAAGGCGAAACTGCCGCTTCACATCCCTTGCAGATAATCCTAAGAGAAGGAAGGCAGCCGGGGATATCGCTGATATTGGCATCCCAGCAGCCGGGAAGGATACATACAGATGTCATGACGCAGAGCGATATCGTTATTGCACACAGGATAACCGCAAAGGTGGACATAGACGCTCTGGGGCAGCTTATGCAGAGCTATATGAGGGAGGGGCTGGACAAGCAGCTTAATGTCCTTCCAAGGCTAAAGGGCTCTGCGATAGTATTTGATGACACGAATGAAAGGATGTATCCCATGAGGATAAGGCCAAGATTCACATGGCACGGAGGCGAGGCTCCTACTGCAATGCACAAGGCCAAAAAGGTATTTGAGTTCTAAAAGGTTAGAAAAGTATATAAAGAACGGATTAAGCATAAGATTATCCAATATAGGAGGTGGGAACAATGGCATTCTCTAAGTCGTTTCCAAGAACAATAGAAGGAAGCAATTACCCTAAGTGGGAAGAGGTTTTTTTAAGCGATGAAGAAGAGCTGGATATAGAAAGAAGAGCAAGAGCTGAGAATATGGAGATAATGAAGGAGTGCATAGATGATGCTAAGGCAGTTATCGAAGAGAAGGGATTCAAGGGGTTTAAGGAAGACATCTTAAAGGCAGCCATCCCCTTGTTCGAGAAAAGGGCATCACATACAGTATATTGGAAAGAAAGAAGGTGCAAAGAGAAGGCTGAAGGGCTGAACAGGTAGCATTATCTCTTCTTTTTCTTCTCCAATTCAGGCAAGACAGGGGAATATGTCATGGATATTATAGCGGCTACAAACATCGCTGCAAAGAAAAGCATAAATGTGAAACCCCATGTCTTATTGCCAAGTTGCCTATAGATATACAGGGCAGATATAAGAAAACCTACTATGGCTGTGAGCATAAAAGAGCCATGCAGCGGAACTACTTTTGATAACATACTATCACCTCTTTTATCTTTTTCTTATCAAGATGTATTTAAATCTATTGATATTTTTCTTGCTTTTTCTATGCCTTTTTCCAGATCATGCATGAATGCTTCCATCATCTTGCAGCAATTCTGCTTGTCTTCACCGCACAGAAGCTTCCCTTTCCTGCAGCCATCATGGATCCTCTGAAGCTCCCTGTCATCCTCTATCAGATGCTGCTTGTAAAATTCGAAGATGATGCATCTTTCAGGCTCTCCCCCCAATTTTCTCTGCTCTTCAACTGTCTTTCTTCCACCTGTTTTTGCCCTCATTATCTTTTTTGCTGTTTTTTTGGGGTCATCCGGCAGGTCTATACATGATTCCGGGCGGGATTTTGACATCTTAAGCTCTCCATCCAGAGAAGGAGTAAACTTATGGTAAAGCCCTGAAGGGAGGAAGAATTTCTCTTTCCTTGACCTTCTTACGATATCCCTTGTAAGCCTTATAGCAGGGTCCTGGTCGCATCCTACCGGAATGATGCCGGGCATCCTTTCCTTTAACTGGGGGTAAAGTATGTCTGCTGCCTGAGTCAATGCGGACATTATCCTTCCAGGATCTGCAATTCCGAAGATCGCCCTGTATTCATTTAATGTTATCTTTTTGGAGAACTTGTATGCCAGGCGCATAACCTCCTTGTTTTCGGACTGGAAGTAAAATCTGGTCTTTTTCGGGTCTAAACCTAATGCTATATAGGCAGGTATCTGGAATTCCAGGGCGTTTTTCCTTGCCTCTTCCAATGATACTCCCCTGGCTGCCAATGCTTCAAGATCAGCTATCAAACAATATGCCTTTGCACCATGCTTCTGGAAATAGGCTATGTTCTCGACAACCATCTTTGTCCCAAAATGAACCTTTTTTGCCGTAGGCATTATCCCTGAAAGGACGTAGAAAGGCTTTTTGTCCTTCATAGCATTGATGACAGGCTTCATGTCCCTTTCTGCAAATATTGCGCCTCTGCGCATAAGCCTATTAGGGGAGGGATAATTCTTAAGGCTGAAGCTATCTAGCCCAAAGTCTTTTATTATCTTGGAGTAATCTTCTACCAGCTCTGAGCCATAAGGGTCGATTATCTTTGCCATTTTTTAAACCTCTAACATGAATATGCTTATCAATCTTTTGTTGCCTGCTTCATAGAGCTTATGTAAGTTTCTATCTTTCTTATAGCATGTTTTTTGTCTTTTAAGTTATCTTCTATAATCCTTACCAATGCTGATCCAACTATGGCCCCGTCTGCCCCTGCCTTGCAGACTGCTTTAACGTGGGAAGGGCGTGAAATCCCAAAGCCAACACATAAAGGAAGCGCTGTCTTTTTTCTTACTTTTGCTATGAGGCTTAATGTGCTTTTTTCAATATCCTCCCTTGCTCCTGTGGCCCCCAGCCTTGAGACGATATAAACAAAACCAGTGCACCTGTCCAGTATCTTCCTGAGCCTTTTTTCTCCTGTAAGCGGGCTTACCATGAAAACAGGGCTTATCTCATTTGTTTTTGCTGCGTGCATCAGCTCATCTGATTCTTCAGGGGGAACATCTGCTGCCAAAACTGACGAGACTCCTGCAAGCTTACAGTCATGGAAGAACTTCCTTGTCCCTCTTTGATATATCAGGTTATAATAGACAAGAAGGCCTATCGGTATGGCTGAGAATTTCCTTATATCTTTTACAAACTCAAAGCACCTATCTGTGTTTATGCCTTCCTTAAGGGCCCTTACATCTGCAGCCTGTATTGTGGGTCCGTCTGCAATAGGGTCTGAGAAAGGGAAGCCTAATTCAAGTATGTCTGCTCCAGACCTTATTATAGCCCTGACTATATCGAGGCTTGCCTGGTAGGAAGGGTCCCCTATAACTACAAACGGGATAAGGGCCTTTTCTTTCTTTTTTTTCAGGTTATCGAATGTTTTTTGGTAGCTGTTCATCGTAGTTTCTTAAGCAGGCCCTTGAGGAAAGACCCGTATTTGAATTCGGACCTGACATCTGATATAGACTTAAGGGTTATCTTATCCTCCTGTTTTTTGAACGAGTCAAGCTCTTTTTTGACCAACTGCTTCAATACCTTTTTTTCATCTTCAGTGAACATAAAACCACCTCGCCTAAAACTTCAGCTCTTTTGCAATAGTCTCCATGTCTTTATCGCCTCTTCCTGAGAGGTTTATAAGGAGTATGTCGTCTTTCTTCATCTTTCTGGCAAGCTTTACTGCATGGGCTACTGCGTGGGCTGATTCCAATGCAGGGATTATGCCTTCTTCCATGCTGAGGAGCTTTAGGGCTTCTATCGTCTCTTTGTCTGTTGCAAATGTATACTGGGCCCTTTTTAGGTCCCTTAACATCGAATGTTCAGGGCCTACAGCAGAGTAATCCAGGCCTGCTGATATTGAATGTGTGTTGTATATCTGGCCGAACCTGTCCTGCAGGATATAGGTCATCGTCCCGTGAAGGACTCCCAATCTTCCAAGCTTCTGGTCTGAAAACCTTGCTGCGTGCTTTCCTGTCTCTATGCCTAAGCCTCCTGCCTCTACCCCTATAAGGCTGACTTTTTTGTCTTCCAGAAACTCCTTAAATATCCCTATAGCGTTAGAGCCGCCGCCTACACAGGCTATTACAGCTGTAGGAAGCTTTTTTTCCACCTGCAATATCTGCCTTCTTGCCTCTTTTCCTATCACTGACTGAAAATGTGAGACCATCTCAGGGTAAGGGTGGGGGCCAAGAACAGAGCCCAACAAGTAATGGGTCGTCTGGACGTTTGCAGTCCAGTCCCTTAATGAGTCATTTATGGCGTCTTTAAGCGTCTTTCCCCCTGTTTCTACAGGGTTTACCTTTGCTCCAAGCAGCTTCATCCTAAAGACATTAAGCTTCTGCCTTTCTATATCTATCGAGCCCATGTAGATTTCACAATCCATGCCCAGCTTTGCAGCTGCTGTCGCTGTCGCTACACCGTGCTGGCCTGCACCTGTCTCTGCAATTATCCTCTTCTTTTTCATGTATCCTGCCAGGAGCGCCTGGCCAAGGGCATTGTTTATCTTATGGGCGCCTGTGTGGGCCAGATCCTCCCTTTTCAGGTAGATCTTAGGGCCAAGCTTTTCTGATAATGACCTGCAGAATGTCAAGGGAGTGGGCCTTCCAACATAATCCTTCAAGAGGCTGTTTAGCTCAGAATTGAATTTTTTATCATTCCTGTACCTATTGAAAGCTTTTTCCAGCTCCTCTACAGCAGGCATCAATGTCTCAGGGACATATATCCCTCCGTATTTTCCAAACCTTCCTTTTTTCATGGTATCGTGATCTTTTGGTCTTCAGCAAACCTTTTTATCAAACATGATGGGCTGTCTTTAAGAGCTTTATCTAAAATTTTTAAAGCTTTTGGCCCTGCAGGCTCTTTTACAAGGATAAAGGGCGGCTTTTCCTTGTTTAGGGCTGCTGCTTTTTCTCCCAGCTCTTTAGCATTTTTTTCATCCAAGCTGAAGTTTATAACCAGGCCATAGATATTTTTTATACCTGTAATCCTTCTAGCCTTGGCTATAATACTGTAGATTCCAGGGTATGTACAACCTGTCATTATCACCAACCCCTTTTTTTCTATGTTTATATAAAGAAGTATATCTTCGGCATCTGCATGATGCAACAACCCTGAAAGCATAACTCCATCCATTATCTCAAACGGCTTTTTTATTGACTTAGCGTTCTGTATCTTGCTTAGCATCTCCTCTTTTTTAAGCTCTTCCAACCTTTTCTTCTCTTCTTCTTTTAAAACGAGCCGCCTTATCATAGAGAACGGGCTAAACAAGGATCTTAGCCTCTCTTCTGTGTCCATCCTTGAAGCTTCCTTAAACTTAAGCCACAGGTCAGATAAGGTGTAGCCTGATTTTCCATAACCTCTTGCAAGGAAAAAGAAATCTATATCATCAAAAAGGATATTGTTTTTCTTCAGGCTGTCAACCAGCAGGCCAGCAGGGGATCCAATATCTACCAAAATCTTCTTATTAGATACGTCAAGGAGGTATGCCAAGCCGGCATTGCCCTGGGAGGGCAGATAGCTTAACTGGAATTTTTTTACCGATCTCATCTTTTTGCAGATCCTATGAATCTTTTTAGCTTTTTATAATCTTTTTTTCTTGGCTTCATCTTCACCCCTGAGTTTGTGTCTACTGCATAAGGCTTTACCTTTTTTACCGCTTCGCCGACATTATCAGGGTTCAGGCCTCCTGCGAGGAATACTTTCTTATCCAATGACCTGACTATTTTCCTGCTTATATCCCAGTTGTGGGTCATTCCTGTCCCTCCCTTTCTTTTTCCTGATTTTGTGTCAAGAAGTATGAAATCTACGTATCTTTCATATCTTTTGGCCTCTTTTATCGATTTTTCACCTATTACTGAGATGGATTTTGTTAGCTTTATCCCAGGGAGGGCTTTTCTTATCTTCCCTATCTCTTCCAAGGATATGTCGTTGTGCAGCTGGATAACTGAGGGCCTTATCTCTTCTGCAATCCCTATTATCGGCTTTGAGGCCTTAAGATATGTTACAAAGACAGACGTAACTTCCAAAGGAAGCTTTCTTATCATATCCTTTGCCTCTTTCCTTGTGACGCTGTCTTCTGCAAAGCTTATCTCTACCAGAAAGCCAAGGTAGTCAGCCCCTAAGACGGCTGCTTTCAATGCATCTTCCTCGTTTGTTATTCCGCAGATTTTTACTTGAGTCATCTTCCTACCAAGCTATCTATCTTTTTGCTTATATCTTTTGACTTCAAGATAGAGGTTCCTATCAGGACTGCATCTACCTTATCTTTCACCTTTTTTATGTCTTTGGACGTATTGAATCCGCTCTCGCTTACTACCACCTTATCTTTTGGAAGCCTGCTTAGAAGGCTTAATGTTGTGTTCAGGCCTATCTTCAAGGTATCAAGGTCCCTGTTGTTTATGCCGATTATCTCTGCATTTTCAGGAAGCTTTTCTATATCTTCCTGGCTGTGCACCTCAACAAGGCAGTCCATCCTGTATCTTTTTGCAAGATCGATAAGATTTCTTATCCTTGGCTTTGGAAGTATGGCAGCTATAAGCAGTATGGCATCTGCGCCATAAAACCTTGACTCATATACCTGATAGGGATCTATTATGAAGTCCTTTCTCAGAAGGGGCTTTTTGGTGAGCTTTCTTACTGTGGAAAGGCATGAAGGACCCATGAAGAAGAACTTTTTGTCTGTCAGGACGGATATGGCCTTTACGTTCCTGTTTTTCTGGTAGGCTTTTGCCAACATCTCCAGGCTGAAGCTTTTGTTGATTATGCCTTTTGAGGGAGAGCCTTTCTTGATCTCTGCTATTATGCTGAAGCCTTTGCTTATAGAATCCTTGAAGTTCCTGTCTGAATCCTTTAAACGCGGCTTGAGCTCAGAGAGGGGGTGTTTTCTCTTTCTTCTTTCCACTTCCTCTTTTTTGGCTTTTATGATCTTATCTAATATTCCCATCATCCAGATAAATACAACGATGGTGTATAAATCTTTCGATTTCTTTTATATAGGATGACAGGCCTTTTCTTCCTAAAAAAAGTTAAAGATTTAAATGATAAATAATTCCCACAAGGAAATGGAAGAGAGATATACAGGAAAAAATAGTTTAGATTATATCATTGATGGGTTTGATTCAATGTGCATTAGTGGATCCCCAAAGGAGATTTTACAAGGAATTAAGGGTGGATTTTATACTATTACTGGAAAGGATTTGGGGATTGAATATAATTCAAATGGAGGGGTGAAAAATTCAAGCAAGGGGCAGAAGCAGATTTATTGCCCGCCCGGGTTTAAGAAGAGGAGTAGTATAGAGATATGTGATTGGATGATAGGGGATACTCCTGAAGGTGAAAGGCTTATTCTTGCTGGGATAATGCGCCATATTTTGGTTGAAAAATTGCTGGCAAATCAAACAGAACCAGAAGAAGATTTAGAGAATTGGGGAAAAATTGTAGATCAACTATATGATGCACACAAAATAGTAGAAAATTTTATGCCTAAAGCAGTTGCAATCTATAATGAGAGGGCAGGAAATTCAATAGATATTTCAGGAGTAAATTCTCATAGAAAACCTATTGAAAGGATAATTCTTTAGTAATAATTGGGGCATATTTTAATCAGCCTTTCCATCCTTTCAGCTCATCAAGCTTTTCCAGAGCTTTTCCTGAATCTATTGATTCCTTGGCTAATACTATGCCTTCTTTTATGCTTGATGCCTTTCCTGCCGTGTAGATGGCCGCTCCTGCGTTAAGAAGGACTATGTCCCTTTTTGGGCCTTTTTCCTTTCCGCTTAGGATGCTTAATGTTATCTTGGCGTTGTCTTCGGGGGAGCCTCCTTTTATGTCTTTCAGCTCTGCCAGCCTTATGCCGAACTCTGAGGGCCTTATCTCATAGCATGAAACATGGCCGTCCCTGTATTCTGCAACTTTTGTAGGGGCATCTAATGTTATCTCATCAAGGCCGTTTCCATGTATGACCAATGCGTGCCTGCAGCCTAGTTTTCCAAGAACCTCTGCCAACGGCTTAACCAAGGAAGGGTCGAAAACTCCCATAAGCTCATAAGGTGCTTCTGCAGGGTTTGTCAAAGGGCCTAATATGTTAAAGATTGTCCTTACTCCCAGCTCTTTTCTTGGGCCGATGGCATATTTCATAGCTGAATGGAATTTAGGTGCGAACATATACCCTATGCCAACCTCGCTTATGCACTGCTCTACCTTTTTGGGCTCCAGATCGATATTTATGCCTAATGCCTTAAGGACGTCTGCTGAGCCGCACCTGCTTGAAACTCCTTTGTTGCCGTGCTTTGCCACAGGTATTCCTGCACCGGCAACAACAAAAGCAGCTACAGTAGAGATATTAAAGGTGCCTGACCTGTCACCTCCTGTGCCTACAACATCTATAAGGCGGCTTTGGTTCTTTGGCCTTATCCTTGATGCCTTTTTTCTCATTACTTTTGCACAGGCAGTTATCTCGTCTATAGTCTCGCCTTTAAGCCTCAATGCTATGAGAAATCCTGCTATCTGGGCATCTGTAGCGTTGCCTGACATTATCTCGTCCATGACTTCCTCTGCCTCTTTTAGGGTTAAGTCTTTTTTTTCTACCAGCTTAGATATCGCTTCTTTGATCATCCTTATCCCTCCAGAAAGTTTATTATCTTACCTGTCTCTTCAAGAGCATCAAGCAGTAGGCCAGGTTTTTCTTTTTCTAGTTCCTGCCTTGTAAACGGCCCTGTTGTTACGGCTATTGACTCCATACCTGCTTTTTTTGCTGCCCTAATGCCATAAGTGGAGTCTTCAATTACTGTACAGCATTCAGGGAGGTTTCCAAGATTTTCTGCTGCTTTCAGGAATATGTCCGGGTTTGGCTTCTGATTAATAACATCCTGTTCGCTTACTATTGCCTTGAAATGGTTATTAAGCCCTTTTTCATTAAGAAACGACTTAATCATACTTATGTTGTTTCCAGAAGCTATAGCAATAGAGAATCCTGCTTTTTCAAGAGCGTCAAGAAGGGATTTGACACCTGGAAAAACACATATAGAGCCTATAACCCCGGTTTGCAGCTCTGTTTTTCTTTTAGCTATTTCTGAAATCATCTTTTCATCATAAGATATATCTTTTTCTTTAAAGAACTCCTTTAAAACATTAGTTAATCCAATCATAAACCTTTTTCTTAAGAACTCTTTTTCTAAATCGTAACCTTTTTCTTTTAATGAATCTCTAAATGCTATAAAAGCGACCTCAAACGTATCAGCAATAACACCGTCAAAATCAAAGATTACTGATCTCATTGGAATCTGCTTATTATATTTTCTATTATCTTTCCTCCTGCAGGAGTCAATATGCTCTCGGGGTGGAACTGTATTCCAATAAGAGGGAATTCCTTGTGCCTTACAGCCATGACAAGCTCCCTGCCGATAGTTCTTGCTGAAATCTCAAAACAATAAGGTATGTCATAGCCTACCAGGCTATGGTATCTTCCAGCCTGGAATGGGTTCTCTATGCCTTTAAATACCCCTGAATTATCATGGTTTATTTTTGAAGGCTTGCCGTGGATCGTCTCTACAGCCTTGTCTATCCTTCCGCCAAAATACTCGATTATGCACTGGTGGCCAAGACAGACGCCAAAGATAGGTATCTTTTCATGGTATTGTGCGATTATGTCCTTGCATATCCCTGCTTTTTTCGGGTTTCCTGGCCCTGGGGAGATAACTATGAGGTTGGGCTTGAACCTGGCTACTGCCTGATCTATAATCTTCATATCAATATTGTTCCTGTAGACCAGAACATCACAGCCCCTTTTCTCAAACTCATCTACAAGGTTATATGTAAATGAGTCAAAGTTATCTATAAAAAGGACGTTCATTTGAGGCCACCTGCCAGCCTTATAGCCTTAAGGCACGCTTCTGCCTTTTTCTCTGTCTCAAGAAACTCATTTTTTGGTATAGAATCATACACTATCCCTGCTCCTGCCCTTATGTAGGCCTTGTTGTCCCTGAGGAACATGCTCCTTATCACGATTGTGGTGTCCATATCCCCATCAGGGGTTATATATCCTACAGCTCCCCCATAGAAGCCCCTCTTTACCTTTTCGTTTTCCCTTATAAGCCTCATAGCCTCTATCTTTGGGGCTCCTGTCAATGTGCCCATGTTCATAGTTGCCAGATAGGCGTGTAAAGCGTCAAGGCCTTTTTTCAGCTTTCCCTGGACATTAGAAACAAGGTGCTGGACGTGGGAGTATTTTTCAACTATAAACGGCTCATCACAGTAGCGGGTTCCTGACTCTGAAACCTTAGCGATATCATTTCTTGCAAGATCTATAAGCATGGTGTGCTCTGCCAATTCTTTTGGGTCTATCTTAAGCTCTGCCTCATACCTTGAATCCAGGTCCTTGTCAACCTTATCATCAACTAATCCTCTGGGCTTTGTACCTGCTATGGGCCTTATCTCCACTGTCTTTTCAGTTTCTCCCTGAACCCTCAATGACATCTCAGGGGATGCTCCCAGAAGGATCCCTTTAGACTGATTCATATAAAACATATAAGGAGAGGGGTTAAGCTCCCTTAGCTTACTGTATATGTCAAGGGGCTCTGCATTATAGTCCGCTATTATCGTCCTTGAAGGGACAACCTGAAATATGTCTCCCTGGAGGATATGGAGCTTCATCTTTCCAACTATCTCTTCATACTCTTCTTTAGATGTATCTGTGCTTATCTCCTGCTTTTTTGGCCTTAGCTTTTTCGGCTTTGGAAGCTTGGCTTTCAGGGCCTGCTCATATGATGCTATCTTTTTCATGCACTCCTTATACAGCTTGCCCTTATCATTGCCTGTTACCAAAGCATTCGCTATAAGGTAAGCCTTTACCTGCTTGTGGTCTATCAAGAACAGGTTGTCAAGGAAATACAGCTCATAATCCGGATTTTTCAGTATATCCTCCTTGTTTTCAGGAAGATCCTCAAACTGGTCTATGAAATCGTAGGATACAGCTCCAAAAAGCCCGCAGTAAGGGATAAAGGGCTTTTCTGTAGGCCTGAACTTAAATGCTACTGCCCTTATTATGTCTATGTGGGTCTTTAGCTTTAAGCGCTCATCTTCTGAAACGTTTTTCCTTTTTGGAGCCAATTTTCCTTTTATCAAGTCATTAGAACATGTCAGCTTATCACAGAAACCAAGGTCTTTCTTCAGAAGCTTAAGGATATCTTTACCCAAAGCTGTCAATGCTTTTATCTCAAAATCATCTTTTGACCCGGTCATCCTAAGGCAGGGAGAAACGCTTCCTATGCTTAGTTCACCATATTTAGGGACTATATCTGCTGATTCCAAAAGGATAGAGTTTTTCTTGTTTCCATAGTTTGAAAGCTTAGCAAAGAATTCTATGGAATCTATAGGGCCATCTATTATCTTATAGACAGGGACTATATCCCCTATTTTCGCTTTTTTTAGTTTTTCCTGGAATTCTTCCATCTTTTCTTAACAAATGAGGGATATTTTTGGTTTTTTTGCCTTTTGTAGCTTTTAATTGATTTTTATTATTATTTAATGGCTCTATTGGTCTTCTTAAGCTTGTTTAAATAAAACAAAGCATAGCTTACTCCATATATTTCCACCCTTATGCCCCATAAAAAGGCTATATTATATAAATTTTTTCTTTATAATGGGGATGTGAAAAATAAATAAGGAGTTTTAGGGATTATTTTTGTTTTCTAATGGATTATAATTACTATTTATACTAAATAAGGTTTACTATTGTTTTTCTTGGTTAAATAAGGTATCTTTAGTTTTAGATACCCGAATAGATGATTAATCCAGCTATAAGCCCATTTTTCAGTTGATTTTTAGATGATAGATTAAGTTCCTGATCGGGCCGGATATTGGAATAATTCTTGTTTCGATGCGCGTATAATCTTTTTCATGATACAAGCCTGATGTTTCTATAAAACCGCTTTCAATTAACTTTATATACAAGCGCACTTGCTCTTCTTCTAAGCATGAAACATTCACTAAAGATCACTCTGCTGCTTGTGTCACTTTTTTTTCTATCACAGATAATCGGGCTTGTAATAACCAACGCATATATCGACCACAGGGCTACACAGGAGAAGGGGGAAATAACCTTTATCAATCTTCCATACAACATAGAAAGGCCCCCTGTTGAGCAAAAAAGCTCTTTCATATTCATAATAACTGCCATACTTATAGGAACGCTCCTTATACTTCTGCTTATCAAGTTTGAGAAGGCTTTCTTATGGAAGATATGGTTTTTTCTGGCAGTCGTTCTTTCCTTATCGATAGCTTTTTCTGCTTTTATAGAGCCAGGTATAGCTTTTTTTCTGAGCCTTGTGCTCGCTTCATGGAAGATAATGAAGCCCAATATAATAATACACAACCTTACAGAGGTCTTTGTATATGGAGGATTAGCGGCCATATTTGTCCCTATAATGAACCTTTTTGCTGTGGTCGTACTCCTTATATTTATCTCGGCCTATGATTTTTTTGCTGTATTCAAGATAAAGCATATGGTGACCATGGCTAAGTTCCAGACCAAGTCTAAGGTTTTTGCAGGACTTCTTATACCTTACAAAAGGGAGAAAGCAAAAGCAAAGAAGAAGGCTGAAGCTAAGAAAGTTGAGGGGGCTAAGGAAAGCGCATTAGCCAAGAAAACAGCCAAGCCGGGGGGAATAAGGACTGCTATACTTGGAGGGGGGGATATAGGTTTTCCTCTTCTTTTTGCAGGAGTTGTGATGAAGGGGCTTTTGATGGAGAATACTCTTGCCCTGGGGTTCCTTAAGACCATGATAATCCCTATCGTAGTCAGCATCTCCCTTTTCTTTTTGTTTGTAAAGGGGAAGAAAGACAAGTTCTATCCTGCTATGCCAATCCTGACTATGGGATGTTTTGCAGGCTATTCAATAATCTGGCTGATAAACCTGATCTGATAAGAAAAAGCATCGATTTCAATCAGATTCCCTGAGGATCTCTTTTAAGGTTCCGCTCATCCCCGATATATCTTCTTCCTTAGAAAGCTCTTGTTTTTCCTCCTGGATGGACTGCTCATCCGGCAGGCTTACAGGAGGATCATGAGCTTCGTTACGGCCTTCTTCCGGATGATCGGTTTCAGGCCTTGCCTCTTCCACAGGGACATCTTCCTTCTCTTCTGGGCTTTCCTTAGAAGGGAAGCTTAATGTCCTCTGTCCCAGGTCTACAGAGTAGGATAATGGATTTACCATCATGCCGTCTTTTGCAAGAATGGTCTGGATATTGGTGGCTTTCTGTATCTCCCTTATCTGGTATAGAAGATCTGACTTGACCATCTTTATACCAAAGTGCTGGATTATTGCCAATCTTGGAGATACTCCGCTTATTATCTTTATAGCATCCTCAACACAAAGGTTGTCTTCTGATTCCTCCCTTTTTTCATTAGGGACATTCAATATCAAGACATTAGAGTTCTTGTACTCTTCTATCAGGCCTGAGAAGTATCTTGTGTCTGAAGAATATGAAATGGTGAAGTAAGGTGTGAAGAACTTAAATCCGATGGTGCTGGGGTCTGAGTGCTTTGCCTTTAATGCAAGAACCTCTATCTCGTTTATGCCTACCCTCTGGCCTGCTTTTAAGACTATAAACCTTTCAAGAAGATCCCTGTAATGGGGCTTTAAGGGAGCAGGGAGGCTTTCATCCCCATTTACTGTTGCTGAATTTGCTATCAAAACGCCTTTCTTGTCGAGGCCTGAGTATGTCATGGCATCTATAACTGCATTTACATCATTAGAGTGGCTTAGATGAGAATGCGAGACCAAAAGGGCTGTATTCGCCCTTAGGTTGATATTGTTCTGGGCTGCATTTTTCAGGGAGTTTGGCCCTGGGTCTACATGGAACTGGTTCTCGTCAACCTGAAGGATAAACCCTCCTGAGGAAAGTATGTTCCTTCCAACTACGAAAGAACCCTGCCCTGTCCCCAAGAATGTTATTGAAGCTTTTATTTTGACCCCCATTAAGGGGTATGTTAGAGGGTTAATAAATTTTTCGTAAGCGTGGGCTCATAGAAACCCTATGCTACTACGCTGACCAGAACGCCATACTTTGTATGGCAACCTGGTCAGCTTCGTCCTGGTCATGCCATGTTTACCTTTGGTAAACAATGGCAAACATGACACAGACGCCTAGTGTTTCTATGAGGCCGTAAGCGCAGTTTAAAAAAGAAAGATTTAAAACCTATTTTCTATTCTTTATAGGTGGGAAGGCTAGGCCGGGAGGTTAGCGCTCTCCTGTCACTGTAAATACGCTTTAGACAGGGCTGAAGTTGATGGAGCGGTCCAGTTTTTCAGTATCAGTCCTGGGCTTGACAATGAGACTCTGTCCTTTGGGATTGATGCCTTAGTGAACCAGGTTAGATCAGGAATGAAATCATTAAAAATCCGGATGGTTTTTGATGACATTAAGCAGCCTTAAGCTTTGGCATTGGTGCTCAGAGGGTAGCGGAGTTAAGGAAAGTCCAGGGTAAGCTGATGCCTTAAAGCTGAGCCCATCCTTTGATGCGCCTTCCCACTTATCATTCTGGATATTTGCCATAAATGCATTTCCTAGATCAAGATTGAAACCAAACCTTAAGCTACTTTAAGAGTGCAAAGCCAGCTGAAAACTAGAGCTTTTTTGCGATCAGCGCAGCCATAGCTGATATCATCGCCCCTACAATGGCGTATATGACGGGCACTGTTATAGCGCTTAGGTATATGCCTATAGCTATGAAGCCTTCTACTGCTGCTGCATTCTCTCCTGCCTGGGCTATGGCTGACTGCACAACTTCAGGGACAAGGTGGAACATCAAGATGGACACCAAAGAGCCTATAAATCCGAATATGGCGCCTGCCAATGCTCCGGCCCATGCTGCAACCTTTGCTTTTTGACCATAATCTTTGATGGTAGTCCATCCTATAAAGCCGAATATTGAGAGTATAAGGAGCCAGCCTGCCAAAGGAGAGAAGATAGAAGAGTATAATGAAAAGGAGAACAGGCTTATAATCAGGCCTAATATGCTCCATGCCACCAATATAAATAAAGGGACCCTGATTATCTTCCAGTAGTATGAAAATTCCTTTTGTGCAAATATCATCTTAAGATCATGATGTGCTCCTGCTTTTCAGGTAAAAATATACGTCCAAAGCTATTGTGGTGAAGATAAAGAGCGTTGCAAACCCTAAGGGGCTTGCCAGAACCAATTTTGGCTCTACAAGGTTGATTGAAAGGCCGGTTATAGAAGGGTTTGAGAAAGCCATGCTAATAAGGAATATTGCAGAAACAGCATTCATTATCACAAGATATATCTTCATTTTCCTTAAACATATGTCAGCCAACGGCTGTATTTTTTGTCCCTTCCATGGACTATATCCATAAATGCCTTCTGAAGCTTTTTGGTTATAGGGCCTGGAGCTTCACCACCTATCTGGTGGTCATCTAAAGAGCATATAGATGATATCTCTGCTGCTGTTCCTGTGAACAGTGCCTCATCTGCAGAATAGACATCCTCCGGCTTAAGGCTTTTTTCCTCTACCCTGATGCCCATATCCTTAGCTACATCTATTATAGACGACCTTGTTATCCCGTTAAGGATAGTTCCACGAGGAGGGGTAAGAAGCTTCTTATCCTTATAGATAAAAAGGTTCTCTCCAGGGCCTTCTGCACAAAATCCCCTGTAATCTAGAAGCAGGGCCTCATCATAGCCCTTGTCTTTCACCTCTATAGATGCAAATATGGAATTTACGTAATGGCCGCATATCTTGGCCTCTGCATGTGTACTTTTAGGGTGGATCCTGCAGTATTCAGATATCTTGACCCTTACGGGATTCTCGCCAAGAAATTTCCCCCACGGCCATACTGCTATTGCACAGTTAACCTTAGCGCCTTTCGGATCCAAGCCCATCTTTCCATATCCGAAAAGGCATATAGGCCTTATGTAAGCTGAGCTTACGCCATTCTTTCCCACTGTCTCCTTGACAGCATCTGCAAATTCCCCCTGGGAATATGGGATATCCATCTTGAGGGTTTTAGCAGAATCATAAAGCCTTTTTATATGGTCACTTAACCTAAAGATAGCCGGACCCCTATCTGTCTCGTAGCAGCGTATCCCCTCAAACACCCCTGTTCTGGTCTTAGGCTTTATGCCTGAAGATCTCCATAGTGGAGTGTATGAGCCAAGATGTGGATCTTAGCATCTTTCCACGGGATAAGCTTTCCGTCCATCCATATGAACTTAGTCTCTTGCATCATCAAATCCCCCTATGAGAATATAAGATTGTAATTTTATTTAAATATTTTTTGGAATGAGGGTGTTAAAATATGCTAAAGAGGAACGATCTTTTCTGGTTTTTTCCAGCTAAAAAGAAAAAGGAAAAAAGGAAAAAATATGGCTATTCTGTAAACATGCCTGCCCTTTTGGGGTCATACTTCCATTCTGAAGGAAGCTTGCCTGTCTTTTTATAATACCTTATCAGGCTCCTTATCTTTGATTCTGTAAGTATTATTCCCCTTTTTGCTGTCTCGTCCCTCTTATTTGAGGTTATGTGCTTATTTACAGCTATGCTCTTCCTGATCAATGCCAGCAGGTCCTCCGGAATCTCTGAAAGAATCTTTTTTTCCTTTAAAATCTGGGTGATTGACCTTTTGGTTATCATCCTTGCATCTGGAATACCGTAAGTGTCCCTTAATACAAGCCCTATCTGGGAGGTGCTTTTGCCTTCTTTTGCTAGTTTCGTAATCAGCAGCTCTACCTCTTTTTCCTTATACCTTACCCAGGAAGGTATGCTTGGCTGTGAAGGCTTATGCGAGCCTGCTTTTCCTTTTCTTCTTGAATACATCCTTGCCATATTTACCACCTATCAAAATTTTAAGCTTAGGGAAACAAATCAGAACTTTCTTGTCTCCAGCCTAGCCAAGCAGCAGCCTGCGCTGAAACCGGGCTATCCCTTGATATGGCTTAGAGTTGTTATCCAGTTTAAAAAGCTTTTCTTTTTAGGGATAATTTTAAATATCAGATACTGGCTGGCTAATCTGGGGGATACATGATCAATAAGAGGCATATAGAAGCAGGAGCATTGATAATATTTGTCTTAGTTTTTTTCTATCTTGGACTATCTAACATGTGGGGCAGAAGCTTAAGCCATGAAAAGCCTTATGCATACCTGGCCTCTGACGCTTTTCTTCACTTTTCTGTATCAGAATACTCTCTTGCTGAAGGCAGGTTTAAGTATGC
>JAHWIN010000008.1 GCA_019322475.1 Candidatus Woesearchaeota archaeon
GCTGCAAAACCTCTCAAAAAGCCTATGAGCCAACAATCACAAGCAAAGACCTCTATGAAGGCAGGGAAGGCCTGGACATGGAATTCATGGAAAATACTCCTCCTAAAGAGACGTTTGAGAATGCTGCCCTGCCAATAGGATTGATGCTCTATAATAAAGGTGCGCATGATATAAAAGATGGCTACTTTTCTATAGGCGTGGAGAAAGACTACATGGAGATAATCCAGGGATCATTAAGGTCAATAAGCCAGGATGTAGCATTTGAACAGGACAATCGGCTGATCTTTAACCTGGAAGGCAAGAGCATAACCCTTCCAGAAGGGGACGAAGAGCTCATAACATTTACAGCAAAGGTCACAAAGAATCTCACTAAGACAGACCCCCAGAGCGAGATCCACACGTCTTTGATAATGGCAACAGCATGCTATGCATACCAGACCCGGGCAGTTGAAACAGTCTGCATAGACACAGATGTTTACGGCTTCAGGGAAAGGGAAAAGCCCTGCAAGGTGAGCACATTAAGGCTTAGCTCACAGGGAGCTCCTGTAGCTGTAACAGAGATAGAAAGCGATATGCTGCCTGGAGACGACGACCCGTCTGTTGTAAGGCCAAGGTTCACTATCACAGTAAGAAACCTTGGAGATGGTGAGGTTATAAGGGAAAGAAGCGTAGAAGCTGCATGCTCATCCTCTAAATTAGGGATTGATGACTGGAACTACATAACCGTAAAAGCTTATATTTCAGGCATAAGCCCTGAAAACAAGCTGGATTGCGACCTTGTAAAGGAAGGAAAAGATGATGACGGCCTCCTTCTCTTGAAGGGAAAGCAGGATATTATAAGGTGCTCTTATGAAAAAGGCTTTGATGAAACCAAAGGGGCTTTCGCTTCCCCTCTTCATATAGTCCTTGATTATGGCTATACTGAAACCATATCAAGAGAAGTTAAGATTAAAAAGATACTCTCACATTAGATAGGATACAGTTTCATTCATTCCTGACTACCCTTACCTTGTAATCTTGGCCGAGGTCTATAACCTCTCCATTTCCCTGTACATTATCTGCATCAGAAGAGGCATCCTTAGTTTCCTCTCCTGCATCTCCTCCTGGGAACAGGCTGGCTAAATTATCTGTAATATCTTCAGAAACATCATTGCTTACAAGACTGTCCTCTTCCTTGAAGATCTGGCTTATTGCAGATTGGTCCTTCAATGCCATTTCCTCCTCTTTTTTTATTTTTTCCTTTTTTTCTTTAGCTATCTGCGCAGCAGTCTTTATCTGTATAAAATTAGAGAAAAATGATTTTTTTTCTTTTTTATTTTTCGCTCCACGATTCTCCTCTTTAGGCATTTCATTTTTGCATTCTTCTTTAGTTTCTTTGCTTTTTTCCTCCGTTTCACATCTTTGCGCTTCCTTTTTCCCAGCATCCTTTTTTTTGCCTTCATCTTTTTCTGGACTCTCTTCTTCTTTTCTTGCCTTTCTCCTCCCTGTGTGCTCCTCCTTGCCGCCCTTTCTCTCCTCGATGGGCTTTTCCTCTAAATCTTTTCCTTCTTCTCCCTTTACTTTTCCTGCCCTCATAGGCTCTTCCTTCTCTTTCTCAGCCCTTAGCCTCTCTGCCTCCTTTACCTTAGCTTCTCTTCTTATCTCTTTCCTGACCTGCTCAGACATATCCTTGGCTCTTTTCTGTTTTTTTCTGAAAAGGATGTCTTTGACCTTGCCCCTTAAGGCCTCCATCTGCTCCCTTTTTCTTGCGCTTTTAAGCTCAGCCAGCCTTTCCTCCTCCATCCTCTGTTTTTCCTTTAATATCTTTACCTCTTCCTCTAGTTCCAGCCTCTTTAGCTTTTCCTCATCAGATTCGGTTTTTTCTCTTTTCTCGTTCTCTTCGCTTAGCTTTAGGATTTTTTCTTTTTCTTTTTCCTCTTTATCTTCTATCTCTTTAAGATTATCATTAAGCTTATTTTTCTCTTTCTCTAAGCTTGTTAAGCTGTTTTCATTGCTTTCCAGATCCTCTAGCTTTATCTCTTTCCATCCCCCTTCCTTTTCCTTTTTCTTCTCAACGGGCTTTTTTATCTTCCTTCTGATGCCTCCTTTTTCAACAGCCCGGTCAATATCTTCTTGCGTTATCCCCTTCTCATTTGCTTTCCTGCTGTTTTTGATAGAGCTTACCTTCTCATTTAGCTTGCCTTTAAACTCACCAAATTTATTGGCTGCCTTATAGGAGACGGCTGCTTTTTTGTTCATAACCTTTGAGCAGATTTCAGAAAAAACCTTCTTCCTCCTCTTCTTTGCAAGATACTTATCCATATCCCTATGAAAATTTAACGCCATACTCTGGGATTATAGCTGAGATTTATATAAACTTTTTGGAAACGAAGTTTCCAAATCGGTTTAGAAACTGTGTTTCTAAAACTTTTTGGAAAATACTTTTAGGATCATATCTCTATCTCTATTGACTTGTCTTTGCTGTTCACCTTTTTTATAAGTTTGTGCCCCTTAAGCCTTTTTTCTACCTCTCCCCACCCATGCTTCTTTGCAGCTTCCCTCATCTCAAGGATTATGTTATTTATAAGCTCATAGTTTTGATAGATTATATCTGCCTTGCCTCTTTCTTCAGCCTCTTTATCCAGCATCTCCTCGATGCTTTTCTCCTGCTGCTCCATCCTTCTCTTAAGCTTTTCTATCTCTTTTTCCTGCTTTGTCTTTGGCTTTTCTTCCTTAAGGTGATTCATGAAATAATGGTCAAGAGCATCATTATATGATTTAAATTCCTTTTTTTCCGTCCCTTCATAAGCCTTTAGCTCGAAGGGTGTTACGTCTTTTACCTCTTTGCCTTCATAATTGATTACCGGGCTGGCCTTTCTTCCAACGATCTTTTTTATCGATTTAAGCAGCTCACTTCTTTCCCCGTCTTCTAATTCAGAAGCAGCCTTCTCCTTGTCTATCCCTGCTGTTAAGCATGCCTCCTCAGAATACTTTCCCCCCAATCCAAGCTCAGCAGCAAGGCACTTTACTATGCTTTTGCTGCTTCCTTTGAGTAGCTCATCAAGCTCTTTTGCTTTGAGCCCGATAAAGCTGTATTCCATCTTAGGGTATGTATATTTTTTCTTGGCCATTATCTCCCTGTCCTTCCACTTATGGTAGACAAGCGCAGAAAGCACAGTGCCCTCCTCATCACACAATATTATATTCCCTTTTCCAAAAAGCTCTATCACCAGTTTTTTCTTATCTGTTTTTTCAAAATCCATCTCAACGATCCTTTCAGGTCCCAGCTGCCTTATTTCCTTAAGCCTGCAATTGCCAAGATGCTTCCTTAGGAACATGCAGAATCCTGAAGGCTCTTCAGCAGGCCCTTTAGACGAAGCAAGATACATTATCTTCCCCGATATCACCCTTAATATCTGCTTTCCTTTTCCAGGGGCATAAAGCTGGATTATTATCTCTTCTTTCTTAGGGTTATAGATATTGTCAACCCTGCTCCCCTCTAAAAATTCCAGTTCCTTCACCAGATAATGGATCTCTAAGGATGTTAGGCCTGTTTTCATAATAACCAATCAAAGAAAAAAGAAAATGGGTATATAAATCTAACCCAAAAATTGGCTTCATCCATAAAATGAAGGTTGCCATCAATTTGTGAGCGATACATTCATCAATCCAATCACAGCGGAGGATTGACCGGTAGTTGGTTGTGCACCTTCTCCTTAAGTTGGGGTGGGACACTTCAATTAGTCCTGCTCCCTATGGGGAGGATTGAAGTATTTAGCCTTTGGCTAAATGCTTTACCTAAGGGAGGGGCCGCTCTTAAAATAACAAGAACTCGGAGCGAGCCGATGGCAACCCCGAAGGATTTTATGGATGAAGCCCCAAAAATTCAAGAGGGCTTATCACATCCTTCCCGAACCTTTCTATAGAATCCAGCAGTCTTTGCCTCTGCTCGTCCATCTGTTTCTTGAACATGTCCGGAACATTCTCTTCTTCATTATATATGGATTCTATCCTTTCCAGCTTGTCCAGGTATCTTTTTGCCCTTATAGAAAACTGCTCGACATACTCATCAACGCCGTATTCCTTGTCAAATACCTCTTTAAAGAGCCTTTTTAGGTCCTCATGCTTGGGGATGAGCCCTATAGGCGTCTCAATTCCGTCATATTCCCCATGCACTCTCCCTTCCATCCACATAAGCCATACTTTCTTGTCCAGCTTGCCGTTAAGGAACTTCCTTTTCTCATCCTTAAGGAAATAGTTGGTTGTAAATATCTCAGGGGGGTTGGCGCAGTCTTCCCCGAATTTGAGGTGTTTCTCGATATATGTTCCCAGAGGGATGACCAAAAAGTCCATGTTGGCCATAGGGCTGTGCTTAAGCTCCCCTTCCTGCCCCAGTGTTGCAGCCGTCGTCTCTGACTCAAGTGCAGCCCCTGCAAAGGCCCCATGCCCCCAGCTTAAGGTTTGGGCAACAGGAACAGAGGTGTTAGAGTCCCTCCCCCCATATATTATCCCTTTTATAGGGACCCCCTCAGGGTCGTCAGCCCTGGAATCTGCATTGTCAAGATCATTTATCCTTAATGTAAATCTGGCATTCTTGTGGGATATGTCTATCGTGTTTCCGTCATCATCCTTTTTCCCTTCAGACCATTCCCCTGAATGGTTATTTCCTTTTTTAGGGGTTTCTTTGCCCATCCCCAGCCAGTAAAGATTCCCTTCATGTTCGAGGATATTGGCTATTATAAGCTCCCTGGGCGTAGTAAGTGTCTTGTATATCACAGGGTCATCGTCATCATTTATGTCCTTTATCACACCGAATATCCCGCATTCGACATTGACTGCTTTGCATATTCCCCCCTCGTCTATCCTTAGGTAGGCTATATCATCCCCTACGATGGTCTGTCCGGATATCATTGCAGTGGATGTCTTGCCGCACAGGCTCGGAAATGCCCCGCTGAAATATGTTATCCTGTTCTTGTCCGCCTGCCTTGCCCCCATTATGAACATATGCTCGCACAGCCAGTCTTCTTTTGCGGCCCTGCTTATGGCCAGCCTCAGGGCCAGTTTCTTGAGCCCTACGCTGTTCCCTCCATACTGGTTGTTTACGCTCAATACTCTCTCATCCTCCAAGTCGATATATATCCTTCTCTTGTCGATGTTTTTCGTTGTGTTCCTTTCATCAAGCTCCCCTGCAGAATGTATGAAATGGAAAAAATCTCCTGACCCTTCAAGCCTCTTGAACTCGCTGTACCCTTTCCTGTATAGTAGATCCTCATTATGTGCGACATAAAAAGAGTCTGTCAGCTGCAGGGCAGGTATAGAAAATTTGGAATTTGTAGGCCCAAGGCAGTAGAAGCACACAAGCATCTCCTTGCCTTCCATGCACCCTTCCATAAAGCCCATTATCTCCTTTAGACCTTCTTCCTTGTCTATTGTCTTGATATGCTTGCTCAGCGTTTTCCCCTTAGGAAGAAGCACCCTGGTATTTGCCTTGTCCCGCGCCTGGTCCTGGTAATTGTCATAATGTATAGTATGCCCTTCAATATTTGTCTTTTTCTCCTCCCCTTTTGTTATAGCTCCCTCCCTTACATAATCAACATCCTCTTCGCTGTCAGTTATGACTTTAACTTTGGAAGGCCTGCAGTGCTTGGTGTATTTCTCAACTATCTCCATAACCTTGGGATTCTTAAGCTCCTCAAGTTTCCTTAGCTCTTTCTCACATAGTATGTTTTTGTCGATCATTTTCTCGATTAGGGCTTCAATACTATATAAATATGTTATGTTATAGAAATAACAGGATAACATCCTTTACTTGATGCTGTCATATATGGAAAGATACCCTTTGGCAGCCAAAACCTTCATGTCTTTTTTCAGTTCAACAGTTATCTTTCCATTTTCCTTGGCCTCTTTTAAAGAATCAAGAACATTATCAGAGTTAAGTATATTATAGATTGTTTCCTGGTCTCCTTTTATGGTTATATCCTCATCCCGGGCATTCCCCTTTTTAGTTTCTATCTCATGCCTGTCAACATAGCCATAGAACATATCTTCAGAATCTGTTACCCAGACCTCCATTATGGGGTAGCTGCCTGTTCCTATCGGCTTTTTTAGCTTATAGCCCCCTGCCTCATTAAGGAGATAGTTGATATGCTCAGCCTCTATGACAGTGCCCCCTTCAGCAATTGTCTTTAGCCCATCTTCAGGAAGGACAGGCTTCTCTACGATGGGCTTAGGCACCATATTAGGGGCGATGACAAGATAATATGCCCCGCCAAAGACTATAACAACTATGAATATGGCAGTTATAGCAAGTATATGCCCGATTATCTTATGCAGCCGCCCCCTGGATTTTCCCATACTGTATTTACTCCTTGCAGGCCATATAAATGTTCTCAAAGACCTTTTTGACAGATTCTGTCTTTATAGAGGAAAATGCTATCCTTAATATATTCCCTATTGCTATCACGCCCGTATCGTACTTTTTCAGCAGCCTCTGCCTTATCTCCTCTCCTTCTTTATTCTTTAGCTTTACGCACATAAAATAGCCTGAATTATGCGGCAGCGCACTAAACTCCTCTTCATATTCCTTATGGGCAGAGAGGGCATTTTCAACCTCATCAAACCTTTTCTTCAGCAGCGCTCTTTTTTCCTTTTTTTCTTTATCATATCCTGGATCGCTGAAAGCAGAGGAGACCAATGACTGGGAAAGGTGCGAATCATTTGATATGCTCCCCCTTACAGCCCCTGAAGCCTTGCTCTCTAAAGCCCCATAAAGTTCCTCGCTTCCTTTTTTTAGGCCGTATGTTATGAACCCTACTCTAAGGCCCCAGGCATAATCCTCTTTTGTAGCACCGTCAAGCTTGATACCTAAAACATTCTCATGCAGCCCTGAAAACTCAGAAAAGATAGATTCTGTATAAACACCTTCCTTGTAGACAAGCCCGAAATAGGCGTCATCTGCTATAGCTAATATCCTGTTCCCTTTCTCAGCCGCCTCCTTGATAGCATCCCTGATCATTATAGCCTCTTCTTTAGTGGGGCTGTACCCTGCAGGGTTGTTTGGAAAGTTCAAAAGCACGATCTTCTTCCCTGCACCCTCCTTCAATTTCTCCCTTAGCCCGTCAACATTGAACATGTCTCCCTTAAATGTTTCAAATGTGTCCAGTATAGCGCCATACCCGTTTGCAAGTATAAGCTTATAGTTCCCCCAGAAAAGGTCTGGAAGTATTATCTTGTCCCCTTCATCGACAAACATGTACCCTGTGATGCTTAGGCCGTGGGTTATTGCGTTTGTGACTACAGGCAAGCTTATGCATTTTCCCTTTAATGAAGGGTTCTTCTCTATCATCATATCTTTCCATTTCTCCCTAAGCTCTTTCATGCCGAAGCTTGGGCTGTAAGGGAATACATCCTTCGGGTCAAGCTTGATTTTATCAGCTATAGGCTTAAGCCTCATAGGGCTCCCGTCATCCTCTAAAGCTATCCCTATTGTTGCATTTATCTTTTTTCCCTTGGCTTCTGCGCTTTGTGATAATATCCCTCTCTTCGGGAAGAATATAGCCTTTCCTTTTTTAGAAAGAAGGCCATAAGCTGCCATGCTGCTTCTCTTTATCGTTTCATTTAGCTCTTCTGCCTGCGGATTTATTTTTTCCATAGTACCTTTTTGGAAATATTACTCATATTTATTCCTTTTGTAGTATCTATAACAACAACCTTATGTCCCGCCTCCTTAGCCTCGTTCAGGCAGACATCAAATGCCTCGCATTCTACATTCTCCTTAACCTTATCTTTATCATACCCTCTTTTTTTGAGCCTCCCCTCTAAAGCCTTAAGGCTGCATTTTGTGCAGATGCATATATCTGCATATCTCTTAGGCAGGTAATGTGAAAGGTGGGAATCTATTATTGCCCCTTTCTCACCCTCTTTCTCCATCTCCTTTATCTTTTCTCCCAGGGCCTTATTCAGCTTCTTTATATCCACTATTGAGCACTTCCTCCTTTTATCATACCCTTCAGAAAGCCTTTTTTCTTTTATTATCCTGCTTACATCAACATGCCTGAATTTTAGCTTTTTAGCCAGCCTTCTGCTTAGTGTAGTCTTGCCGCTACCTACAGAGCCTGTAACTATTATTGTTTTCATGCTAAAGATAAAAGATAACCCTGTTTAAAAAGTATTTGATATGTCCTGATAATCTTCAATTCCCCCTGGCTTCTCTTACGCAATTTTCAAATTCATCCGTTTTTTCCCACTGGCATCCCCTTTCTAAACAACCGCAGCTTATCTCCTTATAGCATTCATGCTCAGGAAGGAAAATGCACATTGTTCTTACAGGCTCGGCATATCTGCTTTGGCATACTGTTCCGGAACATCCGCCTATAGCACAATCCTCGTCTCTGATGCACCCTTTTTCACTGGTCAGCTCCTCCCCTGTCATTCTCCCTGTTCCTGCAGTCTTTTTTTCCTTCCCGCAACCTGCAGCAAGGGCCGCCAAAAGCATACAAAAGACCATGAATATGCATTTAAGGTACTTTTTCATGATATCACCCTCTTTTTTTTGGATCTGATAACCTCGATGATGATTATGGCTGCAATGACAAACAAGCACCCTGCTAAGAACCAGAGGGCATAGTTAGGCGCAGCCCTTAAGGCCCCTGCAGCAGCCTCAGGAGCTTTTTCTATGATTCCTCTTGCCCCTTCTTCTGCAGCCTTTTCAAAAACACCGTCTACTATAGGCCTTTCTGCAGCTTCCATCAATGGCTCCCCTAATGAGCCTCCGCCTCTTGCTGCAGCCCACTTAGCATCCTGTGCCGCTTCCTTCACAGCCTTCCCTGCAGGCATGAAATATCTGCTGTAGATATGGATAAGCCCAGTACCTATAAGTGCAAGCAGGCTTACAGGAAGCACCATCCTTAGCTTCTCCTTGATCCCATAGGTTGTCTTCGGTGCTATGATTATATATTTGTTCGCCAGCTTGTAGTGGTTTACCTCCTTCCCTTTTTTGCTGTAATGGAACTCCTCACAATTTATTATCTCTGACCTCATCAGCTGCTTCAGGTTGTAATGCACAGTTGATATTGCAATTTCAAGCTCCTTTGATATCTCAGACTCAGTGGCATCCTCTTTCTTGGTAAGGTAATCAAGTATCTTTCTGCAGCTATCATTCGATATTACATTAGCCAGTTCCTTAGCCTTGTCCTCCCTTAGGCTTACAAGTAAGAAAGATTGTTTTGCCATCCTATGATCATATCTCCATCATTATAAATAATTTTCTATGGCTTCCATCAGATCCGAAGTTATGGTAGGCGTACTGCTGGTTTCTAGGAGGCATATCTCTGCAAAATTTTATATATCCTGTCTTCCTTCTTTTTTGCAATGGAGACCATAACCCTGTCTACATCAAGAAAACACGAGCTTATAGGCATAACCCAGAAAGTTATAAGCATAGTTGAAAA
>JAHWIN010000009.1 GCA_019322475.1 Candidatus Woesearchaeota archaeon
CTATGCCAAAAATACAGCAGAAATCCTGAGCTTGTGGCCTCGGTGGTCTTTATAGGGACGCTGATGTCCATCATCTCTATACCTTTGGTGCTTCTTTTTCTATCATTTCCTTAACCTCAGCAGATTATAGCTGATAGCATGAGGTCCCTTAGAAAAACTTAAAAATACTGCAGATTTTGTATGCATAATGAAAACTATATTTATAGAAGGAAGATATAAAGGCCATATAAAGATAGGCAGGGATATAGAAAAAAGGCTCCCTGAAAAAATAGGCCTGGTAAGCTCGATACAGTTCCTTGGCAGCCTGCAGGATATAAAAAAGCAGCTAGCTGGCAGGGCCATCATAGGGGGGCAGGTCCTTGGCTGCAATGCAAAAAATGCAGAAAAGATGCAAAATAAGGTAGATGCGTTCCTCTATATAGGTGACGGGCAGTTCCATCCTTTGGGCATAGCTATAAAGACAAAAAAAACCGTATTCACGTTCAACCCGATAAGTAAAACGTTTGATAAGGTAAAAGAGCAGGATATCAAAGAGTATAAAAAAAGGAAAAAAACAGCGCTTCTTAAATTCCTCCATTCAGAGAATATAGGGGTATTGGTTTCAGCAAAGCCGGGACAGCATTACGGCCTAAAGAAGCTATGGGCTGAAGAGGACAGGCTGAGGAAGAAGTACAGGGACAAAAGGTTCTATACCTTTATCGCAGATACCATCGATTACTCTCAACTGGAAAACTTCCCTTTCATAGAGGCATGGGTCAATACAGCATGCCCCAGGATGGAAGAGGATATAAGGATAGCTGATATAAGGGATATCTGATCCAATAAAGGTATGAAAAAAATGAAGCCTGAACTGTTAAGCCCTGTGCAGGATCCTGTAAGCCTGAAAGCAGCCATAGATGCAGGAGCAGATGCTGTATACTTCGGAGTTAAAGAGTTCAACATGAGGGCCAATGCCAAGAACTTCGAGATAAAAAAGATCAAAAAGGTTATTGGGTTATGCCATAAGAATAATGTAAAGGCCTATTTCACGCTGAACATAGTCATATACGGCGATGAGATAGAAAAAGTAAAAAAACTTCTGGTAAAGCTGAAGAAAGAAAAGATAGATGCTGTTATAGCATGGGATTTCTCTGTCATAAGCATATGCGAAAAGCTAAAGATGCCTGTACACCTTTCAACGCAGGCGTCTATAAGCAATTTTGAGGCTATCGAAGCACTAAAAAAACGGTTTAGATGCATAAAAAGGGTCAACCTTGCAAGGGAGCTTAGCCTGGAACAGATAACGGATATAATCAAAAAGATAAAACATAAGAGGTTGAAGGTGGGGGTAGAAACGTTTGTCCACGGGGCCATGTGCGTATCGGTCTCAGGAAGGTGCTTCCTAAGCCAGGAGGTTTTCAATAAGTCTGCCAACAGAGGGGAGTGCCTCCAGCCGTGCAGGAGGAAATATATCATAAAGGATGCTGAAGAAGGGCATGAGTTTGAGCTTGGAAAATATTATGTGATGAGCCCAAAGGACTTATGCACTATAGATATAATAAGCAGGCTGATAAAGGCAGGCATCTGCTCGTTCAAGATAGAGGGGAGGAACAGGAGCCCTGAATATGTAAAAACAGCAACAGAGTGCTATAGGGAAGCTATAGACCATCCAGGATCTGGCAGGAAAAAACTGAAAGAAAAGCTAAGGTCAGCCTATAACCGGGGATTTTCCACAGGATTTTACATGGGAAAGCCAGCAGGGGAATGGAGCAGGTCATATGGGAGCAAAGCAACAAGGAAGAAAACATATCTTGGGAAGGTGCTGAACTATTACAAGAAGGCAAAGGCAGCAGAGATCCTCCTGGAAGCAGGAAGATTAAAGCTGGGTGACGAGATAATGCTCCAGGGAAACAAGACAGGGGTTAAGTCTCAGAGGGTGTCTTCTATCGAGATAAAAGGCAGAAAAGCGGATGCCGCAAAAAAAGGACAGAAGATAGGTGTAGAGATTGGATTCACAGCCAGGGAGAACGATAAGGTATTCCTAATGCGATGATACATCCTTATGGGCGATATTGAAAAGTTACCCTACTACGCTGACCAGAACGCCATACTTCGTATGGCAACCTGGTCATCTCGCTTTGAAAAGCTTCGCCTTTCTAACCTCTTACCCTGCTTCGCAAGCTAAGACGTCCTGGCCATGCCATGAATGCCTGCGGTTTTAGAAAACAAGGTTTTCTAAGGCATTAACGGCATTCATGGCACAGACGGTTAACTTTTCAACATCGCCTCCTTATGGAATATTATAAAAACCACTATAAGCAGGGTTGACATTATCATAGCTATGAACAAAGACCAGTTAAACCTCTTCTCTTCCTCCCTGTCCTGGCTAAGCCTGTCCCATTCCTCCTCTTTTTCCCATGCCTCTTCTGCCTGAAGGGTTTTCTCAGGCTCCCCCTCTCCAGGCTTCTCCTTCAGATCTTCAGCAAACATCCTGTAGGTTATCTCTGCCCTTCCCCCGTCTATCCTGCTCAAGGCTATAGAAAGGTCATTACGGCCGTCATCATCAACATCGAACTCCTTTACATCGCCTGCCTTAAATATGGATGAAGCCCCTTCCAGGCTTATCGTCACTGAATCCTGCTTCAGCTGGGCTACTTTCACAGTATATTGCTCATCGTTAAGGCTGAATTTTGCCTCATCGCCCTGGGTCTGCTTTAGGGTATGGCCCCCGTCCTTAAAGTCCGGCTTTATGTCCAGGTTAACCTTTTGGGCAAAGCCGCCACCGCCTCCTCCGCCTCCTCCGCCACCTCCGCCACCGCCTCCTCCGCCTCCATCAGAGGTTTGAGGCGCTGTATATGTCAATGTGGCGTTGCCATAATTTAAGGGGTAATCAAGAGTGAGGTTCTTATTGTTCCCGTCATCGATGGTCGTTATGACAAAATGGTAGGTGCCTGAGCTTGTCACTGATATTGTCGTGTAATTTACAGAAACGGTAGAGGTGCTGTAGCCGGTTATCGACTCATTAGCCAAGGCTGCTGAAGAGTTAAAATTTGTCCCGTAGTATATCACATATCGGAGCCCATAGAAGTCAGGGCTTCCCTGTATGTCCCTGCTGACATTGCTCCATATCAATGTTGCAGTGGCGCCTGAGGCTGTTACTGTAGAGTTTGAAGGTATCTTCGGGCTTATAGTGTCATTTGCAGTTCCGTTAAGCGGGCTTGAAAAGATGCTGTCATTATAGTTCCCTGCAGAGTCGACAGTGACCAACGTGTACCAATAGGAAGTTCCGTTTGAAGTGGTGTTATCCTCATAAAACTGGGTCCCTGCAGGTATGCCTGCAGAAAGGTTTGTGACAGAGCTGCTTATCGAGGTTATATTGCTGCTGAACCTGTAAAGCCTGTAGCTTTCAGATGTCTCATTCCCGTCATCGCTCCAGTTTATCTCTATGTTGCCGTCTGAATCATAATCCCTGACAGAAAACAATGTTGGGTGGGTCAAAGGCCTTGCTGTGATCGTTATGTTGCTTGAATTATACCAGATGCTCCAGTTATGGCTGTCATAAGACCTGACAGAAAACAGCCATGCATCATTTCTGGAAAGGTTTCCGCTGCTTATTGATGTAAGGTTGTCAAGGGCTGTTACATGTATGCTGTTGTTGTACCATCTTGTTTCATTCAGAGTATTTGTATCATTATCTGCGTCAGAATAGCTGAAATAAGCAGTAAGGTTGCTGCCAGCCCTGTTTAGGTCGTTTGTAGAGTTTAAGACGATGTTCCCTATGGACGGGATAGAGTTCTGCACTGCAAAGCTGTACTCGTCTGTCATGTTCCAGTTGCCTCCTGTGTCATTGCAATAGAACCTCCAAAAAACATTTTTTCCCCTTGTAGAGCTTATCGTCCTGTTTACGCTTACAGCCTGAAAGGTCCCGCTTAATGAGCCATTGGTTATGTTCACCCATGAGCCTGTATCGTTCCAGGAGAATATGTAAAAAGACAGGCCGATAGTATCGTTCCAGGTTACGTTAAACATGACTTTTTCCCCTTTCTTTGGGAAGGTGTTGTTTGTAGAATTAGCCGACCATGCAGGAGGCTTAGTATCTATAGAGTGTATAGCTGCCAAGGCGTCTATCCTCTTATATGTGGTTGCTCCTATGACCTTTCCTGTATCGTTCATAGCCTTTCTTATCTCCAGAGGGTTTAATGATGAGTTGAACTGGAGCATCAAAGCTGCAAGCCCGGCTACATGAGGGGTTGCCATAGAGGTGCCTCCTAAAGATTTTAGGCCGTTTGAGGCATAATGGGTGGTAGTGCCTGAAAACGGGACTGTTGAGGTTATGCTTCCTCCGGGAGCAAATACAGTATTGAATGCCGCCCTGTTGGATGTGGAGACTATACTATCGCTGCTGTCGACACTTCCCACTGAAGTGATGTTAGAGGCGCATGCAGGAGCAGCTATCTGGCCGTCAAGGCCGCTGTTTCCTGCAGCTGCAGAGACAAATATGCCGTTAGATACTGCCTTGTTTGATGCATTGGCATCTATCTCGTCATCACACGCTGCGCTGTAAGCACCTCCACCAAGGCTCATGGTTATTACAGATATGTTAAATTTGCTCTTGTTATTTATGCACCAGTCGAGCCCGCTAACTATGTTGCTGACAGAGCAGCTGCCTTCGGTTGAATTGTCGCATACCTTCAAAGCTACAAGCCTGGCATCAGGGGCTACTCCGGTGTAATTGCTGTGGTTTGAGGCTGCTATCCCTGCAACATGAGTGCCGTGGCCGTGGTCATCCCGGGGGTCATTATCATCATTCTCATAGTCCCATCCTGAGAGGACCTTGCCGCAGTTGCCTGAAGTGAAGTTTTCAGTGCTGCAGTTTCCAAGGTTAGGGTGAGTATAGTCTATCCCTGAATCGATAACACAGATGGTCTGGTTTATCCCCGTAAGGTTAAGGCCGTCAGGCTGCAAAGCCCACAGGCCATCTGAATCGATCTGAGGTACGCTTACTGAAAGGCTCAGCTGCCTTACTTCATCATAAGCTATCCTGGCAACATCAGGGTCGTCCTTAAGCTTCTCTATGCCTTCCCTTGTGGCATTGCCGGCAAAGCCGTTGATTATCGAGTATCTTCTCTTAAGCTTAAAATCATATCCTTCAGAGACAGAAAGGGCAGCTTCTCTCTTATCAGGAGCAAGGGCTTCATTCCTGTAGGCCCTCTTTTCCTTATCTCCATCCTTAATCTTAAGCCCTGACAGCACCCTGTCCTGCCTTCTTTTGACGCCTGCCCTTACCCTTTCAAGCCTTTCTTCCTCAAGCTCCCTTCTTGCCATCCTGGCAGAAAGGAATGAGCCTGCATCTATAGAAGGGTCATCCGCAAGCATGACTATGACAGGAACCTCCCTGCCTGATTCAAGCCCTGCCTCTACCTTATGATCCACCTTGACGGCATAGGCAAGAGCAGGAAGGATAAGAGCGGCAGCTGTAAAGAGCATGACCGATACGGCAATAGTTTTCCTCATCTCTTATCAGCCCCTACAAATTTCTTCATGAAGTTCTCCACCTGCTTTGACATTATTATCCCTTTTTCCCTGCATACCTTAGAATAGGTAGAATAGACCTTAGAATCAACATTCATCGAGATTATCTGCTTCGGCATATTTTATATAAGCTTATATAAGCTTATATATAAACTTTTCTATAGAAAAAATAAGGTGCGCCAGCCGAGATTCGAAATCCCGATCCCAGCTAAGCCGGGATTCTCGGGTCACAGCCTTGGCAAGGCCGTATCTTAACCACTGGACTACTGGCGCATCGATAATGAAAACGATGGGCCCACCCAGGATCGAACTGGGGATCTACACCTTGTAAGGGTGTTGTCATAACCACTAGACCATGGGCCCTTATAGCTGTTGTGAATTGGAGCATCATATAAAAAGCTTTTTATATTTAGGGTTTTGCTTTAACCCTATGCAGCAGACACTTGCCATCGATCCGGAAAAAAAGCCGCATGAGCAGATATTTGAGCTCCTGTTTGAAAAGGATGAGGTTACATGGCAGGATATCATGCAGCAGCTTATAAGGTCTGAGGAGATGAATCCCTGGGACATAAACATCTCGCTGCTGACAAAAAAATATATAGAAGCCATAAAAAAGCTCAAGGAGCTTGACTTCAGGGTTTCAGGCAAGATGCTTCTTGCAGCCGCTATCCTGCTTAAGATAAAATCAAACAAGCTTGTAGGGGAGGACATAGAATACCTTGACAAGCTGATATCAGAGCAGGAGGAAGGTGAGCTTCTGGATTTTGAAGAGGATATGGAGCCAAGGCTAAAAGAAGACATCCCGAAAAACCTTATCCCCAGGACGCCACAGCCAAGAAAAAGGAAGGTCTCTATATATGACCTGATGGGGGCCCTGGAAAAGGCATTAGAGGTAAAAAGAAGAAGGGTATTGAAAAGCATCCCTCCAATGAGGATGGAGATACCTGAAAAGAAAAAAGACATCTCTGAGGTGATAAAGGACATCTACGGGAAGATAAAGTGCTTCTTCTGGGAGCACAGGAAAAACAGCCTCAAGTTCTCAGAGCTAGCCCCTTCAGGCTCAAAAGAAGACAGGATATGCACGTTTGTCCCATTGCTGCACCTTACAAACCAGAGGAAGATAGACATATTCCAGCAGCAGCATTTCGGGGATATAGACATAATATTAAGAAAGACGAAGGAAGAGGTCGATAAGGAGATCGGGGAGGCGGGGTGATCTGTTTTTTATCCATCCATACTCCCATAGACTAATAACAACTTTCATATAAAATCATATATCTTATGCGTCTTTTCTTCGTGCCAGAGCCATCCCAAAAGGATAAATGCGTCAAGCCCCATCTCCATGTTTCTCAGGTGAAGTATATTTGTTATGCCCTTAAAGCCTGTATCGAAGAGAGGCCAGAAAGGAGAGAGGTTGCAGCCATAGAAAATGAAATCAAGAAGTATGTGGAATGAATAGCCGAAAGCTATGACCCCTAAAAGGATACCTGCTTTCTTATTATACCTGTAAGACACTACTGAAGCTACAGCTATAACTGCAGGTATCAGGAAGATGTGGGTAAATGTCCCATGGAACCAGCTCATCCCGCCATTAAATGCTGAAAGGGCCCAAAAGAGAGGGATGTCTATGTCCGGAAGAAGCCCTGCTATCCCCCCTATAAAGACAAAATTCAGGGGGATCAGCTTCTTGTCCTTAAGAAAGTAGTCCCTGAATATGTCTATCGCTATTATGGTCAGCAATACATGGGTTACTGCTAAAGGCATCTTACCTTAATCTTTTTGCTGCCTTTCTTACGACGCTTTTTCCTTTTCTTTCTGCCTTTTTCTGCGCTTTCTTTACTCTTTTCTTAGCAGTCGAAATGGCCTTTTTAGCTGTCTTTTTTCCCTTCTTCATAGCCGGCTTTGCCTTCTTAGCCTGCTTTTTCAGCTCTGCAGAAAGCATCTTCTGGACTTTCCTGCCTTCCATTTCAGCCTCTTTAGCCAGCTTTTTGACCAAGGTTCTTGCATCCTTGGTGCTCATAAGCCCCTTCTTAACTGCACTTTTTAGCAGCTTATCCGCCTTTTGGGCAGCAAAGCTTGCTGTCCCTATAGCGGTCAACAGGCCTTTCTTTACGATGTCTGCCATCCGTATCACCTCTTTTTATTTTTCTTTTTTCATCGAAACAAAAAGCATAAGCGAAAATATCAAAGCTGCTGAAAAGCACAGCAATGATACCCAAGGGATATCATATAAGACCGGCTTTCCTATCGTTATCATCAGTGCCCCTGTTATAAGAAGGGCTGCTGTAAGTATGCCGTAAGTCAGCCTGTTGCTTGACTTGTCGATATCCACAGCAAGGGTGTTTATGTCTGTGTCCTCGATGTCTATCTTGAACGTTCCTTTCTGTATCTTCTTCAATGCAGAACTAAGCTGGTCAGGAAGCTGCTTTACGAGCCTGCTGTATTTCACAAAACCGCCTTTTATGTTCCCTGCCATAGCTGAAAGGCTGATCTTTTTCTTTATCAATCTTTCTATAAACGGCTTGGAGCTTTCTATGAGCCTGAAATCAGGGTAATACTCCAATGCCACCCCTTCCATCTCAACCAAGGATTTTCCGAAAAGGATAAAATCAAGCGGCAGCCTGACATGGTGCTTCAGGGCTATGTCAAGGACCTCCTCAAGGACATAGCTTACCTTGATGTCCTTCAGCCTGCTTTTCTGCAACGGCTCGATAACCTTCCTTATCGAATCCCTGAATGAGTCTATGTCTATCTCACTCTCATCAGCCATGCCCATCTCGAGGAAAGTGTCTGCTATTGCTCCTGCATCATTTTCAACTATGCCATAAAAAATATTGACTGATCTCTTCTTCAGGTCCCCCTTAAAATAGCCTACAATGCCAAAATCCACAAAGTCTATCCTGTTTCCCTTAAGGATAAGTATATTGCCGGGGTGGGGGTCTGCATGAAAAAAGCCATGCACAAATACCTGAGTAAGCATAGAATCAAAGCCGTTTTTCATTATCTTCCTTATATCATACCCTTTTCTCCCTTTGATACTGGATATATTATTCAATTCGACACCATCTATAAACTCTGAAGCTAATACCCTGCTTGTGCAGTATTCGCTGAAAACCTTAGGTATCTTTATCGTTTTTGAGCCCCTGAAGTTCCTGTAGAACCTTTTAGCATTCTTTTCCTCGATCCTAAAATCAAGCTCTTTTTCTGTCCATTCCTTAAACTCCTGTATGATCCTGACAGGATGGTATGCTGCTATCTTTCTTGAATGCTTTTCCAGAAGCCTGGCAAGATAGAACATTATCTCTATGTCTCTCTCCATAGTATCCCTTACGTCAGGCCGCTGGACCTTGACAGCAGCTACCCTGCCGTCAGCCAATACTGCCTTATGCACCTGGGAGATGGATGCAGATGCTATGGGCTTTTTGCTGAAGCTCTTAAACATAGAGCTCAAAGGGCCCTTAAGCTCTTTCTCTACCAGGCTTTTAGCCTCTTCGTAAGGAAAAGGAGGGACCATGTCCTGAAGCTTGCTAAGCTCCTTGACATATTCCTTGGGGATAAGGTCAGGCCTCAAGCTTAATATCTGGCCAAGCTTTATGAATGTAGGGCCAAGCTTCTCCAGGGTTTCCCTCAGCCTCTCAGGCTTTCCTTTATCTATAAGGTCTTTTTTCCTGAATATGCGCTTAAGGCTTATCCTTTTCAAGAAGGATCCAAAGCCCTGGTTGGCCAGGATAAGGATTATCTGGTTAAGCCTCTTGATATCTTTTACATCTTTCTTCAGGCTTCGCATAATTTTTATTTGGATAGTACATTTATAAACATTTTGTATTTGTATTTGGCAAAACCATGGATCAGGAAGAGCATATTTCAAATCAGCTTAAGGATAAGCTTATATATCATGTTTCAATTGCACAGATCATGAGATTGAGCATAAGAAAAGTGTCTGACAACCCTGCGATATGCCTTGCTATAGATACTGTCAATGCAGGAAAGCAGGCGATGGTATTCGCAAATTCCAAAAGGAGCGCAGAGAAGGCTGCTGAGGATATCAGCATGGCCCTGAAAAAAGAGGATAAGGGGCTGAGAGAGCTGTCTGAAAAAACACTTAACTGCCTGGCAAGGCCGACAAAGCAGTGCGAAAGGCTTTCAATGTGCATAAGGCAGGGAGCTGCGTTTCATCATGCAGGCCTTAATGCAAAGCAGAAAGATATCATAGAGGAGAGTTTCAGGCAGGGGGTTATAAAGGTTATCTGCTCAACCCCCACTCTTGCTTTTGGGCTTGACCTGCCTGCTTACAGGGTAATCCTAAAAGACCTGAGAAGGTACGGCCCAAGGGGCCTTCAGTTCATCCCTGTCCTTGAGTTCCTGCAGATGGCAGGGAGAGCGGGACGGCCAAGATATGACAAAAAAGGGGAAGCGATCATGATCGCAAGGTCAGAGGATGAAAAAGAAAAGCTTTTTGACAGGTACATGCTGGGGGAGCCTGAAGAGATATACTCAAAGCTTGCTGTAGAGCCTGTCTTAAGGACCTATATACTGAGCCTGATAGCCTCTGATTTTGTCAATACCAAGAAGGATATCTTTGATTTTTTTTCAAAGACGTTCTGGGCGTTCCAGTTTGCAGACACCTCTGAGCTGCAGCAGAAGATAGAGAGCATGCTTGGGCTGCTTGATGAGTGGGGATTCCTGGAAGGGTCTAAGGATGATTTTGAAAATGCAGATGAGCTTGGCGATGAAAGGTACAGGGCTACACCATTGGGAAAGAGGGCAGCAGAGCTCTATGTAGACCCGCTGACAGCCAACAGGCTGATATCATGCATAAGGTCCTCTGCAGGCAGGAAGATATCTTCTTTCTCTTTTCTTCATATGATATCGAACAGCCTTGAGCTAAGGCCATCGCTGAAGGCCAGGAAGAGCGAGTTTGAGAAGGTGCAGGAAGAGCTGATAAAGAATCAGGAGTATCTTCTTGAAGATGAGCCTGACCAGTATGACCCTGAATATGCTGATTTCCTTGACTCCATAAAGACAGCCATGTTCTTCGAGGAATGGATAGATGAGAAGGATGAGGAATACCTGCTGGAAAACTACAGCATAAGGCCGGGAGAGATAAGGGCTAAGCTGAACATAGCAGACTGGCTATTGTATTCAGCAGAGGAGCTGGCCAGGATACTCAAGATGCAGCCCCTTCTGAAGGAGATCATGAAGTTGAGGATAAGGCTCAAGAACGGGGTCAAAGAGGAGCTAATTCCGCTGCTTAAGTTCAGGCAGATAGGAAGGGTAAGGGCAAGAAAGCTCTATAAGAACAGCATCAAGGACATGAAGGATGTTAAAGAGGCTGACCTTATGAAGCTGGCCCAGATAATAGGGAGCAAGGCTGCAGCCAGCCTGAAAAGCCAGGTGGGGCAGGACCCCGGTAAGGTAAAGGTGAAACAGGGAAAAAGGAAAGGGCAGATCAGCCTGAAGGATTATGC
>JAHWIN010000010.1 GCA_019322475.1 Candidatus Woesearchaeota archaeon
AACATATCTAAAGCTTACAGGGATGAGTGGTATAGGATTCTGGGGGTAGATGGATTTAGAGAGGGTATTGAAAAAGCGGTAAAAGATAATTTTGCAGCTGTTCTTGTCTATGGCGGGGGGAGTTATGGGCAGGGGTGCCTTGTGAGCCTGTTAGCCAGCTATAAGGGAAGCAATCAGGTGGTTAGGATAAGAGGCAGAGACATTAATAGAGGCACTATCGGAAGCATCTTAATAAAAGGAAATAAAGATGTTGAAGAAAATTTGCTTCACATAGCAGGGATTGAAGAAGCGGACCATGATAAATATATCCAATTGAGGAATGGGTTAAGGAATATAATTACAAATGGAAAAAGAGGCCATCCCATATATGACCTTGTTGTTGTCTCTTGTGGCTCAGACAATCTTGCATGTTCTGGGTTGGAAGATAGTCTTTACAGCCCATTTAGGGTTGAGATGAAACTTAATAAGCTTGATATCAATCGTGATTTTGATAAAGTTGTAAGGCTTTTGTATAAGGAGAAGGCTAGTAGAGAGGTTGGCAAAAAGATTAATGGTGTTTTTTTTTGCTGTGGAGGTTTTCAGGAAGATTCTTTATTTATACCTGGAGAGGTTTATGGAAAACTCCTCATCAATAAAGATTGGTTTAGCCTTGAGCGGGCAGTCGATAATTCTACAATCTTAGATTATTATTTTGAAGGTATCCATACTGTATCCGGAGACTTGACTGAGGGTGGTGGCAGAGGTGTATTAAGGGAGCATTCTATAAAGAGTGGGGGGCAGGAGAAAGGTAGAAAAACGTTTCACATTTATAGAGGTATGCCTGTTGGTGAAGGCAATGATAGAATACCTGGAGGAGGGTTAAGAAAGCATTCGTTTGGGAATCAAAGGATTAGGGTGAGAAGAAAATTCGGGCCGAGGAAGTAATCAGTTTGGCTTGAAATGGCTTATGTTTGGCTGGGGGATTTGATTTTTTTGTTCCCGTGTTGAATAAATATTTTGCAATTCATTTCCTAAGATTTCCTTCCGGAAGTCCCTCTTTCTCTCTGACATTCTTTTTTTATATCCAGATCCCCAAAAAGAAAAGATATTTAATCTGCCTGTCATTCGACATATCCATTGGAGGCTTAAGATAAAATGCGTCATAGCTATAAGAGAGATCATTATCATAATCCAAAAAGAAGATTTACAGGCAAGCCGAAAAAAAGAAAACAATTTCCTGAGGCGCATGGACGGAGTGTAGAATCTCTTATCGAACATAATTGGCACTATGCTAATGTTGACCTTGCTTTGGGTCTTGAAAAAATAATAGAATGGGCAAATAGGGGAACTGTCTCTGTGACAGCCCCCTATCTGGTCGCAGCAAAACATAATGCTCTTGAGTATCACCAGTTCAACCAAAACTGTTATACCACCCTCACTGAGATCGTTATAGGCCTTGATACTAAGGGGCTTTTTGTAGGAAAAAACGAAGGCATAGTGATGGTCTTACACAGGGATGTCCTGGTCACCCCTGAAATAGTCAGGAGCCATGTTCAGGAGAACAGAGAGTACGTTGGATATACACAGGAACAGATTGACGGCCTGATTCAAAGCGATAGAAGGCTTTTTCATATTGATGATATAAAGAGAGGTAAGAACGATGATCCGTTCGGGGACTATGCTGTTGTGATCCCTTTTAATGATCTAAACCTTAAGAGCGGTTTATATAATGAGAAAGGATTCATAAATCATCCGGTCGTGCTTGGTATATTAGGGGGCCAACAATACGCCCACTGCTATTTCAATGGTACTGCTGTAATGAGAAGCGGTGAGTTAAAACTTTCATTCCAGCATAAGCTTGGAACTGCTGACCCAATGAATCCTACAGGATACTTTGTGCATATAGCTAGTGATGTACATGGCATACTCTGCAACAGAAATCTTAAAAGTGGGTGCCTTTTTATAGCTACATCAAGATGAGTAAATCTACTAAAAGGCATAATTTTGAAAAAAATCCAAAATAGCAAATTGCCTAATCCTTGCCCTAAAATTAGGGATTATTCAATAATTTGAAAATTTCATTTTTAAGTAATCAGGCGGGAATTATACCCTTGCATAAACGTGAGGATTTATTCCCTTCAGATAAGCCTTTTTAAGTATTGAAGTGGAAAGGTTAATTTGAAGGATTCTAGGAAAAATTCCTATTCGGGCTTTTTCTTTTCAACCCTAAGGGGGAAAAAGGTAGAGTCATATAAAGGAATAGTGTCCATTGTTCCATTTGGGTTAGTTCTGTCTGCATGAAACGAGTAGCCCGCATCATAAAGTTTGGTGAATAAACGTACTACTTTAACCACACCCCTCAATACCTCCGAAACATTATCAATTCTAGTATAGTCCATTATAGCTTCAAGATTAGCCCTATCTTGTGGAGGGAATACAGCATTATATTTTTTTTCCGACGGGAGATTATTTTTATTATTAGGTGGGCCTACCATAATTGTAAGAAATGCTATCAAATTTATAAACCTTACTGTGAACTTAGAGGGGGTGCACTCCAGCACTCCAACTCCAAACCTTAAAATAGATATAGAACAGAGCGTGATTGACATATCAGAAGAGATTGCAGAAAAACACTTGGAAAAGAAAATAAGGTTTGGAATGTTCATTAAGGTGGGGATTCCACAAAAAACACAGGAAAAAAGAACATCAAAAAGAAAGCTTTTTAAATCGGCTACTAATTCTAAGGATTAATATGGAAGGCGTGATAAAAAACTTCAAGAGAGGAAGGAAAACACAGACCACCAACCAGATGATCGTTGTAGTCAAGAATGTGGAGAGCAGGGAGAAGGCAAGTGAGCTTGTCGGGAAGAAAGTTACATGGAAAAGCCCTGCAGGCAAAGAGATCAAGGGAGAGGTCAGAAGCGCCCACGGAAATAGCGGGGCCTTAAGGGTGCTGTTTGAGAGAGGGATGCCCGGCCAGAGCATATCCAACAAGGTTGTTATCGAGTGAAGGATTTCTTAGATTGTTTTTAGGGATTAATGTTTTGGAAACAGGGTTTTGATATAATTTAGAGAGAAGGTTATTCTCCTCCTGCATCAGCGTCTCCTGTATCTCCATCTGTATCAGCGCATTCACATATACCTTCAATAGGGCCTGTATCTTCTAGCCCTTCATCATCTGATTCCACGGTTTCTCCTGAATCAGGATCTTCACTTTTGTTCTGCTGATCCTGTTTAGAATATTTCGTGTAGGTAGCTGACCTTTCTGATCTTGAGCTTTTGTTTTGGCCTTTTTCAGCAGCATATGCTATCTGCTTAAGCGCTGTTGAGACATAGCCTGCTATCTCTGATTCTTTTAGCCCATTATCTGCAGCTTCTGCTGTGAGGAGGCATTCCAGCTCTGAAGGGTCTTCCAGATATAGGCTTATGAGCGAGCTTAGGCTTGCTGAGTATAATTTAGAGTAGCGCTGCCTTACTGTGGCAAGGTCTTTTTCCAGGGCAGCTATCATATTGTTGTAGCCTTCTTTTGCCTTTTGGTCGTGCGTCTTTTGGGCTAAGGATGAGTATATGTCTATAAGGTAATTTCTTACTGCTATCTCTTCTGATATCGTAGGATTTCCCCTTCTTATGAGGTGTAAAAGCTCTTCACCGATTACCCTGTTTATATATTCTTTTACAGGTATGTTTCCTCTTTCTGCATCCCGGCTTACCATAGCATAAGAATCCGTGTTTGCTAAAAGCATGGCCTTGTCTTCTGAGAGCTGGGCCATGGCATATATTCCGGGAAGGTCCCCTATAGCAAGGGCAACCAGATCAGGGGCGTTGTTAAGAAGGCTTTGGTATTTGGATGCAAGCTCCCCTCCTTCAGGGCTTTGCATGCATCCCTCTGTGCCCTTTGCAAGGTTGTGGGCCTTATGTGCAAGCAGGCCTGTGTGCCTGAAGTTGTAGATGCCTACAACATCTGACATCTTAAGGCCGCCCATGTTGTTGAATGCCTCTTTCCCTTCAGAAAGTATCATGAACAAAAGGTCTGGGAGGGATTCTACGTATTCTACGGCCTGGTCTTCTTCAGAGGTCATACGCCAATTTACTATGTTTCCCCATGTCCCTTCCATTACATGGGGGCCCCTGTCATACCTGCTTGGATGGTATCTTGATGGAAGAGAGCTTATTGCCGCTATTTTTTCAGCGATGTCCCTATTAGTGACAGGCTTTCCAACGCCCTCATGGTTCTCAGATAGAGTAGTATCCAATATTTTTATTGTATTTTGAGGATGTCCATGTACATATGCCATATACTACTAAAGAGTGGTTAATTGATTTATAATGTTTTCGGTTTTTTTGGTGG